>DASRFG010000023.1:362513-725027 GCA_035651655.1 Terriglobales bacterium
TTACCGAGCTTAGGGTCGTAAATGTTTCCGTAAATCCAGTCCGGTTCTGCGGTAGCCAAAATAACCTGGTCCCCTGGCGACATCTTCTTGGCCACTTCACAGAAATATTCGAGCTGCGGCTGGTCTATATCCGACTCAAGCTGGAGGTCCACACCCCAGAGCCACCAGCCCGCCGGGAGCTTCAGGGCGAAGTAGCTTCTCTTTTGTCGAGTTTGCCACCCGGCGATCCAACGATGTTGGCAAAACAGGCGCGTGAAACTGACCAGCCCATCGTACCAGTCATGATTGCCTGGGATGGCGAAGATCACCGGATGTGGTGGTTCAGTGCGTGGCAGCGCGCTTTTGTAAGGCGCGACCGTACGTTCCTGGTATCCGTCCCGGCTAGCTACCGGATATACCTCATCGCCGCCCATAATAAGTATCCGGCCACGAGAGGTCCGAACAGGGGGACTTTCCTGCCTTGGACTTCCTGGTTTTGAACTTTCCTGTTGTGGAGCAGGAACATCGAGCAAATCCTTAGCCAGCAGTGTGGCAATGGTATGGGTCGAATTCCAGCCATCCCCTAGGTCCGCAACATAGTCAATCCAGATTTCTCGTTCGCCACTGTAATCAAACACATCCTGTGGGCCACTAAAGCTTTCCATTACCCTGTAATCGGATCTGGTACCCAGCACAGCCGAGACGATCACTTCCACGCCGGTATGGAGTAGCTGAACCGGGTCATACCACCTGACCATTTTGCGACGTGGAGGTGAGGTGGTGTCTTTGCTCATTTTGTAATGCGGAAGTGAAGACCAGAGTGTACGACGGATCGAACCCCGCCTGCCTGCCTTTTATAAACTCGACTGGCGCAACGATTCGGAAAAGCGGAATGAGAAGCTAACAAATTATTCTGCGCTGGTGAGGCTCTCACTTCAATTTCTCTCAACGCAGCAAGGAACCGAGCAACTGGCTGGCGCCGTTCCAAAAGATCTGCACGCCGATACACACCAGTAGAAACGACGACAGCTTTAGAACTACGTTCATTCCGGTCGGGCCGATGACCACCGCCAGCCGGTCTGCAAACCCGTAGCAGAGATAAATCGTTACCGCCACCACCGCGCAGCCAATGGCCGCCGCGATAATGGTCAGCAGGCTCGTGCCCAAGTGCTGCGGTTCATTGGCGCCTAGCGTGATGGCAACTGAGATAGAGCCTGGGCCGACTGTCAAGGGCAGCGTCAGCGGGTAAAACGCATCCCGCAGGACATTGGTGCGCTTGACGGTTCGCCCCATTGCTCTTCGGTCATCGTCGTCTTTTTGCTTCAGCATCACCCAACCGGTGGAAATAACGATCAGCCCGCCACCCACCTGCACTACGGGTAGCGAAATCCCAAAAAATGAGAGCACGCGCGATCCAATGGTGAACGACGCGATCAGCAGTACAAAGCTGTTCAGCGCGATGCGGCGGGCTAGCAATTTCCGTGTGTGAGTTGTGTGATCTCTGGTGAGCGCCAGAAACACGGGACTTCCGCCGATCGGGTCCACAATCGGAAAGAGCGCACTCACGACGAGGAAGATACTCTTCGCAGCTTGAATCATTGGAGCACCTCTCCCGCAGGTTGGCCGAAGTTGTCGTTCGTGGCCGTGCTGTCTCCCGTAATATTCCGAAACGCAGCAGCAGCCGCGATCAGCAATCAGGGCTGAATTCTACAGGCAGGTTCGTCGTCTCAGACTGAGAAAGCCTATCTTGTGCCTTCAATAAATCTTTATTTAGGAGTAGGCTTGGGCCGCCTTTTGAGGAGGTCCACTATGGCACCCCAAACTCCAGCCGGCATTGTGCGGCAAGCTTCGAACTGGTCAATTGCGTGGGGCGTTTTGTTGATCATCTTTGGGATGTTGGCCATCAGTTCGCCATTTCTGGCGGCCGTGGCGGTCAATGTAGTGATCGCCTGGCTCATCGTTTTGGCAGGCGTGGTTCACCTGGTGCTGGCGTTTCACGCCCATGGTGCTGGCAGCATGATCTGGAAGCTGCTGGTCGGCGTCGCGTATCTCGTCTTCGGTGTGTACCTGATCACCCATCCCGTTCTGGGAGTTACAGCTCTGACGTTAATCCTGGCGTCGCTCTTCTTGATTGAGGGCATCCTGAACATTGTTCTGTTTTTCAAGATGCGATCCACGCGGGGTTCGAGCTGGGTCCTGGTGGATGGGATTATCACCCTCCTGCTGGGGCTGCTGATTTACTTGCAATGGCCGTCGAGCGCCGCCTGGGCAATCGGCACCCTGGTGGGCGTGAGCATGATCATCAGCGGGATTACTCGGGTAATGCTGTCGTTAGCGGTGCGCAAGGTTACGGCCGCGGCGATAGCATAGTCGCAGGGCCTACGTTGTCATCAGCGTCCAAAGCACTACGCCCCGCCGCGCGCGCCGAACCTATGGTGTAATGACAAAGATTCTTGGTTGCACCCTCGCGCAGTTGTGTCATCGGCCGCGGCTCGTGCAATGGATCGGTCAGTGGGGTAGCGGGTGAAGTGCAAGACTACGGCTGCGCCGGGGTAGTCTTGGATTCTGCAGTTTGGTCGGCTTCCACCGGAACACTAACAGTTCCCATTCGACCGCTGAGGTTATCGCGCACAATGAACCGAACCGTGTACTTTCCCGGCGGTACGGTAATCATGCCGTCGTAAACAACCCCGTGCGCCACCACCTCTTCGGCTGTCGCTACCGGGAGCTTACCCTCTAGTTCCTTTACAAAATCTCCGGCAATGCCGCCCGGGGTTTTTGCGAAAGCCGCAAAGGTGACGCTGACTAGATTGTCATTGCTCTCATCAATCGAGATACCCGCACCCGGGACATTGAATCGGAACTTGAGCTGCACCTTCGGACCGTCGGATGTCTTGCCTGTCCAACGCACCAGCATAGGAACGGCGGTGAAGTCGGTTGGCGATATGACGGCAGTGTCCATATCCTCTCGTTCAGACTTCCTCGGATCGGGTGGTTTTGAGCTCACGTAATAGCCCGTGCGGGCCCGAACCTCAACTTGCGGCCGCCGCACTGTAACTTCCACCTTTCGCCACCCATTCTTACCTTTTTTCACATCAGTGTAGTAGCCGAGCAGGTAGTACTGAGTTCCGTCCTTCTGCGTGTCGTTATAACACCCGGCCAGGTTCATTCTGTAAACGCATAGTTTGCCACCGGTCATCTTGGCGAACGTCTCCAGGTTCGAGACCGAGTCGATCATGCGACGAGAGCGGGCAAATCTCCCGAATCTAGGCGATACAAACCCGGGGTTGAATAGTCCTCCCATATCCAGGGGGTAAACCGATATTTGCGATTCGTTCATAGCATTCCAGGTGGATTCATACAGGGGCAACAGATCACCCGTTCCAAAGCGGAATGAGACCGGATCGTCAGCCACAAAAGGCAAACCGCCGGTGGCCCAAATCAGCGACTTCCTTCCCGGTACTCCCGAGAACGATTCCGCAATCTGCCGCAGCGCGCGAAGTGTAATCTCTACACCGCGCACCTGCTGTTGCTGTTCAAATTGGTCGAATATGCCACTCTGAAACCCTTGCAGCTGCTGGGTAATCATTTCTTCATTCGACGGGGCACGTCCAAGTTGGCGCTGGACTTGCAATTCCGATTGCAAATCGGCCATGTCTGCCGCGCTCTTCTCCAAGCTCGATTGCTGACCGCGCACTTTCTTGACCGCTGCGGAGAGCACTTTGGGATCAGTTGTGAAATCGTTGATTACATTGAGGCCGTTAGAGCCGATCGTCATCAGGGCTACCGCTTCACCTGGCTGGAGACTCTCGTCTATAAATTTTAAGATTTCACGACGCGCGTGTACCTGGTCTTGGAAGCGAGTATTTAACGTATCTAGCACGATCATGGTGAGACGTTGAGTCTTCGCATCAGGCGTTACCGCGTTGGTGAATCCCATATCATTTTGATCAACACGCCGAATTCTGCCTGGTTCCGTCTTGATTTCTTCGAAGATTGAGATTTTCTGCGATTGTTTGTTCTCCAGCAGTTTGAAATCGTCCCTCGTCAATCCCGTTACATGGACGCCGCCATGTTCCGTAACCACGGTTGGAATTAGCACCAGTGACGTGTGCGACACAAAACGTGGTGTCCCCGAATCCTTCGGAACTGTGGATTGACCGAGCACAAGCGGAGGAGTCCCTTGCGTGATAAGGAGAGCTGCAGCAACCATCGTGCCAATTCGACTGGTCATATATCCTCGGATAATGGAAGGCGGGGCCTTCGCTGGGAGTTCACTGGTGAGGTTGGGAGCGGCCAGTTCTCTCCACGATGTATAGAGAGAGTACATCTACACTGGGCTATTCACAATGGGAGAGGCTTCCTAATCGTGGAACTAGATCACCTTGAATGCAGGTGGCCTGGCCCTTCCCTCCCTGAAACACCGCGCGTAGTGGATCATCACTCACATCGTGATCACGACACGGAATTGAGCCTGGCCGCTCATCATGCGCGCATAGGCTTCGCCGGCTTTCGCGAGCGGATACTTTTCGATCATGGGGCGCACTCCGGTCAACTCGGCGAAGCGGAGTGTATCTTCGGAATCGGTGGGGATCCCGGACGCCCAGCCCTGGATGTTCTTCTTGCCTTGAATTAGCTGGATGGGGGTGACCTCGATCGGATCGAAGCTGGCGCCTACAACCATCAGAGTGCCATTGTTGCCAAGGCCATCAATCAGCGCAGACATTGACTTCGAGTTGGGCGCAGTCGCGAGGATCACGCGGGCGCCGCCGAGCTTCTGCAGCTCTGCGGCTGGATTTTTTGCGACGCTATCGATGTAAACGCTGGCTCCCAGCTTCTTTGCCAAGATGCCATTCTCCGGGCCGCGTCCAATGGCCGCGACCCGGTAGCCGAACTTCTGCGCGAATTGAATGCCGAGGTGCCCGAGCCCACCGATTCCTTGCACCGCCACCAAGTCGCTCGGCAGCGCGCCGCTGTGGCGTAGCGCGTTAAAAGTGGTGACGCCCGCACACAGCAGTGGTGCGGCTTCCGCGGCATCAAGTGACTCCGGCATTCGCGCCAGCGCCTCAACTGGCGCCAGCATGTATTCCTGATAGCCACCGTCATAGCTGATTCCGGCAATCTTAAGATTGGCGCAGTTTCCAAAATCGCCCCGCCGGCAAGCCAGGCAGGTTCCGTCCTGCCCGCCATGCCACCCCACGCCCACGCGTTCGCCCTTCTTCCACTCGGTTACGTTTGCGCCAGCCTGGTCAATTCTGCCGGCTACCTCATGTCCGGGCACACGCGGATAGACAATGCCCGGCCAGACGCCTTCCTTTGTTAAGACATCACTGTGACAGACTCCGCAAGCCTCGACCCGAATTCTCACTTGGCGTGGCCCTGGCTGGGGGACCTCCCGCTCGACAAGCTCAAAATCGGCTCCCGCCTTCGGTACCTGCGCGACTTTCATTTTGGGCATTGCTTTATCTCCGCTCTATTTCCTCGAGAATTCACGTCAGCGGTTTGGATGCGGAGCAGCATTTTAAATATTCATTACTTCCAAAGCAGCTCTTGTTAAGGAATGCCGGCACGAATCATTGATCGAGAGCGAAGGGGATCAGGTGTGATTGGCAGGTGGAATGAGCCTGCGCAGTTCGATTCCCGGATTGGCGTGTGCCTGCGTCGCTCTTGCCGACTTCACGGATTTGGGTCATTCTGCTCTCGACCCTGATGACTCAGACTCTCAGTCCAGAGAATTTGGGAATTGAATCCTTGAACACAGCGAGGGTTTCACGCCGGCACGGCCGTCTGTGGCTTCTTTGTCTGCTGTTTTTTCTTTCCGGATTTCCAGCGTTGATCTATCAGATCGTCTGGCAACGTGCTCTATTTACCATCTATGGCGTAAACATTGAGTCCGTCACCATGGTGGTGACCGGCTTCATGCTGGGGCTTGGCTTGGGGAGTTTGCTGGGCGGCGAACTTTCCAAGCGTCATCTGCCTTTGGTCGCTCTGTTCGGTGTGGCAGAGCTGGCCATCTCCTTTCTCGGTCTGGCATCGTTGCGAATTTTTCATCTGGCTGCGCTGTACACCGCCGGCGCCAGCCAACTGCAAACCGGATTGATCTCGTTGCTGTTGGTGCTGCTCCCAACGCTATTAATGGGCTGCACCTTGCCTCTGCTGGTGACCCACAGCGTGCGCCTCTCCGGCAGTGTCGGAGGCTCGGTTGCCGGACTCTACTTTGCGAACACTATGGGCTCAGCGGTCGCCTGCTTCGCCGCCGCCGCATTCCTGATGCGAGTGCTTGGTCAGTCAGGCTCAATCAAGATCGCGGCCGCCATCAATGCCTGTGTTGGTCTGGGCGCACTCTTCTTTTATCGGCGGAGAGAAAAGGCAACAAGCGAGCTCGCGCCTGCCGTCGGTGGATATATAAACAACTCATCCTCAACTGACGCCGGCATCGCACTGGTACTGGCCGTGCTGCTCGCAGCCCTGGCGGGATTTATCGCCCTCGGTTACGAAATCTTTTGGTACCGCTTATTTTCCTATACCACCGGCGGCAAGGCCGCCAGTTTTGCGGTCATGTTGGGCACGTACCTTGCCGGCATTGCATTTGGATCACGCATCAGCGAAGACATCTGCCGCTCCTACACGGGCCATAAGCAACGTTTCCTCGTGCTCGTAGGCTTCTTCATTATCCTGGCAAACCTGTTTGGATTTTTTGTAGGGCCATTTATGGCCTTCGTAGTTCGCTGGTTTAGCTTGTATGCCGCCTTGCCGCTCATTGGTTTTGCGGCAGCGTTCATGGGAATGACCTTCCCGCTTCTCGCTCACGTCTCCATTCCCCCAGGGGAAAAAGCGGGTGCCCGGCTCAGCTATTTGTATTTCAGCAATATCGTGGGCTCGGCTGCGGGAAGCTTCCTGGTAGGTTTTATTTTGATGGATCGTTGGGGAATCCAGAAGATAGCGGTATTTTTGGCGGTTGTGGGACTTGCTATCGGCGTTTCGGTGTTGGTGGCCGTGCAAACGCCGTTGTCCCGAACACTTGTCTCTGTCGCTGGTTGTGCTTTACTCGTAATCGTTCTCTTTCTATCTGCGCCGGCGCTCTTCGGCAGCATCTATGAGCGTCTATTGCTGAAACAGATATGGCACAACCAACTCCAATTTAAGTATGTGGTCGAAACCAAGAGCGGTGTAGTCACTGTAACCCCCGATGGCGTGGTTTTTGGTGGTGGAGTTTACGACGGACGCTTCAACATTGATCTTGTTCACGATTCCAACCTGATCGTGCGTCCCTTCGCCCTCAGTTATTTTCACCCCAATCCGAGGCAAGTATTGATGATCGGCCTTGCTTCAGGTTCGTGGGCACAGGTGATCGCAAATCACCCTCAACTGGAGAAACTCACAATTGTAGAAATCAATCCGGGTTACTTGCGACTTATTCCCAACTTCCCCCAGGTGGCCAGTCTTCTCCGGAATCCTAAAGTGGAAATCATCATTGATGACGGACGCAGATGGTTGCTGCGGCATCCTGAGGAAACATTCGACGCTATCGTCCTGAACACGACCTTTCATTGGCGTGCTCACTCCAGCAACCTGCTTTCAGCGGAGTTCCTTAGATTGATTCGGGGGCACCTAAAGCCGGGCGGCGTGCACTTTTACAATACGACCGACAGCGAGGAGGTTTACCTCACCGGAAGCACCGTTTTTCCGTACTCGCTCAGGGTCGTCAACTTCTTAGCAGTAAGCGACTCTCCTATTCAAACTAACAAAGAACGGTGGCGGAATATCTTGCTGGATTATCGGATCGATGGAAGACCGGTGCTCGATTTAAGCCGCACCGAGGACCAAAACATCTTAACTGCCGTCCTTTCGCTGCCGGATCATGGCTCCGAGGCTAACCCGTTCCGCACGCGCCTAGCCATCGAGGATGCACGGACATACTCAAAGCTGTTCCGAGATCGGCGAGTTATTACCGACGACAATATGGGAACCGAGTGGCAATAAAATTCGGCTGGTTGTGCGCGAATTCCTCTATTGCCGCCAGCACTTTGTTCAATCCTCCGCAAATTCGGGGCGGAGTTTCCCACAGGCCCCAGTATTCCCTTAGTACACCCCCGGCTACATACCTTAGAAGATCTCTCTAAATTGTTTGTCTCTGGATTTCACCAATTCTGAGGCATTTAACGGATGGGCGCTTCTCCCCCGAACTGTTACTCCTTTGTATGTCAGCTTGAGCCTTGCGCTTAAGACCGTCAGCCCTACGTTGTCACCACTTCTTGAGGAGTTGTTAAATGAACCTGGCAAAAGTGGCTGCATGGATCCTGCTCGCGACCTCTCCAAGTTTGGCGGTTAGCGTCTCCGCAAAGTCATCGGGAACAACCTCGCCGGTCAGTGTGGCCGGGGTGGCGAGCTCCAGCCACCCCATCACGGGCTGGGCCATTTATGTGGATTCGGCTCTAGCTTTTAGGAAGAACACTTCGAGCTCAAACATGGCGCAGTATGTCAGCATGAGCAAGGGCACGCACAGCGTCACCGTGAAGGCATGGGACTCGACTGGCGCCAGCGGCAGCTCAAAGCTGACCGTAAACGTTACAGGCTCCGGGTCGGGTGGCGGCACCGGCACTGTCGGGCTCATTCCTACCCCGCCATCAAGCGCAAAAACGTGGACTAATGTTGATCAGGTGGGCGGCTGGCATGGGTGTGATAAGTGCGCCAACGGAGTAACTGCGACCTTCTGGTTTAAGCAGGGAGTCAGCAGCCCCTCACTGGACGGCAGTTCCATGCTGGGATACATAAAAGGTGGTTATCAACGTTGGGCAGACGATCTTTTTGTCAAGGAATTTGGAGACCAGCGCTGGGCCGACCACGTTCGGTTTGATATCACCTTTCGTTGGACTGCACCCAAAACCAAACAGCCCAACGGACGCTACGTGGTTCAAGGCATGGAATTTGACACGCTATTTCTGGATGACAGCTTCAAGTATTGGTTTGGCACACAGTGTTCCTACGGAAGCGGATGGTGGGACGTCTGGAACATTAAGGCACGGCACTGGCAGCACACTTCTATCCCTTGCCAGAGGTGGCCACCCGATTCCTGGCACACCGTGTCCTTCTATGGCACGCGGGACCGCAATACGAAATATGTTCACTTCGTGGCCCTGCGCGTGGATGGCAAAGATTTCAAGCTGAACACGCCCATGCCGGCCGCGCCGGTAGCAGCCGGCCACAACTTCAAATTCCAATGGGAGCAGAACACCGACCTGTACGGCGACCCCTGGTACATGTGGGTGGACAAACTCAAGGTCTCAATCTGGTAGAAAGTCTCGGCAGGCGGCCTTCACGCCTTATAAAAAGGCGCTGGTTCGAGGCCGCTTGCCCCATCCTTGCTCTTTCCCAATTCAGTGCTTGACAAATATCCCTGATTTTCTCCACACTCCGACTGTGCTCCGATTTCGGAACGCTGCGACGAGCATTCGTCGTTGCTTCTGATAGAGATCGGGGCCGCAAGGCTCGGAGCGTAATTGCTGTGAACACAAAGATTTCCAGTGCGGCCACTGCAAATCTTTGATTCCACAGCGGGAGGAGTCAGCTATCCACGTCCATTGCGAGAATCTAATTCCCATTGCTCTTTGCAGATTCCATGGTGCCCACCCATTGCACAAGAATCGTTACTCCGACCTCCGTAATGTTGACCCTCGCGGAAAACGGATTACTGTCGAACAATGAAGTCTCGGGCGAGCATCTTGATCGTGACCCTGTCGCTGCTCACAAGCTGTGCCAGCCGGTATACCTCGCGGGCGGCCCATTTTGTCCTACCCAGAAATTGCGTCACCGAGATGCGTTTCGCAAAGAAATCCGTTTGTCGCCCCCGTGTTGATGGATGGTTTGACTGCGACGGCTTGGTGGTCCAGGCGGCCTGCGTTAAGAAGGCGGAAGACGCTATCAGGTGATCGGATTCAGAGAAGCTGGATTAATCTGGCCGAGCGCATGACTCAGTTCCGTCCGATTGCATCTATAATCGGGGTCACTGCTGGCCAATTCACCTCAGGGAAAGCCCCTTGATGTCCGTTCGTAAACGTATTCTGCTGGTCGCTCCGAACCCAGACCTCTTGCACAGCCGCATTCTCGAGTCGGCCGGCTATGAAGTTGCGAGCGCAAGCAGTGTTTCTGAGGCCAGGAGAGTCTGGAAGCCGGGCAACTACGCCTTGGTGATCATCACGGCCAATCCGGAATCCGCTGAGGCGCTGGAGTTTTGCGAAGAGCTTAAGCTCGCCTACCCACCGCAATCGGTTGCTTTGCTTACCGGCTGGTATACCTATCTGCCCAAAGACAGTTGCCCGGATGCTGCTATCTCCCGGGTGGATGGGCCCGAGCATTTTTTGGCACGCGTGGGCGAATTGGTCGCAACCGCCTGACCACGGCCACACTCCTGCCCAATTCCTGGTCGTCATGCGGACAGCGCGGAAGTAAAGAAGTGTGTTCGCATGTACGATTGAGCACGGGCCGATGACCTTCCGCTTAAGTAAAGTTGCGCTACTTTTGGTTTGCACGTTTCTCTTCTCAGGGGAGCAGGCGGCTTTTCGCTCGACAGCTCCATTTGGAGAGTGGAAGCGGCTGGTCCAGGGACCGATTCTGGCGCCGCAAGGCAGCGGTTTCGAAGCAGCGGGCGTGTTCAATCCTGCCGTACTTGAAGAAGGTGGGCGATTCCTGATGCTCTACCGCGCGCAGGACAAGAACGGGAGCTCAAGTCTGGGCTATGCCAGCAGCTTCGACGGCGTTCATTTCTCGCGCCGTTCGCGTCCTGTGCTCGTACCTGAAAGCGCGTACGAGAGAGGCGGTGGCGTGGAAGACCCGAGGCTGATCAAAATTGGCGACACTTACTACTTAACCTATACCGGATATAACAAACACGATGCTCACCTTTGCCTGGCTACTTCGACGGACCTGATTCATTGGCGTCGCCGTGGAATTCTCTTACCCGCCTACAAGGGCCGCTGGAATATCGGGTGGACCAAGTCGGGCGCGATTCTCCGGGAGAAAATCCGCGGCAAATATTGGATGTATTACCTGGGAACCGCTCGCGACAAAACCGACCAGATGGGCGTCGCCTATTCATCTGACCTCGTGCATTGGACGGATGCTCTCGATCGTCCGGTCTTGCCGCGCCGTCCCGGCCGGTTCGATTCGCGAGTAGTAGAACCGGGGCCTCCCCCCATCGTGACTGACGACGGCATTTTTCTTATCTATAACGGCGCTGACGACCACCTGGTTTACCGCACTGGGTGGGTCGTGTTCGATAAACGAGACCCACGAATAGTACTGGCGCGGTCTGACCAGCCCCTCTTTCAACCCGAGCTGCAATGGGAGAAGATTGGCCAAGTGCCGAACGTCGTGTTTGTCGAAGGACTTGTCCGGGAAAAGGATCGCTGGCTGTTTTACTACGGTGCTGCCGATCAGTATGTCGGCGTGGCGACCGCTACCTATCGCCCATAATTCCCGCCGTTCTGTTATTCGCAAACTAGGCTTGTGATCTTTTCTGATTTCGGAGTATCTTGTGTCCGCCTCGAAAAGCCTGCACTCTCGTTATGTGTCCCTCCACTGCCTACAAATACGGCGGAAAACACAACCTCAATTGCAAATGCCCGATGTGTGGTGAGGATGGGGGAAAGCACACCTTGGGATGTGTGTGCCCTTCCTGTGGCGAAGTTGGGGGAACGCACATCCAACAGTGCCGTTGTGCATTTTGCAACAGCTGGTCTGGCGCCCATAATCGGTGGTGCCGGTGTCCAAAATGCGGCGAGACCGGCTGAAGATTGCTCATTTCGCAGCGTTGGCAGCGCTGCTTCCAGATGGCGGTCAGCTGAGTCAAACGTTATTCATTTAGGCCATAATGCTGGCGGAGGATCGCATGATGCTTCTTCGCCGCTTAATCCTGCTGGCCTGCCTAAGCACACTTTGCGTTTTGGCCGCTCATTCACAAACTGCTGGCCCGCAGGGCGCTTCGAAACCTAAGGTCCGCACCATCGCTGCATTTGTAAAAGTAGATGCTGCGAACTACGAAGGCCAGGTACGCGATGCGCTCGCCATGCTGCGCAACGCTCAACGTGCGTACGAGCAACACGGTTACCAAGTAGAGACTGTTCGCATCATCACACAGCCATTTCCGCAAATTATTCGTGGGCTCAGTGAGGAGCAGGCAATGGCCTTCTTCAGGGGATTCGATCAGCTCGCCAAGCGAGAATCATTTTTGCCGAACATCGGCCCGGCGATGTTGAGCGACTCTGATCCACAAGCCAATGCCGACCTGATGGCTCGGGTTCTTGCGCAAACTGAGCAGCTCAATGCCAGCCTGGTGGTCGCGGGAGAGGACGGGATCCACTGGAATGCAGTTCGCGCGGCAGCGCGCGCGTTGAAATATCTTTCTGAGCACAGTCCGCACAGCCAGGCGACCTTTCGTTTTGCCACAACTGCCATGTTGGCGCCCTATGGTCCGTTCTTTCCCGGTTCGTATCACACCGGCGCCGGACATCAGTTCGCAGTGGGTCTTGAGGCCGCCAATGTGGTGCAGGATGTCTTTGCGGCCCATCCCGGGAATTTTGAAGCCGCCGCCCAAGCTCTTACCGCCGAACTGACCCGCTACGATGTGGAATGCGAGCAGATCGCACGCCAAGTTGAAACCCGCTCCGGCTGGACCTACATGGGACTTGACCCTACACCCGCTCCTCTGGGGACGGTCTCAATGGGCGAAGCCATCGAAAAATTAACCGGCGCGAAGTTCGGCTCCAGCGGGACGATGACAGCAGCCGCTACGATTACGCGTGCGGTAAAGGCCGTGCCGGTTAAGCAGGTAGGATACGCGGGATTAATGGTTCCGGTGCTTGAAGACACAGTCCTGGCACAGCGTTGGACCGAAAGCACCTACAGCATTGATTCCCTGTTGGCATACTCCGCGGTTTGCGGAACCGGCCTGGACACGGTGCCGCTGCCAGGCGATGTAACCGAAGAGCAGTTAGCACGCATTTTCGGCGATATGGCTTCGCTCGCGTACAAGTGGAAGAAGCCGCTCTCTGCGCGGCTACAACCGGTGGCGGGAAAGAAGGCGGGAGACAAGACTGAATTCGATGACCCCCGCCTTGCCAATGCGGTTTTGCAGAAACTGCCCTAGACGAGAATGGCTAAGACGCAACCCGGGTCTGCTGGAAGAGTACAGCCTGCCAGCGACCATTCTTCTTCACATAAACACGGCTAAACACTAGCTGGCCGCTTATGTCTTTTCCGCCCATGGTGCCTTTCACGTCGGACTTGCCGGTCACCACCGCGGTGTTCCCATAGACTCGCACTTTCAAGTCAGAGAGTTCGTTGGAAGTGATTTTTATGTCGCCGGATTTTATAGCATTCATGGTTTGCGACTTATCCATCTCTTGGCCAAATGCATTGATCAGGGTGTAGTCGTCAGCGGTCAATTTATCAAGCGTTGCAACGTCGGCCTTTTTGACCGCCTCCACGCGGTCCATTTCTAGCTTCTTGATTTGATCTTCCACGCTACCCTTACGGGATGCGCTCTTCTTGCTCGATTTGTCTTTGTCCGTGTCGCCTTTGGGCTCGTCCTGAGCAAACGCCGGACCCATCAACGTCGCCATGGAAAAAAATGCGGCCAGCAGGAAAGCACTGATACGTTTCATGAAATGCTCCTCTTTCTTTCGCATTGAATTGACAAGTTCCGAGGGGCCTAAGGGGAGCCAGCTTAGGTCTCAGCATCACAGATTGTCAAATGAACCGCAGTGTAAGGTGTAAGTCCCTGAGCTTCTCAATGCGGAGCGGGGACCACGCGTGTCCGTGGCCGCACAGGAACGCGTGCGGGAGCGGGTGGCACCGCTGCAGGCGCACTCGCCGTCTCGGGTTGCATGAGCACTGCCTGCACCGAGGGCGGTAGCTTGTCTGCATTTGCCAACAGTATGCTGACCTCCCACATCTGGGCGGTTGATAAGGTGGGTTTGTATGCTGGCATGCCGGTGAGGCGAATGCCGTTAGCGACCTTCCAATAGCTCTCGCCCGGAGGATCGTCGGTCACACCTTTGCCCCGCAACAGTTCAGGAGGCTTGGGATATTCGCCTTTGGCGATGGGCGGGGGAGACATTTCATAAGGTAGGCCATGGCACATGGCGCAATGCTTGCGATAAATCTGCGCCCCGGCAAGGTAGTTTGATTCGTTGGCCTCAATCGGAACATCCCTGGGCATCTCTTTGTCCACCCGTGCATGCAGCGCCTTTTTTGCCAGCATTGTTTCAAAAGCCGGGGCTTGAGCCGAGGTCTCTACCGGCACCATACCCGTCGCGAAATACACATATATACCCACAGGTATGGCGAGCAAGCCGATAATCAAACCAACCATGAAAGGTCGCACGATAGCCTCCCGATGCACTCCATGTTTGTCTTAGAAGCTTGGGTTGATGCTACACCAGGGAACTCTGGTTTGCGTGAGATTGCCCCTAACCGCGCATCAAGCAAAATACTATTGTGCGGCGCTGGCATAGAAACCATTGCGGGTCAGAGCGGGTGTCTTTACTTGGAAGGCGCGTCGGTGAAGCTCTAGGCTGCGGCAGCTTGTTTGCTGCGTTGCGCGTCTGAGCAGCGGCTAAATTTAATGGGCGAGGTATGAACAGTGAGCGACAGTATGCGCCTTTCTTCAGGCGTCAGCGGTCTGCCCAGGTGCCGCTCCATTTCGGCCATTTGCTCGTCGCTAAGGGTCGGAACAGCCATAAACGGTTGGTTGGATGCTGCGAGCACCTCACAAGTTGTCAACGAACGTGACAGCGTTGCCGGCAAATCATGAGCGCCTGCGCCGTGGACAACTTGCTCAGGTTGTAATTCGTGTAACGGCTTAAAGACCGATATCTAAGGCTTTCCACGATAGAATAGGCGCCAGGAATTCTATGTCGGCAAGCAGCAAAATTCAGCCCACGGCTGCGCGCGCAACTGTCGTACGCAGCGAAGTGCCACCGGTCCCTCTCACCATTGAAGGTTCCAGCGTGCTGCATCAGATGTTTCGTTTCCGCTGGACGGGGTGGCGGCAGCTCGCGCCAAAAGAAAAGTCGGAGATCGAGCGCGAGGCCCGTCTTGCGCTGGAGCAGATGGAGCCCAGGCAAAGCGCCCTCTATTCCCTGCTCGGCCACAAGGGCGACCTGATCTTCGTACATTTTCGCAACTCATTTGACGAGCTCAAACAGGCGGAATTGGAGCTGGCGCGGTTGCGGCTCAGCGATTATCTGGAGGCCACGAGCTCGTATCTGTCAGTCGTCGAATTAGGCTTGTACGACTCGTCGGTGAAGCTCTACCAGCAGCTCGCGGATCAAGGTCTCGCGCCTCACTCCGAGGAATGGAATAAAGAAGTAGACCAAATGCTGGCCCGGCAGCGCGAGTCCATGCGGCCGCGGCTTTATCCCGAGATGCCGCCGAACCGCTACCTGTGCTTCTATCCCATGGATCGTCGCCGGGGAGAAGACAAGAACTGGTACACCCTGCCCATCGAGGAACGGCAGCGACAGATGCACGAACACGGCATGGTGGGCCGCCGCTACGCCGGCGAGGTGAAGCAGATCATCACCGGATCAATTGGATTCGACGATTGGGAGTGGGGCGTTGACTTATTCGCCGATAATCCACTCGTCTTCAAAAAGCTGATCTACGAAATGCGCTTCGATGAGGTCAGCGCAGTGTACGCTCTGTTTGGCCAGTTCTACGTAGGACTGCGCTGTGCGGCCGCGGACCTGGGGAAATTGCTCTCCGGCGACCTACCCGAACACAGCCAAAAACAACCCATGGCATAGCTGCGCAAAGGTATCGTCTTTGAGCGTGTGCGCTTGCTATGCAGAGCGACCCCTAAGCGACGCGTTCTTCTTTTTCGTTCCACGTTTAGCCGCAAACCGAAACTCGTGCTGGCCCATGTCCACGCGCCTTCCGCGGAAGGCCACACCTTCTGATTGCAAGCGCAGTCGCTGTTCCAGCCCGGATTCTCCGCGCAACTTGATCTCGCCTCCCGCACCTACTACTCGATGCCAGGGCAGACCGTGCGCCGAATGCAAAGCCCACACCACCTGCCGCGCCGCTCCCGGAAAACCGGCTGCGCGGGCGATTCCGCCGTAGGTGCAAACCATTCCCCGCGGGACCTTTGCAATGGCTGCCAATATGCGCTTATGCATAATTCACCAAGTAAGATTAGCGCTGCATTATCAGCATCAGGCCGGCGATGCACAGCCCAATTCCCAAAACGTTTTTGCCGCTCAGGTGCTCGCGGAAGAACAACAGCCCCACGCCAACCAGCAGAAGCGCAGCCATGGCATTTGCAATCGTCGCCACCAGACTGATCTTCCATCCCACGCGATACGCCAGCAATACGCCGAGCTCGATTCCGATGATGGCGATGCCCACGGCAAAGCTTCCCCAATTCAGATACTTGAACGAAGAAGTCATTGGTGAATCGCCGGGATAAAAAGGAACAATCAACAACGAGACCACCAGCGCGGTGGCGTAATTCACCATCAGCGACAGCATGGGATTCACTTGTGCCGGAATGGACTTCTGCGCAATGTGATAGAGAGTGGTGGCTACCACCACGATGATGATGGGGGCGTAGAACCTTAACATTCGTTTTAGCCTTTGACTAATCGGTGAGGAGCTTACGTCGAGAATATGGATGATGCACGCACCTTGCAAGGTGCGATCTCGTGGTCAAAGGAAACGGCCATAAGAAGGTGAGGTTGAGGACTGCGGACGGCAATTTCCTTCGCCAAGCTGCAGTCCCCAAAGGAAAATGACCTAGGCGACGGCGACTTTACGAAACGACTGCACAGCCTTTTCTACGCTGTCAAAAACCTCAAAGACCGTTAGTAATTTCGTGACCTGCAGCAGGTCGCCTACCCTCTTGGTTAAGCTAGCCAGTTTTACATCCCCGCCGGCGTTGCGGGCGGTGGTGTAAAGGGCAACCAGGGTGCCCAGTCCACCGCTATCAATGTAGTTGACGTCATTCAGGTTAAGGACGATCTGCTTGGTATCAGTCAGTAATCGTTTCACGGTTTCCCGCAGGGCAGCGGCTTCGTCGCCAAACACGATGCGGCCGACGCAATCCACTACCGTGACGCCATCCAACACCCGGGTACTCATTTTGAGCTGCATAGGAAATCCCTCCCAACAAGCGCAGCCCGCAAGGTTAACGCCAGAGACGGGCATCCGGCAAGGGGGAAATTAGGCTTACCGCAGCTCTGACCCTAGTTTCAACAGCCAATTTCGACAAGGTTTTCGCTACCCGAAGCAGCGCTCAGGCCGCTCCGGCCTCACGTATAATCAGATTCTCCGCTATGAGTTACCAGGTCCTCGCGCGTAAGTACCGTCCACAACGTTTTTCGGATGTCATTGGGCAGGAGCACGTTACGCGTACTCTGAAGAATGCCATTTCCCAGGAGCGGATCGCCCACGGCTACATCTTCAGCGGCCATCGCGGGATCGGCAAAACTACCGTGGCGCGCATCCTGGCCATGGCCCTGAATTGCCGCTCGGCCGACAAACCGGTCTCTGAGCCTTGCGGAGTTTGCGAATCCTGCACGGAAATTCGTGCCGGGAATTCGGTTGACGTCATCGAAATTGACGCCGCCACCAACCGCGGTATTGACGAGATCAGGGAGCTGCGCGATGCAGCACGCTATCGCCCGGCGCGGGACCGCTACAAGATCTGGATCCTGGATGAAGCCCACCAGATTACGGATGCCGCTTTCAATGCGCTTCTGAAAACGTTGGAAGAGCCGCCGGGGCATGTGGTTTTCATGCTGGCGACCACCGAACCTGAGGACATACCGCAGACCATCCGCTCGCGCTGCCAGCACTTCAGCTTTCATGCAGTTCGATTTGACGACATTCTGAGCCAACTTCGGGAAATTACCGGGCGGGAAAAAATCCAGTATGAGCCGGATGCTCTGGCGCTGCTGGCAGAAGCCGGCGACGGTTCGATGCGCGATGCTCTTTCAATCCTCGACCAGGCTATTGCCTGTTGTGGCGATACTTTAACTGCAGACACTGTACGTCAACTTGTCGGCAGCGTTCCCTCCGCGAGCTTGGAACAAGTAATGCAAGCGGTGGAACGGGGATCGAGCGAAGAAGTGCTGCGCCTTGCTGACAAGCTGATCACCGAGGGGCAGAATCCCACTCACTTTGCCCGCCAGCTGGTTAAGTTTTTACGCAACGCGATTGTGGCCAAGGTGGCCGGTAAGGATTCTGAACTGTTGCAGATTTCAAGTGATGAGCGAGCGCGGGTATCGCGTGTGGCAGAAATGTTTGGCGAGGAAGACCTCGCCCGTTTCCTGCAAATTATGCTGCGTACTCACGGCGAGCTGGGATACAAGCAGGAACAGCGGCTGCATCTTGAGTTGGGACTGCTGAAAATGGCGCACGCGCAGCGGCTGCTGCCCATCGAACAAGTGCTGAGCGAAGCGGGTTCGGCCGCGGCGACTCCCGTCCGCTCATCGATTACAGCTTCTTTGCCGTCACAAAGTACAGTGCCAGCCGCGGAAAGGCCTGGCAGAGTTTCGCCATTTGCGGCTGATAGTGCTCGCAAAGGTGAAGGTCCGAGATCAAGGATGGAGAGCGATTCTGCCACGGAAGCGGCCTACAGCCCCTTTTCAGCTAGCGGCTCTGGAGCAGCAGTTGTGATGGGGGCGGCAGCTCCGGCCATTGCCACGGAGAAAGAGCCGCAAGAACGCATTGGCCCACAGGCAGTTCCAGAGCCAGCGGCGGCAGGCGCCGATGACAAGTTGCGCCAGGCGGTATTGACCGATCTGGAAAAGGGCGGCCATCGCATGCTGGCATCCATGCTGGATGATGGTGACTGGCAAATTCAAGGCAATGAGCTCACCATCAAGGCTGCAGCTTCCGAGGTGGTGGTGGAGATGGCTTTTGGGGCTGCGCCGAAAAAGATTGCGGTCGCAGCCGCCAGCAACGCCGCCGGACGCCCAATGAGAGTGCGAGTGGTTGGCGGCGGTGCGGGCAACGGCAACGCTCGTGCGCGTTCCAATAATACGCAGTCTAGTGGCGGTGAGGGCCGCAGCCGGGCGGTGAATGATCCAGTAGTGCGTCGCATGCAGGAAAAATTCGGCGCCGAAATCCGCACCATTATTGATCACCGCGACAAGCGCTGATGTTTTTATGGAGGCGCCTGCGGGCGGGCGTCTCCTTTTCATAACACGAGGAATTATGGCGGGATTCAATCTGCAAGAAGTAATGTCAGCGGCCAAACGGCATTACGACCAGCTGCAAAAAAAGATGGAAGAGACGGTCGTAGAGGCCTCGGCTGGCGGCGGCACCGTCAGTGTAAGGATGAACGGACGCAAGCAGGTGCTGAACCTGACCATTGATCCAGAGGCGGTGAAGTCCGGGGACGTGGAAATGCTTCAGGACCTGGTGACTGCCGCGGTCAACGAAGCCGGCCGGAAGGTGGATGAAACTATGCAATCCACGGTTGGTGGCATGCTAGGCGGAATGGGGATCCCTGGAATGAATTTGTAACTGAATAATTTTTAGTCTGGTACATCATCCGATAACACATTTCCCGATTTCACTTTTTCCTATGTCCAAATTTGCCGAGCCGATGTCGCGGCTGATTGACGAATTCAAGAAGCTGCCAGGAATTGGCAGTAAAACCGCGCAACGGCTTGCGTTCTACGTGCTGCGCTCAAGCGACGATGACGCCGAAGCTCTGGCGGCGGCGGTTCGCGATGTTAAGGCCAGGTTGCGCCTGTGCTCCGTCTGCAACAACATCACTGATGTTGATCCCTGCGCCTACTGTGCCAGCGCAACCCGCAACCAGCGCCAGGTTTGCGTGGTGGAGGAACCCACCAATATCGCTGCGATCGAGAAGACCCGCCATTTCAATGGCGGTTACCACGTGCTGCATGGGTCGATCTCGCCGCTGCATGGCGTCGGGCCTGACCAACTCCGCCTTGCCAATCTGACCCGCCGAGTCGAAGCCGGCCAAGTGGATGAGGTGATCATCGCCACCAATCCCACGGTCGAAGGCGAAGCCACCGCGGTTTATATTGCGCAGTTGTTAAGGCGGCCCGGCGTAAAGGTGACCCGCATCGCAATGGGCATTCCTGTGGGCAGCGACATCGAGTACACCGACGAGGTCACTATGCTCAAGGCCATGGAAGGGCGACGGGAAGTGTAGCCCGTGCGGCAGGCATCACTCATTTCCTAATTTGTGCAAAAGATTTAGCACACCCAACTGCGACAAAATCCCAGGCCGTTCTTACCTGATCGGCTCATCAACAACTTACGAAGGCAGTACCTAAGACAGCTGTAAGGGCCACCCGTGGCCCGTTACGTGCAACTGTCTACGCGTCCGTTTCCTCGCTCTCTGATTTGGGCGTCGCGCGGCGATGTAACCGCATCCTCACACGACAATCCCAGAACCGGGCCAACCAGCCCGGTTTTTTTTCTTATTGTCCCAGCTTCGCGAGCAGATCCTGAGGGTGTACCGGTTTGGCGAGTATCTCAAACTCGTGGCCTTGAGCGCGGGCTGTCTCCAGCAAATCTGCGGTAGCCGCCTGCCCGGAAAAGAGAAGTATTTTGCAGCCAGGAACGGAATGACGTACCTCGATGGCTACATCAATGCCTGTTATCGGCTCATTTTTGAAGATCACATCGCTGATCAGAAGATTGGGACGAAGCTTTCGCGCGCGGTCAATGGCATCCTGCCCGCTATAAAGGGGCAAAGCCTCGAAGCCATTCTGGTTCAGGATGATGGCAAGGGTATCCGCAATCACCCGTTCGTCGTCAACCACCAGGACCTTGGGTTTGACCCGGTTGTTCATGCTTACGATCCCTTTCCTAGGCGAACGAACATTATATCGGGAGCGGCAGATTTTGAGGGTGGGCTTAGCTGTTGGAATTGAGAATTCTGGGCGGATTGAAGCGCGCTCTCCCCCCGAGGGTGTTATGTCAAGCGTGTCCAACCGTGGCACCTCGCAATTACCTTCGTAATGATGCACTTACCGGCATATGGCCTTAGGCTTAAGGCAGCGAGGGGTGTCCCATCATTACTGATACTAATGCGGATAGCCGAATGGCGGCAGCGCGGGTCTTCGTCCACAGCCTTAACATCTTGGTTAAGTATGTTCGGCTGTATGGCTTTGACCATAAGCGCACGAACAGCCAGTTCCGCATTGCTTGGCAGGAACTGCAATCCTCATTACCCACGAATGGAAAATCTGGATTTCTGCTAGGAGTCTCCGGAGACAAGCTATTGCTGGACGGAATTCCACTGGAGAGCGGCCAGGCGGAGCAGAGCTTTGCGCGACTGCTCTCTGCAGCGGGTCTTGCCAGCCTGCATTTCTCCTCAGGCGTCAAAGTTAACGATTTCTCACGGTTAGTACGCGCGTTTGCTACCGGTGGCTCCAAGGCGGAAGCTGTCGCGGAGCAGATCAAGGCGGCGCTCGGAGACGAAAGCGAGAGCACGATCAAGGTCAACGAGGTACGGTTCGTAGCCCACGACCCAGCAGCGGGAGAGATCCCGCTTGCCGCGCAGATCGCCGCTCAAAATCTGGGACCGGAATTCAAGGAGTGGCTGAGCGATCCACAGAAGTTGATTCAGTTAATTACCGCCGCGGAAGGCGCCAAGGGGCCCGAAGGCGTAGGCGCGGGACAAAGCGGACAAGCCTTCGCCCCGGCAGTCGCTCCTTTACAAGAGCACGAAGTGGTTCAGGGCATCCGCCTCCTAACTAAGTTTGGAGAGCTTTCGCAGGAAGGGCAGGATGGTAAGTCAGAAACTTCGGGCGCAGCGGACCCGCAACTTAAAGCTGCACTGCGTGACATGCTTGACAAAGCAGCCGCTCAAACCCCCGGAGGCACGGCCCCGGATTCGGTACTGCTGATGAAGGCTGCCGAGCACCTTGCCATACGCTTTGCGCTCGAGCGCTTCCAGCGCGGCGACGTGCGGGTGAATGCCGTGCACGAGATGCTCGAGCGGATGAGCAAGCAGATGGAGGCTTTGCGCAAGGTTTTGCGCGTCCACGAAGAGAAAATGAGCCGCGCCGGCATGCTGGTGGAATCGCATGCCGATATCCTGGACCGGCAATTCTGGGCAGAAGTTCCGGAGTCGGGCAAACGCAGCGTGTTGATGTCTCCCGACGCGCCCTGTGTTCCCGCGCGAAACGTGCGTTCCTACGTAGAGGACCTGATGCAGCGCCCGGACCAGGAGACTGCGATCCAGGTTTTGAGAAATTATTGCGAGTGCGTGGCCAGCCGCGATTTGGAATCTCGCTGCAAGACAGCGACCGGCCTTAGCCAGTTGGCCGATGTCTACAACGCCGTTGGCGGGGATGTGCTGGCTTATGCCATTCGCCGGGTTTCCGACCAGCTGCGGGAAGAAAACGAACTGGAAGCTCAGAGCTTGCTGAGTGCTGCTTTCGTTCGCCTGAGCCAGGAGGCGAGCACACGACGCAATTTTACTGCCGTGCGCCAAGTTCTCTCCTCCATGCAAGAGGTCGAACAAAAACGGCCGGTTCTGGCCCAGGACCTGCGCCCACGCGTAGGTGTGGAAAATCGCCTGGCCGAATTCATCGAAGAAGCGCTTCGCCTGCCGCAAATACCGGCAGACTTGCTGGAAGTTCTACGGCACGCGCCCAGTTCAGCCGCGGAACAGATTGCCGAGCGCTTCTCGCGTTGCAATCACCGGCAAGAATGCGACCGCATGGTGGAGCTGATCGAACAGGTGGGCGAGCAGGCGAGCACACATCTGCGCCAGCTCTTGCGCATGGGACCGGTCCGACAAGCAGCCGCGAGCGTTGGCATACTGAGCCGCATCAACCACTCTGCAGTTCTGGAATTGCTCCCCGCCCGCATGCGCGAGTGGAATCGGCTGTATCACGACATCATCGTGCGTCAGATCTCGCTGAGCAACGCGCCCCAGCGCGGCCAAATTCTGATGGAGTTGCTGGACGTGCTGGAACCGCTAGTCCTGCCCCAGGCGTTGGATGAAATCGGTTTTAGCGGGGACCGCTCATTAGCCCCTGCGCTCATCGTGCTGGCTGGCGAGGGCACCACGGAATCGCGCTCACCTTTTATCCGGCTTAAAGCGATCGAAGCTTTAGGACGCTTGCGCGACCATAGCGCGCTTCCCCTGCTGTGCAACTTGATCGAAGCCAAGAAGATGTGGAAATGGATCCATCCCCGCGAATTACGAGTCGCCGCAGCCCAGGCTTTATTGAAGATCGAACCCAGCTGTGGCCCGGACCTGCTTAAAGAATGTGGTTTTACTGCCGACGATCTTGAACTCTTGCCGCTGGATGCCCAAGAATCAAGCTGGGCGCGGCAGCGGCGTTATGAGCGAATTGTGCCCGAGCGCACCGTGGCGGGCGTGGCCAGCAGTTCATGGGGACGTTCGGACCTGGTGATCCGGCAATTAAGCATGGGCGGTGGACTGGCTGATAAAGACGATAGCTTACGCCTGGGATCCGAGGCCAGCCTGGACCTGCAACTCGGCCTTCGCCATGTTCGCAGCCAAGTGATGTTGCGACGTGCTCGTCAAGGCGAAATCAGCTTCGAAATTGTGGACATGGAACTGGACGAACGTTCGAAGCTGCGCCGCCTGCTCTCAGACCAACTGCACCGCATGGTTCCGGCAATACCAGCGATCCTCAATTAGGAAAGCCTCTGCCCCGCACCGGAGCAGAGGCAACCAGCTTGTCGCTATTTCACTTTCGCAAAAATGATAACCAGGGTGTAAAGGGCGAGCGATTCGATCAGCGCCAATCCCAAAATTAAGGCGAGCTGTATGCCGGGTCGTGCCGCAGGATTACGCCCCAGCGCTTCCGCAGATGCCGCCGTGGCCTTCGCCTGGCCTAATCCGCACAAGCCAGAAGCAATGGCCATGGAAAAGCCTGCGGTGATCGCGACCCAATTGGTGGGAGAAGACGCCCCACCCTGGGCATAAGCTGGCGCAACCAGAAACAACGCGGAAAGCGCCAGGAATAAGTAACTCAAAGTACGCATGGTGGTTTTCCCTTCGTATGAATTGCCGTCAGTGGGTGGTTGACGTCATCCTCGTACAGACGCCCTCACGCTGATGGCTTGAACAACAGTGATCAGTTGCCAGTGCTCAATTGCCAGTTCCCACCGGTCGGTTGTCAGTGCCGAGAACTGAGAACTGGCAACTGAGAATTGTTCTAATGCTCCTCCGCCACCGCTCCCGCCAGATACACCGTGGTCAGCAGCACAAAGATATAAGCCTGGAGCAACGAAACTCCAATGTGCAACCCGAGAAAGAGCGCCGGAACCAGGACCGGAACCAGTGAAAAGAACACGAGCGTCACCATATCGCCGGCAAACATGTTTGCATAAAGACGAATGGTGAGTGAGAGCACGCGCGCGAGGTGACTGATGATCTCGATGGGTATCATCAGCGGCGCAAGCGCCAGCATTGGCCCGGCAAAATGTTTGAAGTAGGCAAGTCCTTGCCGCTTCACACCCTGGACGTGATAGTAGAAAAAAGCGACAAGGGCACATCCCAGAGGGACTGTGGGTACCGCGGTTGGGGACTCGAATCCAGGTATAAGACCGAGGAGGTTGGAAATCAGAATGAAGAGTCCCAGCGCAACCAGAAAGCCGGTGAAACCTTCGCTATGGTGGCCGATGATCTCGCTGCTCTGATTAGTGACGAAATCCTCGGTGCCTTCAACGATGTGCTGAAGCGCGCGGGGTTGATCAACGGAAAGTCGGCTCCGTACCAGCAAAAAAAATGCTAAAAGGAACAGCACTACCAGGAGCTGCATGGCGACCGCGTTGCTGATGGGCGCCTGAGGGTACTCAGGATGTATGCCGATGGCATTTAGCAGGGCGTCCACCGGCCCCGCGAATAGCCGATTGAGAATTTCAGTAAACCAAAGTTGCTCTGGCATGAGGAAAAAATCTGAGCTGTGGCTGAACTCG
Source organism: Terriglobales bacterium (assembly GCA_035651655.1). Classification (NCBI taxonomy): domain Bacteria; kingdom Pseudomonadati; phylum Acidobacteriota; class Terriglobia; order Terriglobales; species Terriglobales bacterium. Next base: position 387,444 of record DASRFG010000023.1, read on the forward strand.
CACAGCTAATTTGATCACAAGCCGCTACGCAGAGTCACATAGAGCTCGTACCCTGCCTCGCATCCAATCGCCAAAACAGGCAAAAATAAACCCGCGAGCAGCCCATAAAGACTCGCGCGGGATATTTGGAATATAACATAGCCCCCGAGCCCCATAAAAAAGTAACGCAGCAGGAAACGCGTCACCACTCCGCTGCCTGAAACCCGCTCGCCGGAGGCAGTGGCCCGGTCGGCCAGCCCGCTGACCACGCGCTTGAGCCAATAGAAATTAACGTAGGCAATCAGGCACCCGCCGGCAAACCCGAGCGCCACCCGGCCGCCAAATCGAAGCCAACACGCCAGGCTAAGCACAGTTCCGAGAAGAAGCATGAAACGTCGAATGCGTTCAAGCGCCCCGTCGTAGAAGGTCTCGGCAGCATCGGTAGCAGTAGACGTCATTAAGTACATGATAGGGGAAGAGCGCCGGTCGTGAATGGCTGCGTCGCCGCCCCCGGCTGCCCGGGCGACCTTTGCTCGCCAGCAGAGGCGAGGGCGACGGTGCCCACGGGTTACTGCTTCTCTGACGAGATGACCGTGCGGATCAACTCAACAAATCCAGCGGCAATACCCAGCAGCAGCCCAGCGAGGTATAGCCAGCCGGTGTGGAGCCAGTGGTCGAGCGCTACGCCTATCAGCCATCCCACGAATGTGGCCGCCGGCAGGACGAACGCCAACTGGCTATAGCGTGCAAGCTGCAGCCAAAAATTTCGGTCTCCCTGTTTGTTATCCCGCTCTTCGAGTTTTGGATTTTCCGGCATGGAGCGAGGTTCGCGACGGCCCACCTCAGCGAAACAGCGCCGCAAGCGGCGTTGGCTGAGCTATATTGAGCGACCACTCCGCCACCCGAATGAAGAAGTCCGGAAACAGGCCAATTCCGACTGTAGCAAAAGCCGTGACCCAGATCGCTGTGCTCATCGCCGGGCTGAGCGAGAGCGGCCGCGAGTCTACCGGCTTGCGCATCAGCATGGCATTGGCAATGCGCATGTAGTAGTACAGCCCGAATACCGCGTACAGCACAGCCAATGCGGCCAGCTTGTAGTGGCCGGTCTCAATCAGGCTGAGAAAGATGAAGTACTTCCCGTAAAAGCCTGCCAGTGGCGGAATTCCGGCCAGCGAGAGCAGGAAGATCAGCATCAGGATGGCTTCCGCAGGAGCGCGTGTCATCAGGCCCGCGATGTCATCAATTTCGTCGCCGATTACATCGCGACGTCGTAATGAGGTGATCACCGCAAACGCGCCCAGGTTCATGAAGGTATACACCAGCAGGTACACCAGGATGCCCTTGATTCCGGTCGCGCTCGGCGTTGTGGGCGAGCCGGCGAGAAGCCCCAGGAGCATGTAGCCAACATGAGCAATCGATGAGTAAGCCAGCAGGCGCTTGAGATTATTCTGGGTAAGCGCGGCCAGGTTGGCGCCGGTCATGGTTGCAATGGCAACGAACATCAGCAGCGGCACGTAAATCGGCCGCATAGCATAGAGGCCGCTCAAGAGGATCCTCAGCAGCATCGCCCAGCCTGCCGACTTCACGGCCACGGACATGAATCCGGTAACGCTGGTGGGCGCGCCTTCATAAGCGTCCGGCGCCCACTGATGGAAGGGAATGGCGGCAATCTTGAACAGAAGTCCCGTTATGGTGGTGACGAGCGCTATGATGGCGATAGGATCGTGCGGATTCTCCCGCATGTGCGTCTGTAACCGCTCGCCGATCTGCTGCAGGTTGGTGCTTCCCGTGAGGCCATAGAAAAGAGATAGGCCGTAGGCAAAAATTCCGGATGAGAAGGCCCCTAACAGCAGATACTTCAGCGCCGCCTCATTGGAGCGCCGATCGCCGCGTAGGAATCCCACCAGCACGTAAGTGGAAATGGCCATCAGCTCCAGGCCGATAAAGATCAGCACGATGTCATATCCCGCTGCCATGCACATCATGCCGATCACGGAAAACAGGATCAGAGCATAGAACTCGCCGTGGTTCTCGCGTTCTACCTCTAGATAGTGGGCCGACATGAGGATGGCGATTGCCGCCCCGCCCAGGAACAAATAGAAAAAGTAGATAGCGAAACGGTCTACCATCAATGACCCGATGAAGCCGGTATAACTCAACACGCCTTGACCGGCCCGCATGTAGGCCAGGTGAATGCGGAGGACTGCTGCAGTGGAGAAACCCAAACCAATCATAGCGGTCCAGGCATTCGCCGACTTCCATTCTTTGGGCAACATCAGATCAATCAGGAGAATGCTCAGCGCAAAAAGGGCGAGCAGGATCATCGGCAGCGCCAACAGATAGTCGCCCGTCGAAAACCACTGCGCGATCGGCACTAGCGATTCCCTTCTACTTCAGCTGCAGTTTGGGTGTCATCCGTCGCCGGAGAACTCATCCGCGCCTGGGTTGGCTTTCCTCGCCGCGCTGCGGCCGGGACAGCCGGCGGCACAGCGGGAGCAGTCACGGCAGGAGCGTTTAGAGCCGGAGGCATGGGAGTATTGCGAGATTCCGCCGCCTTCGCCTGCACCGGAGCGGTCCCCGGATATCCTGGCCGCACTGTCTGCACCAGTTGATTCACTGGTTGTTCAAGAATCTGAAAGAACGGCTTGGGATAAAGGCCAATCCAGAACGCGGCCAGTACCAGCGGCGCGAAATAGAAGAGCTCACGTGGAGTCAGGTCGCGCAGCTTTTCATTTTTTGGGTTGGTGACCTGTCCAAAGAAGACTCGCTGGTAAAGCCACAGTAAATACGCCGCGGCCAGAATCACTCCCAGAACCGACCATGCTGCCCAGGCACGATTTTCCGTAAACGCACCCTGCAGAATTGTGAACTCGCCGATAAACCCGTTCAGCAGCGGCAGGCCCATGGAGGAGAGAAACATGATCATAGTGATGGCAGCGTAGACCGGCATTACGTTTGAAATCCCACCGTACTCGGAAATCTCTCGGGTATGACGCCGCTCGTACAGAATGCCAACGATCAAGAAGAGCGCTCCCGTCGAAATGCCGTGGTTGATCTGCTGCAGCACTGAGCCGCTCAGACCCAGCGGATTCAGCGCGAAAATTCCCAAAGTGCAAAATCCCAGGTGGCTGACTGACGAATATGCCACCAGTTTCTTCATGTCCTTCTGCATCAGCGAAACCAGCGCGCCATAGATGATGCCGACGATCGAGAGCCCGATCATCCAGGCGCGCACCTTAGGATGAGTCACAACACTGGGAAAGAACGGTAGTGAAAACCGGATAAAGCCGTACGTCCCCATTTTCAGCAGTACTCCCGCCAGGATCACCGAGCCTGCTGTAGGCGCCTCCACGTGCGCATCTGGAAGCCATGTGTGGAAGGGGAACATCGGCACCTTGATGGCAAAGCCCACAAAGAATGCCAGGAAAAGCCAGATTGCGAAATGGAACGGAATCTGCGGCGCGGTTTTATAGAGCTCGGGAATGCTGAAGGTGTACACGCCGGTGATGGTGTGGTGGTTAAAATATAGGAACAGAATTGCCAGCAGCATCAGGACCGAACCGAGCAGCGTGTACAAGAAGAACTTGATGGCGGCGTAGAGTTTGCGCGGCCCGCCCCAGATACCAATCAGCAGGTACATCGGTACCAGCATGGCTTCCCAGAAGACGAAGAACAGGAAGAAGTCGAGCGCCATAAAGACACCCAGCATGCCGGTCTGCAATATTAGAAACCAGACGTAATATTCTTTGACGCGCTCCTCGATCGCCGTCCACGAAGAGAAAATTGATATCCATCCCAATAATGTCGTGAGCATGATCAGCAGGAAGGAAATGCCGTCAATACCCAGGTAAAATCCGGCACCGATGGATGGTATCCAGTTGTTGGGCGCGCCCTCTACGAACTTCCATCCCGGCTCGAATCGCTGTGCCCAGAACCAGGGCACCAGCGGCAGCGAAACCAGGAATCCAGCCAGAGCAAAGAGGTTTGCGATCCAGCGAATGGCGGTCTTGTTCGCGCTGGGAACCAGTAACAGGAGAAACGCGCCCACCAGCGGGGTAAACAAGATGATCGAAAGAATGTGATTTTGCATGTTTAGAATCAGTTCTCAGTACCTAGTACTCAGTACCCTGTACCCAGTAACCTCGCGGGCGTGCCGCTCTCCATAAGTACTGAATACTGAGTACTGAGCCTATCTGACCGTGTACCACGCGATAAATCCCACCAGTCCAATTACCATCACGAACGCGTACCACTGCACCAAGCCCCACTGCACGAGGCGCGCGGGATACGAAAGCATGCGCGAGAGAATCGCCGGGCCGTTTACCAAAACACCATCGATGACATACTTATCCCAAAGGGTCGAGAGAATTGCGAAAGCGCGTGTCGTCCATCCCGCGCCATTCACCGTGCCGTCAATCACGTATTTGTCGAATTCTGACGAAGCCTCGCCCAAACCCATGACGCCTAACCGCACGCCCCCAAGTTTGCGGCGGCCGGTAAATAGATAGTCGTAGCCCTCATCCACGAAATACTTGTTGTAGAGGACCTGATATATCGGCGGCGCGGCATTCGCAATCGGCTCGCCGTAACCGCGGTCCGCCTGGCGATAAGCCTTCCACGCCAGAGCCCAGCCACCAGCGGCCACTCCCAACGACAAAAACATCAGAAGATACTCAGCGCCGCTGGTGTGCTCTTCTTCTTTTAATCCGGCGGTCACCTGAGCGCTTTCGCCTTCGGCGGTCATGACTCGCGCTGTCGGCGAAAACACCGGCTTCAGAAACTCGGCAAACCGGTCTGAGCCGCCCAAGCTGTGCGGCCATCCCAGGAATCCCGCAAATAGCGAGAAGAACGCCAGGATCATCAGCGGCACAGTCATTGATCGCGGCGACTCGTGGATGTGGTGCTCGACCTCGTGCTCCATGCGCGGACGGCCATGGAAGGTCAGGAACATCAGCCGGAACATGTAGAACGCTGTCATAGCCGCGGTAAACCAGCCAATGACCCACAAGAGGTGGTAAGCGTTCTTATCACGCGTCCACGCCTGCCACAGGATCTCGTCTTTCGAGAAGAAGCCGGCAAACGGGAAGATGCCGGCAATTGCCAGCGTGGCAATGAACATTGTCCAGTGTGTGACCGGAATGCGCTTATGCAGATCGCCCATGTTGCGCATGTCCTGCTCGCCACTCATGGCGTGTATCACCGAGCCGGCGCCCAGGAATAACAACGCCTTGAAGAAGGCGTGGGTAAATACGTGGAACACGCCGGCCGCGAATGCGCCCACGCCGAGCGCCAGGAACATGTATCCCAGCTGCGACACCGTGGAATAAGCCAGCACGCGCTTGATGTCGTTCTGCACCAAGCCTATGGAGGCGGCGAAAACCGCGGTCAGCGCGCCGACGATGGCCACGACTTTCATCGACTCCGGCGCCAGAACAAATAGCGCATTCGAGCGCGCCACCATGTACACGCCTGCGGTCACCATGGTGGCGGCGTGGATCAGCGCGGAGACCGGCGTTGGCCCTTCCATGGCATCCGGCAACCAGACATAAAGCGGCAGCTGTGCCGACTTGCCGCAGGCGCCCACGAAAAGCAAAAGCGTAGCGGCGGTGATCACGCCATCGCCGATCGCAAACTGGCCGCTGCGGGCAAGGGCTGTCACGGTGGTGAATCGCACCGAGCCGAAATACCAGGCGATGGTGAACATGCCGAGAAGGAAGCCGGCGTCGCCGATGCGGTTAACGATAAAGGCTTTGTTGGCGGCTGTGCTGGCGGAATGGCGGTGAAAGAAAAATCCAATCAGCAAGTAAGAGCAGAGACCCACACCTTCCCAGCCAACGAACAGGACGGCGTAGTTGTTCCCCAGAATGAGAGTGAGCATGGAGAACATGAATAGATTCAGGTAGCCGAAGAAGCGATAATAGCCGCCTTCATGCGTCATGTAGCCGACCGAATAAATATGGATCAGCATTCCAACGCCGGTCACAAACAGCAGCCAAATAGAAGAGAGCTGGTCGAGCAGGAATCCAGCTTCGGCCTTAAACTCGGCCGGGCGGCCGTCGCGCATCGCGTACGTGAGGTGGCCGGTGTCGCTGCCCAGCCAGGTGTACATCACTTTTTCGAAGGGAGCACCGTTGTGGTTCTGCGCAAAGCTGGTGTATTGCCAGACGGCACCGCAAGCCAGAAGGAACGCGATCACTACCGCGCCCACGCAGATAGTGCTGACCACTGGCTTGGGCAGTTTCCAGCCGAAGAAAAACATCAGCGCGGCGCCGAGCGCCGGCACCAGCGGAATGATCCAGATGTGTTCCAGAAAGAACATTTAGACCCAGTTTTCAGTTTCTAGTTCGATTGTTAGTTCTTAGCCGCCAGCTTCAAGTTCTTAGTTTCTAGTTCTGAGCTGCAAACGGCCATTCAGAGCCTGCTCGAAACTTGCAACTAAAACCCTGAACCGGAAACTTGAACCTGCCTTCTACCACTTGAGCAAATTCACCTGGTCCACATTTACCGTTTCTTTGTTGCGGAAGAAAGCAATCAAAATGCCCAGGCCGACCGCCGCCTCTGCCGCGGCGTCAGTAATTACGAAAATTGCAAACACCTGCCCGTGCAGACCATACAACCGGGAGAATGCCACCAGGTTCAGGTTTACCGCATTCAAGATCAGCTCAATGGACATCAACACGATCACCACGTTGCGCCGCGTGAGCACACCAATCGTGCCCAGCACGAAGAGCGCTGCAGCGGTGATCAAGTAGTGCAATGTTGTGATCGGTACCATAAATCAGTTGCCAGTGGCCGGTGCTCTCAGATTCTCTTTTTGGCCATCACCACCGCGCCGATAATTGCCACCAGCAGCAGCAGCGATGCAATCTCAAACGGCAGCATGTAATTGCCGTACAGCCATACCGCAACTTGCTGTGTATTCAATTGTTCCGGCAGCTCCATCATGCGGTCCGGAAAAACCGACTGGCTACGAGTGAAGGCAAACACAAACAACACCCCCAGCGCGGTAGTCGCCACAATTCCCACCAGCCACTGCTTATTAAATTGCGCCTCTCGTTGCGATTTCTCGATGCTGACCAGCATGATCACGAACAGGAACAGCACCATAATGCCGCCGGCATAAAGGATCACCTGCACGCCAGCAACAAAGGGGGCATAAAGCATCAGGTAGAGTCCCGCCAGCGCCAGCAAGGTAAAAATCAGCGCCAGGGCGGAGTGCACCGGATTCTTGCGCGTAATCACCAGAATCCCGCTGATGATCGCCAGGCCGGAAAGAAAATAAAAAAAGAAAGTAGTGGCCACCGGCGTCATGCCAGCACCCCCACAATGGCGGTCAGGACCAGCACGCCCAACCCGAGAGGCAGCATGACCTTCCACCCCAGCTTCATGAGCTGGTCAAAGCGATAGCGAGGAAAAGTGCCGCGATACCAGATATAGAGGTACATGAAGACGGACACCTTGGCGACAAACCAGTAAATATCCTGAACGCGATCGCGCACCGGCGGGGCCAGCAGCAACAGTCCGATCGCGCCCAGCAGCGCGCCAAAGGCAGCCAGGCCTGCTGTCTGGATTTTGAACAGCGGGTGTTTGGGCATGCGCTTGGTACCGATAAATGCGAACAGAGCAAGGGCAAAAAATGTAAGCGCCGGCACTAGCGAAAATGCGAGATCCAATGCGCCGCCGAGCGGTTTGGGCTGCTCCCAAAATCCCGGGATCGTCACCTGCGGCCCGTGCCAACTAGAGAACGGCCTCAACCATCCTCCCAGCCATAGTGTGACCGCAATTGATGAGACCGCAATCATGGCCGCGTACTCCGCAAGAAAGAAGAGCGACCAGCGGAAACCACTGTACTCGGTGTGGAATCCGGCGACCAGCTCAGACTCGGCCTCGGGCAGGTCAAACGGAGCACGGTTCGTCTCCGCAACCATCGCCACCGCAAAGACGAAGAGGGCGATCAGCCCCAAGGGAAAAAACTTAAAGACGAACCATGCGCCTTGGGCCTGCTGCGCCTGCACAATTCCGATCATGCTCAACGTGCCTACGCCATTCGCACTGGTGCCAGCGTTATACAGTCCCCAGCCGTTGAACGAGGTCATCAGGATCGCCGATACCACGGCTAGTCCCATGGCAATTTCGTAGGAAACCATTTGCGCACTGGAACGCAGCGAACCCATCAGCGGGTAATGCGAGTTGGACGCCCAGCCCGCCATGATGATCCCGAGCACGCCGAGAGATGACACTCCCAGCATGAACAGCACGCCGATGTTCATGTCCGTGACGGCGTGCGTCGGCCCGAAGGGGATCACAATAAAGACGGTGAACGCGGTGATCACCACCGTCACCGGCGCCAGCCAGAACACAATCTTGTCGGCCTGGTCGGGCATGATGTCTTCTTTAATAAGGAGCTTCAACGCGTCAGCGATCGGCTGCAACAATCCATGGGGGCCCACCCGCATGGGACCGAGGCGCACTTGCATGTGCGCCAGCACCTTGCGCTCCAGCCAGTTCATGGCGATGACGGCAACAGAGATCCCGAGAAAGATGAGCAGGATGTAGATCAGGGCCCAAATGTAGTTCCCTGCTTGCCCAGGTGTGACATTCGAGTTGAGGTAGCTGGTGATGTACTCCAGCATCAGCGATCCACCTCGCCCAGGACAATGTCGATGGTGCCGATCACAGCGACGACGTCGGCGACCATCTGTCCTTGTACCATCTTCTCCAGCGCCTGCAGGTTCACAAATGAAGGCGGCCGAACCCGCACCCGATAAGGCTGCGTGGAACCGTCACTCACGATAAAGTAGCCGAGCTCGCCTTTGGGTGACTCAATAGAGTGGTAAATCTCTCCCACCGGGGGCTTCATCACCTTGGGAATCTTGGCCATGATCGGCCCTTCTGGAATCCTGTCCACAGCTTGGCTGACTATGCGCAATGACTGTCGCATCTCGGCGATCCGCACCAGGTACCGGTCGTAGGTATCGCCATTCGTGCCAATGGGAATATCGAACTCAAGCTCACTGTAGGCGGCGTAAGGCATGGCTTTGCGGATGTCCCACTGAATGCCGCTGGCACGCAGCACCGGCCCGGTGACGCCCAAGTCAATGCAATCTTTGCCCGAAATTACACCCACGCCGCGAGTGCGCTCCAGCCAAATACGATTCGTAGTAAGCAGTTCCTCGTACTCGTCAATCTTTGGAGTTACGAAATCAACAAACTTTTTCACCTCGCGCTCAAAACCCTCGTATGTTTCGTAGAGGCAGCCGCCGATGCGGAAGGCGTGCGTCGTCAGCCTGGCGCCACAGTATTTCTCAAAAATCTTCAGGATCTCTTCGCGGTCACGAAATGTGTAAAACAATGGCGTGATGGCACCGATATCAAGGGCATGGGTTCCCAGCCAGAGCATGTGGCTCGCAAGCCGGTTGAGCTCGGTGAGGATGACGCGAATGTACCGCGCCCGCGGCGGCGCTTCTACGTTCAGCAGCTTTTCGACGGCTTCGCAATATCCCAGCCCGTTCGAGACCGCGGCCACGTAGTCCATCCGGTCCACGTAGGGGTTGAACATGGTGTAGGTGCGGTGCTCGGCAATCTTCTCCACCCCGCGATGCAGGTAGCCAATCACGCACTCGGTACCGCGAACTTTTTCACCATCCAGCTTGAGGATGACGCGCAGCACACCATGGGTGGAAGGGTGCTGCGGCCCCATGTTCAAAATAAGCTCGTTGGCGTCGAGAAAAGTATGCTCGGCGGCTTCGCCGAGTTCCAGGTGGGAAGGAGGTGTGGTGGAGGGGGAGTCGCTCATTGCCCGCTCTCGATACCCAAGTTGATCTTTACCCATTCCTGGTCCTGCTGGATGATTCCGTAATCTTTGCGGAGCGGATATCCTTTCCAGCCCTCCGGCAGCAGAATGCGACGCAGATCGGGGTGGCCATCGAAGGTGATTCCGAACATGTCGAACACTTCCCTCTCCAGCCAGTTGGCCGCACTCCAGATGGTGACCACACTGGGCGCGCTCTCGCTTTCGGTGATTTGGGTTTTTACCCGAATGCGCTGGTTGCGCGCGAAAGAATAAAGAATCCATACCACGTCGAATTGCTGCTCGCGCTGCGGGTAGTGAACTGCAGTGACGTCCACCAGATAATCAAACTCATCTTCGTCTCGCAGGGCGAGCAGGACGTCATAAGCGATAGTCCGCTCGACGACTATGTAATCTTGTCCGAGGTAGGTGCTTGCCTCGTGAATACCCGACACGTGGCGCTGCTTCAGCCTCGTCACAAGTTCTGAATTCCACGGCACTGGGACTGGCCCAGTGGGCTTGGGAGGCGCAGCAGCCGCAGGCGGCGGGGAAGGGACATTGCCCTTAGGTTCGTCAGGCATACCGGTGCCGATTTGCTGGGTTCAAGCGGCTGAGACTCGACGAAAAGTACCCTAACTTTTAGCAGCGTAAGTGGCCAAGTGTCAACGGACAGACTGATCGGCTTACACCCACTCGAGCGCGCCCTTCTTCCAAATCCAGATATAACCGACCACCAGGATGCCGATGAAGATGCCCATCTCCAGGAGGCCGAACTTGCCTAGAGCTTTGTTCAGCACTGCCCAAGGCAGCAAGAAGATGGTTTCCACGTCGAAGATCACGAACAGGATGGCCACAATATAAAAACGAACGGTATAACGGCCACGGGCGTTGTCCACCGGATCAATGCCACACTCGTAAGGCATGAGCTTGGCTTTCTCCGGATTCTCCGGCCGGACAAGCTTGGCGATGACCAGAGTCACCGCGGGTATGGCGAAGGCAACCACAATAAATATGAAGATCGGAACGTAATTCGAGGGCATAGGTTACGGGTCTCTGCCGCTTAATTCAGAGCAGCCCACTATACCGCCTATCGGGCGCGAGATTCAACGTGCGCGCCAAAATGGTGTAGCGCGCGCACTCCTGCCCGCGAACATCTGGCAGACAAGAGTGTCCGCCCTACAAATGCAATCCATTTATAATCCCCTCCCGTGGCACTCGACGAAAAAATCTACGAACTGCGCAGGCAGAAGCTGCAACAGATCGAAGCCCTGGGGCAGGAAGCTTATCCGCGCAAGTTCGAGTTCACGCAGACCATTCCACAAATCCTGAAGCAATACGGGACAACCACCGCAGAGGAACTTGAAAAACAACGCGTGGATGCAAGTGTTGCTGGCCGCATCATGGCGATACGTCTGATGGGCAAGGCAGGCTTCGCCCACTTGCAGCAAGGCGGAGAGCGGCTGCAGATCTACGTCAAGAAAGATGCGGTAGGCGAGAAGGGTTTCGAGCTATACAAGCTGCTCGATCTCGGCGACCACATCGGGGTGCGGGGATACCTGTTCCGAACCCGTACGGGCGAGCTCAGCATCCATGTGGACGAAATTACATTCTTGGCGAAGGACCTGTTGCCCCTGCCGGAGAAATGGCACGGACTCACGGATGTCGAGTTGCGCTATCGCCAGCGCTACCTCGATCTGATCATGAACTCGGAGGTGCGTGAGGTATTCCTGAAGCGTAGCAAGCTGGTGCAATCTTTGCGACGAACGCTTGAGTCGCGCGGCTACGTAGAAGTGGAAACACCGATGATGCAGCCCATTGCGGGCGGCGCGGTGGCCAAGCCCTTCGTCACTCATCACAACACGCTCGATCTGGACCTGTACCTGCGCATCGCGCCCGAGCTCTACCTGAAGCGGCTGACTGTCGGCGGCCTGGATCGGGTCTACGAGATCAACCGCAATTTTCGCAATGAGGGCCTGGGCTGGCGCTGGAATCCCGAGTTCACCATGCTGGAATTCTATGAAGCTTACGCCGACTACCGTGTGGTGATGCAGTTCACCGAAGAGTTGATCGAGCAAGCGGCGCGCGATGTGACCGGCGGGACCAAGGTCAATTTCGGCGATTCGGAACTGGATTTCGACCGCTCGCGCTGGCAGCGGCTTACCATGCGCGAGGCGATTATCAAGTATTGGCCGGAAGCGGCCGGGGCCAAGCCTCAGGTTGCGGATTTTGCAAAGTCCGAAAACGTCGCTGCTATGGTACAGCGTTTTAATTCAGTCCACACTCACATGGCCTATGATCCCGCTGCGCCACTCGGCAGAACTATTGCCGACCTTTTTGAAGCGGTGGCAGAGGAGCACCTCGTCCAGCCGACCACGATTTACGAATTCCCTGCCGCCATATCGCCCCTCTCCAAGAACAAAGCCGATGAACCGGAGTGGGTGGAACGTTTCGAGATTTTCGCCGGCGGCATGGAGATCGCCAATGGCTTCAGCGAGCTGAACGATCCCGAGGAGCAGCGCCGCCGCTTTGACCAACAACTGCGGGAGCGAGAGCGCGGCGACGAGGAAGCTCACCGCATGGACGAGGATTACATACGCGCCCTCTCCTTCGGACTTCCTCCCACGGGTGGCGTTGGACTCGGCGTTGACCGCCTGACCATGTTGCTGACGAACTCGCCAACCATCCGAGATGTGATTTTGTTCCCTCTGCTCCGCCCGGAGCAGCAGGAAGAGGCAGAGCAGGCGGTGTCGTCCAAGACAGAGAAGAGTGGGTAGATTCCAGAACTGAAGTTTGGGAAGAGTGGTACGCACTCCTGGCGTCTATAAATTGCGTAGGCACAGGCGCCCTCGCCCGTGCTGGCGAGCGCAGCTCGACCGTAAATCTCGCCCCCCAAATGGGCCTATCCAGGCAAATCCATTGGTCGTAAGTGACTTCGGGTTGAATGACCCCAGGACTAGTCCCCGAGTAACTCCTTAGAATGATTACCAATGGCTGGTTTTCACAGCCTGCTGGTTTGACCCCGCCATCCTCAAGCTCTTAATATTCAAAGTGGAGCGAACATTTTGGCCAGTTCAACCGAAGCAAACGACAGCTGCAAACGGGAAATTGAAGTTGAAGTTCCGGCCGATGTTGTCACTCGACAGACTGAGACCCTGATCCAGAAATATCAGAAATTGGCTCGCCTTCCCGGTTTCCGTCGTGGCCACGTGCCTGCCACCATCATCCGCCAGCGTTTTGCTGAAGACCTGAAGAGCGAAGTGGTTGAGGCCCTTGTGCCGCAATACTTCCGCCAGGAGACACAGAAGCAGGGACTGCATCCGGTATCTCAGCCTCGGGTGACGGACCTTCATATCCAGGAGGGCGAGCCGCTGCGTTTCAAAGCAAGCTTTGAAGTGCTGCCCGAACTAGAAGTCTCCGGCTACAAGGAGATGAGGGTCGAAAAACCGGATGTGGCGGTTTCCGACGAAGAAGTTGAAACCGCGCTGAACAATGTTCGCGAGCAGCAGGCCAGTTTTACTCCGGTTGAGGGTCGTCCGCTGGAGGAAGGCGACTTTGCTCAGGTGTCGTTCGACGGCGTGCCTAAAGAATCCGACGCTAAACCCATGCATGTAGATGATGTGCTGGTGGAAATCGGTGGCGGTAGCACGGTGAAAGAGTTTTCAGAGAATCTGCGCGGTGCTTCTGCGGGTGAACAACGTTCCTTCGAGGTCTCATATCCACAGGATTTTGGGGACGAGCGCCTGGCCGGCAAAACTTTTACCTACAACGTCACGGTACAAGGAATAAAGAAGAAGAACCTTCCCGAGCTGAACGACGAGTTCGCTAAGCAAGTAGGCGAGTTCGCCAGCGTTGATGAGCTCAGGCAGAAGATTCGGGAGCGCCTGGAGGCCGACAAGAAACATAGCGCCGAGCACGAGGCCAAGGAAAAGCTGGTTGATGAGCTGGTCCGCCGCCACGAATTTCAAGTTCCAGAAGCCTTAGTGGAACGGCAGATTGACGTGAGGCTCGATCGCGGGCTGCGGGCCCTGGCGGCGCAGGGGATGCGCACCGAGGACATGAAGAAGATGGATTTTGCCCGGCTGCGGGCCGGTCAAAGGGATCGGGCGCTCAGCGAGGTAAAGGCGTCTTTGTTGCTGGAGAGGATCGCGGAGGCCGAGCACATAGAGGTCATCGATGCGGAAGTTGACGCGGAACTAGAGGCCATCGCACGTCAGGCAAAACAACCGGTAGAGAGCGTGCGAGCACGTTTGACACGTGATGGGGCCCTCGATAGAATCCGAATTAGACTCCGCAACGAGAAGACCCTCGAATTTCTATATCGTCAGTCCGCCTGAAAAAGGGGCGGGCTTTTGAATTTTCCCCCAACTTGCCCGGATGTGCTGGGCAGAAGTGTGGAAGGTGCAAGTGAAAGACCCACAAATGATGTTAGTGCCCATGGTCATCGAGCAGACCGGGCGAGGCGAGCGCGCTTATGACATCTATTCCCGCCTGCTGCGGGACAATATTATTTTTATTGGCACGCCGATTGATGACAATGTCGCGAACCTGGTGATCGCGCAGATGCTGTTTTTGGCGCAGGAGGACCCGGAAAAGGACGTGCAACTCTACATCAACTCCCCGGGAGGCTCGATCACCGCGGGCATGGCTATTTACGACACTATGCAGTACATCAAGAATGACGTGATGACCTTGTGTGTGGGGCAGGCAGCGAGTATGGCAGCCCTGTTGCTCTCTGCCGGATCGCCCAAGAAACGCCTCGCACTACCCAACTCACGCATTCTGATCCATCAGCCGTCGATGGGGGGTCTCTCAGGGCAGGCAACCGATATTGATATTCACGCTCGCGAGATCCTGCGTATGCGTGAGATTACCAACCAGTTGCTGGCAAAACACACTGGTCAGAAGCTGGACAAGGTGGAGAAGGATGTTGAGCGCGACTTCATCATGAATGCGCAGCAGGGTAAAGAGTATGGAATCATAGACGATATCATTTACAAGACCAGATAAGAGTTAAGATCGGTTCTCCGAGGGGCTTCTCGGTTGAGGTCTCAAGGCGAACCAAGCACTTTCCGGACTGGCTGATATCGTTAACCGGAGAGCTGCCAGGGAGGCAAGAAGTACGTGAAAACCAGGTCGGGTTCCGACGAGATTTTGCGCTGCTCGTTCTGCCACAAGTCGCAGGATGCTGTGGCCAAGCTGATTTCATCGCCCAGTGACTATCCCCGGGCGTATATATGCGACGAGTGTGTGGCGGTGTGCAACTCCATCCTGGAAGACGACCGCACTGAGACCCATGCGGCTGCTGCCAGCCCCAATCACCTGCCCAAGCCGCAAGAGGTGAAGGCGTTTCTGGATCAGTACGTGATTGGCCAGGAACAGACCAAGAAGAAGCTGGCGGTCGCGGTTTACAACCACTACAAACGCATCTATATGAATCGCCAGCGCAACAGTGAAGTTGAGCTGGCCAAGTCGAATATCCTGCTGATAGGGCCCACCGGTACCGGTAAGACCCTGCTCGCTCAAACATTAGCCAAGATGTTGGACGTGCCGTTCGCCATCGTGGACGCCACTACCCTGACCGAAGCCGGGTACGTGGGCGAGGATGTGGAAAACATCATCCTTAAGTTGCTGCAGGCGGCAGATGGCGATGTAGGCCGTGCCCAGACAGGAATCATCTACATAGATGAGGTGGACAAGATTGGGCGCAAGGACGAGAACCCCTCGATAACCCGCGATGTGTCTGGAGAGGGTGTGCAACAGGCCCTGCTCAAGATCTTGGAAGGAACCATAGCCAATGTTCCTCCTCAGGGTGGCCGCAAGCACCCCCATCAGGAATTCACACCGGTGGATACCACGAATATTCTGTTTATCTGCGGCGGGGCTTTCGTGGGCCTGGAAAAGATTATCGGCCGAAGGGCCGGCAAGAAGGCTATGGGATTCAAGAGTGACCAGGAGCCTGAGCCCGAGATAGCGCCAGCCAAACGGGATACCGAGTTACTCACCCAGACCCAGCCACAGGACCTGATCAAGTTCGGCCTGATTCCCGAATTTGTGGGCCGCATGCCTGTTGTGGGCGTACTCGACAACCTGGATGAGGAAGCTCTAATCGAAATTCTTACCAAGCCCAAGAACGCGATCGTGAAGCAGTATCAGCGGCTGTTCGAGTTCGAGAATGTGCGACTCCGGTTCAGTGACGACGCTTTGCGGGCCATCTCTCGGGAAGCCATGAACCGCAAAGTCGGGGCCCGTGGCTTGCGTATGATATTAGAAGAATTAATGTTGGAGTTGATGTACCATCTGCCCGGTCAGAAACGAGTGAAGGATTTCGAAGTTACACGTGAGATGGTGGAGAAACGCGATGTCTCCATTGCCATGATGGAAAAGGCAGGGTAGCTGAGCAGCATCTAAGACCCTAGAATGAAAGGATCCGAACCCAAGGTGACGACCAGCCGCGAGAAGTTTGAGAGCAGAAAGCTACCCATGATGCCCATTCGGGACGTGGTCATCTTCCCGTACATGATGACCCCGTTCGTGGTGGGCCGCGAGTCCAGCGTCCGCGCCTTAGAAGAGGCGCTTGCGGCCGACAAGAAGATCTTTCTTGCTACCCAGCACGATGCCAGCGTAGACGAGCCCAAAGCGAATGAGATTTACCAGGTAGGGACGGTCGTCAATATCGTACAGAGCCTCAAGCTTCCTGACGGCAATATCAAAGTGCTGGTAGAGGGCATCGAGCGCGGCAAAATCCTACAAATCACCGACACTGAAGGTTACATGCAGGCCAGCGTCCGCCTGGCGCGTTACACCGCCGAGGTTAATCCGCAGATGGAAACTGGCATGCAGCGGGTCACCTCCCTCTTCGAGCAGTATGTGAAGCTCTGCCAGTCACTGAATTACGAAACCATGATCGCAGCGGTGCGCATGGAAGATCCGGCCAAGCTGACGGATACCATCGCCGCCAACCTTCAGCTCTCTATCGAGGAAAAGCAGGAGCTTCTGGAGATTTTCGATCCCGCCGAGCGCCTGAACCGCATTGCCGATGTGCTGGACATCGAGATCGAAAAACTGAACATGGACCGCACCATCCAATCGCGCGTAAAGCGGCAGATGGAGCGGGCGCAAAAAGAGTACTACCTGAACGAGAAGATTAAGGCCATCCAGAAGGAATTAGGCCGGGGCGAGAAGAGCGAGTTTGACGAGCTCAAGAAGAAAGTTGATGCCGCCGGGATGCCCAAGGAAGTTCACGACAAGGCGCTTCAGGAGCTCAAGAAACTGGAAGCCATGCCCCCTATGTCGGCCGAGTCCACGGTCTCGCGTAATTACCTGGATTGGCTGCTGGCAGTGCCATGGAAGAAGCGCTCCAAAGAAATTCGCAACATTTCGCGTGCCGAGAAAGTGCTCAACGAAGATCATTATGGTCTGGAGAAAATCAAAGAACGCATCCTTGAGTTTCTCGCCGTCCGGCAACTGGTCAAGAATCCCAAGGGATCGATTTTGTGCTTTGTTGGACCTCCGGGAGTAGGCAAGACGTCCCTGGGAATGTCCATCGCCAAGGCCACGGGACGGAAGTTCGTGCGCATGTCTCTGGGTGGAGTACGCGATGAAGCTGAAATCCGTGGTCATCGCCGCACCTACATTGGCGCCTTACCAGGTCAGATTATTCAGATGATGAAGAAGGCGGGTACGAAGAACCCGGTCTTCATGCTGGACGAAGTGGACAAGATGTCCATGGACTTCCGCGGCGACCCCTCGTCGGCGCTGCTGGAGGTACTCGACCCGGAACAGAATTTCATGTTCGTGGACCATTATCTCGATGTGGAATACGATCTTTCCCAGGTCTTCTTCATCGCTACCGCCAACGTCATGCATACGATTCCGCCAGCCCTTCAGGATCGTATGGAGGTGTTGCGGCTGCACGGTTACACCGAACCAGAGAAAATGGAGATCGCCAAGCAGTTCCTGGTTCGCAAGCAGCGCGAGCAGGCCGGATTGACGGAAAAGAACATCACCTTCACGGACGACGCTCTTACCAACGTGATTCGTCACTATACCCGCGAAGCCGGTGTGCGCAATCTGGAGCGCGAAATCGGCAACATCGGCCGCAAAGTGGCCCGCAAAGTAGTGAAAGAGGGTCTCGACTACCGCATCAGCATTGATGGCGACAATGTAGGGGACTTCCTCGGGGTCGCCAAGTTCCGCGACACCGCGGTCCACGAGCGCAACGAAGTCGGACTAGTGAATGGGCTCGCTTGGACCGAAGTGGGCGGTTCCATCCTTAGCACCGAAGTGACGGTAGTTGATGGCAAGGGCAAGCTTCTGCTCACCGGCAAATTAGGCGACGTAATGCAAGAGTCGGCCCAGGCCGCCATGTCGTACATTCGCTCGCGTGCCGCCCGTCTCGGACTGCCCCGCGAGTTCTACCGCAACCTCGACATTCACGTGCACGTCCCTGAAGGCGCCATCCCCAAGGATGGGCCATCGGCCGGCATCACCATCGCTACCGCAATTGCCAGTGCGCTCAGCGGTATCCCAGTGCGGCGCGATCTGGCCATGACCGGGGAAATTACGCTGCGCGGCAAAGTTCTTCCTATCGGCGGCTTGAAAGAAAAGTTGCTGGCAGCACATCGCGCCGGGTTGTTTGAAGTCCTTCTTCCCAAGGACAACGAAAAAGACCTGCCGGATGTACCCGAAAACCTGCGCAAGGCCATGAAGCTCAAGTTTGTGGATGCCATGGACCAAGTCCTGCAGCTGGCTCTGGAGCGGCCACTACCAGAAATTGGGGTTACCGGGGATCAGACCATGGCGCCGATTCCGCCTGAGCCGCCAAGTACGACCGCCCACCAGTAAGCAGCAGGGGCCCGCAAAAAGCGGGCCTTTTTACTTCTGCGACAAATAATAGAGATCGTACCCAGGGTGATTGTCGGGCGAGGGTGGACGCACTTGCACGCCATCAAAGAAGCGAATGTTGCGGAACCCCGCAGCTTTGAGTTCGCGCCGAATTTCCGCGTCCGACCACCAGATGTGCGGTATGCGCTCTTTGTGGCGGCGCCAGAACGTGCCCATAGGTATGAACCAGTCCAGGGTCACCGTCCCGATGCCACGGCGCTTGTCCAACTGGCCGCGAAGTACGCAAAGGAACTCGGGCGACTCGAAACAGTGTGCCATCTCCGGCAATGGCGCAAAGGCAAGCTCGCTGTTCAGATCAAAGTAGAAGAATCCGCCAGGATTCAGCGCTCGCCAAACGGAATGGAAAACACGCCCCAACTCGCTTTTCCGGGTCAGATGATTGATCGCTGCAAACTCGCATGTCACCAGGTCCACTGGCTGAGGCAACCGAAAATTTCGCATGTCCCCGTGCAGTACGCGCCCGGATAGGCCATTTTTTCGCAGCCGATCCCGTGCCACTGCGCACATCCCCGAGGAAACATCTACGGCGTAAACTTTTTTCCCCCTCTGCGCAAAGTCCACAGCGGTGGCGCCGGTCCCGCAGCCCAAGTCACAAACAGACTGCAGCTTGGGCAGAATTTTGCCTAGGATCTTCTGCCTGGCGTGGCGGTTCATCTCCGGCACCCCAGGCATCAGTTGATCATAGAAGCGCGCCAAGAGAGCGTAGGGTCGGGAGACCATCTGAGTGCCTATCTCCGGAGTCCAGCGCCGCTGCGGCGCGTGGTTTCACGTTGCTATAAGACTGGATCAGTGCCTTCAAGGCTTACGCGTTACCTGAATCAGGCGACTGCCTGGCTTACGGTATTCACCCATTGTTCGGGCTCGTAAGGGTCGGCACAAAAATCGGCCAGCTGGAAGCGTTCTGAGTTGGCGGACTGCAAAGCGACGATGCGCGCGTGAGGCATGTTGACCTTCACCCATGCCAGCATGGCTTCTATTTCCTGGCGGGGCGCGGCATGGCCCACTATTACTGCGTCAAAATCTAAGGGAGGCTGGAGCGCAAACACCTCCCGGCTGCCTTGCACGGAGATCACCGTATAGCCCGCCTGCTCAAGCACCATGCGCCGGAGCTCCAGCATGTTGGCGCTGTACACGATTGATAAGACTTTCTTTCGACTCATGTTCTGCTACTCAGAATTGTATCCCACCATGCAAGGGGGTTCCCCTACACCCCATTCCCAAGAGGACGGTGCATCGTTACGGCAACCCCCATTATGCCGCTTGCTTGGGCACATCTTGCTGCGGTGGCGCCGGCGTGTCGGTCTTATCTGTCTTGAGCGCCTGGTCCGCCCAACGCAAATAACGCTGCACGTCCGCAGTGTTTTCCCCAAAGGTTTGGATCTGCATCATTCCTTTGTCCAGTGGTGTGAGCTCTACGCCGGCATCGAGTTGGGGCGAAGCCGTCGGAGACGGTTTGGGAGGGTTGATCTTGCGGCTAATTCTAGATTTCACACTTCGCCCCCGGGACTTCGGCCAGTTCTTGTCAACTTTGATGACTATAGAGGGCGAGTGGTGTTGCCCGCGTCTGAGAATTTTTTTTGCCCGATTCCTTGGTACCTTTTTGCACAGGGAGTTAGGCAAACTTACGGAAACTTGTACGCGGCATTGCGAGGAGTGGGTTGAAGGTTAGCTCTCGACAACTAAGCTGCTACTCCCACTCAATCGTGCCTGGCGGTTTGGAGGTAATGTCGTAAACCACGCGGTTGATACCTTTGACTTCGTTCACCAATCGGCTGGAGATGGTCTTCAGGACTTCATGCGGGAGCGGCACCCAGTCGGCAGTCATGCCATCTTCGGAGTGTACCGCACGGATCGCGCAAGTGTATGCGTATGTTCGTTGATCGCCCATGACGCCCACAGACATCACCGGTAGGAGCACCGCGAAAGATTGCCAGATCTTATGGTAGAGTCCGGCGTTTTTAATCTCCGTGACAACAATGTCGTCGGCCTCCTGAAGAATAGCAATACGCTCCGGGGTAACTTCGCCGACAATGCGCACGGCCAAACCTGGCCCGGGGAATGGCTGCCGCTGAAGGATTTCCTCTGGCATGCCAAGATCGCGGCCGATTTTGCGGACTTCATCCTTAAACAAATCCTTTAAAGGTTCGATAAGTTTGAGCTTCATCTTCTCCGGCAGGCCGCCGACGTTGTGATGGGTCTTGATGGTCTGCGAGGGCCCGCGCACGGACCGGGATTCGATCACATCTGGATAAAGCGTTCCTTGAACTAAGAACTCTACGTGGCTGTGTTCATGCCTGATGCGGTCAGCTTCCTCGTCGAAGACTGCGATAAATTCGTTGCCGATGATGCGCCGCTTTTTCTCCGGATCGGTCACCCCCGCCAGCTTGGAGAGGAAACGCTCGGAGGCATCCACCGCAACCAAGTGCAGCCCAAGCTTGTCACGCAGGTTCTGCTGTACCTTTTGAAACTCGTTCTTGCGCAGCACCCCATTGTTGACGAAAACGCAGGTGAGTCGGTCGCCTATAGCCCGGTGTACCAGTGTGGCCGCCACCGAGGAATCAACCCCTCCGGACAGAGCGCAGATGGCGCGACCTGTGGGGCCCACCCTCTTGCGGACTTCTTCGATGCTGTCCTCTATAAAGCGCTGCCCTGTCCAGGTCGGCTGGGCAGCACAAATGTTGAGCGCGAAATTGCGCAGGATCTCGTTTCCCAGACGGGTGTGGTGTACCTCCGGGTGGAATTGCACAGCCCACCATTTCTGCTCTGGATTTTCGATTGCCGCCACCGCATTGGGGGACTTCGCCGTCAGATGGAAGCCCGCGGGCAATTCGACGGCTTCATCGCCGTGCGACATCCAGACGGCCATCGCTTTGGGCAGTCCCTCAAAGAGTCGCGAGCCATTCTGCAGTTCCACATTGGCATGGCCATACTCGCGCTTAGCCGCGGGCCGCACCTTACCTCCCAGCTTGTGAACCATGTATTGCAGCCCATAACAGATGCCCAGCACCGGCACACCCATGCTGAAGACACGTTGATCGGCGGCGGGTGCGTCTTGGTCATACACGGACGAGGGGCCGCCGGAGAGAATAATTCCTGCAGGCGAGTAACGGCGAATCTCTTCTAGCGAAGAATTACAGGGAAGAACCACCGAAAAAATATTTTGTTCGCGGATGCGGCGCGCAATCAGTTGCGAGTATTGGGCTCCGAAATCAAGGACGACAATAGAGTGGGCTTCCACAATCAAATATCTCAAATGGGATACTCCAGTGTAAAGCAGAAAAGTGGATTGCTGTCGTCGGAATTCTGCATTTTGCCGCCGAACGCGTGGCCCAGGGGGCAGAGCTGCTCGCCTTGACCAGGGTGCATCCAAAGGCGCATGATGCGCGATGCTTTGCGCCAATCGGCGGAGCATACTAGCAGTGGAGGCAATCATGGCTACTCAGGTAACAACTAACCCGAAGGCGCTCGCCAAGAGCTATGGTCACAATCTGGAGAGCGACCTGGCCCTGGAATTCCTGCGCGTGGTGGAAAAGGCCGCAATTGCTTCCGCCCGGACCATGGGAAAAGGAGATCGCCATCTTTCGGACCAGGTTGCGGTTGAGGCCATGCGAAAGACCATGGATACGGTGCCGATGCGCGGCACCATCGTTATCGGCGAGGGCGAGCGCGATGAAGCCCCCATGCTCTATATCGGCGAAAATGTTGGGGCTGAGTTTCCCGGAGGGTTTGGCGTCCCGGAAGTGGATATTGCGGTGGATCCGCTGGAGGGCACGAACTTATGTGCGACCGGCCAGCCGGGGGCAATTACGGTGCTGGCGGCTTCTGAGCGGGGCGGGCTGCTGAATGCTCCTGACTGCTACATGGACAAGATTGTGGTCGGACCCTCTTGTCATGGTGCTGTGGACCTGGATGCGCCGGTTAAAGAGAATCTTCAGAGTATTGCCAAGCGACTCAACCGAGATGTTGATGATCTGGTGGTCGTGGTACTCGACCGGCCTCGCCACGAGAAACTGATTTCCGATATTCGCGCGGCGGGCGCGCGCATCCGCTTGATCGGCGATGGCGACCTCTCGGCGGGTATTGCTGCCGCGGTGATCGGGACTGGCGTCCACGTCGTAATGGGCTCTGGTGGTGCACCCGAAGGCGTGCTTACGGCTGCGGCCTTGCGTTGTTTGAACGGCTACATGCTGGGGCGGTTGATCATTAACACGCCGGAACTTGAGGCACGCATCGCCAAGATGGGCATCAAGGACAAGAACAAAATCTACAAAGCCGAAGAGCTGGCTCCTGGAAAGCAGATCATCTTCGCTGCCACCGGCGTGACTGACGGTTCGCTGATGCGCGGAGTGCGCTTCTTTGGAGAGGGCACGCGAACGTCGTCATTGATCGTCACCAAGGCTACGGGGAAAGTACGGTTTGTAGACAGCATTCACCTGGAGAATAAGCCGGACATCAAAATCAGGTTCGCTTAGATCATCCTCAGCGGCTAGAGCAGCTCTGCCGATAGCGTGCCCGCGGCGTGGTTGACGCCTCGTCTTTTTCCAACACGTCTATTCCAAAGCGTCTATTTGGGGATCTCCGGCATGGGCGGCCATTCCTGCGATGCGCCATTAAACACGGCCACGGTTTGCTCCAGCCGTTTCGTCCCATCATGAATTGCGATCTTGTGGGGTTTCCCAGGCTCGTAGCCAGTCCAAAGCGAGACACCTGCGTAGGCCCCATCCTTTCGCAAAATGTAGTAGACCATGTCCACAAAACGCAGCCGGGTCATGTCATTGTTGTAATTGCGAACAATGCGCTTGAGCGCGTCCATGCCGGCATCAAACGGCGACATCCCATGGCGCATGTTCTCGATAATGGTGTGCGCACCGGCGACTTTAATGTTTTCTTCCCCACTGCCGGTCGCGCCCGCAGAGCCCACGTCCTGGTCGGTATAGCAGCCCGCGCCTATGATGGGCGAGTCGCCACAGCGTCCCGGAAGCTTCCAAGAGAGGCCGCTGGTTGTGGTGGTGCCGGACATTTCACCTTTCTCGTTTAATGCGGAGCAATGGATCGTGCCGGTTGGCGGGAACAAGACTTGCCGGATCGCACGCATGCGATGGTCGGGCGCAATGCCCAACTCTGCAGCGATCTGCTCCAGCTTCTGTATCTTTTGCTGAATCGCGGAGATCGGCGGAGCCGACCAGGAAGCCGCCTGCTTTTGCTCCGGTGGCCGCCAGCGCCGATCCGCCAAGCCTGGGCCCCACCAGTCGCGCTCTGAATTAAACTCTTTCCATAGCAGCCAGGTTTTCCGCGAAGGCTCCGTGAGCAGGTTCTCGCGAGGAAATCCCAGCGCGACTGCAAACTTCTGCGCGCCCTCGCCCACGAGCATCACGTGGCCGGTGTGCTCCATCACGCCGCGCGCGACCAGCGAAACATTCTTGATTTCGCGGACTCCGCCCACCGACCCAGCACGTCGCGTCGGCCCGTGCATGCAGCATGAGTCGAGCTCAACCACACCTTCTTCGTTCGGCAGGCCGCCCAGGCCGACGCTCTGATCGTTGGGGTCGTCTTCGGGCCCCTTCACTACGCGCAATGCGGCTTCCAGCGTGTCGCCGCCGCTGCTGAGGATCTTGTATCCATCGTCGAGGTAGTTAAATCCGTTGGCGGCGCAGACCAACACTGGCTTTTTCGCGACCTTCTGGGCGCCGGCAGCCGAGGGCTGACCCTTTGCGATTTGTTTGGCTTCAGCGCTGAGAGCAACGGCTCCTAATGCAGTGGTGGCAATGAAATCCCGTCGCGAGATGGACATGAGCCCTCCTGAGCGGAAAACGCAGAAGCATATCAGGGCGAATGGGAAGTCGCCAGTGGGGCGGGTTCAGTTGGAGGTTTCCAGTGCGGTTTTCGCTGGAGCGCGAGTGCTTTTTCAATCGCCGGCTTGTTTCAGATTAGTGTTTTGGTCGGCGCGGAAGCGTAACAACGCCGCGATGTGGCCGACTTTCTCGAACTCCGGGTCCTGTTCAACGTAGATGATCCCGATGCGATTGCGCACCGCCTTGCCGACCAGGGCATCGGAAATGTCGCTCAATTCGCTGGTTGGATGGTCGCAGATCGCGCAATTGGGCCCGGGATGGAAATCGAGATGCCCGCAATTGGTACACTCGGAACCGGGCGCTTGGAATTTATCACCCAACAACAGGGTCTGCACTTCTCCCATCTCCAGTGAGTTCAACACATGCCGCAATCCGACCGCGCCGCGCCCATCGCGACGGGCTTCGCCAATCGCCTCGCGGATCGCGGCTTCGCGATAGGTGTTACGGTGATCAGTAAAGACTTCGCTGGCCCGATCCCGTACTTCCTCAAGCGTCGCGGTTGCAGTATCTGCGGCAAAGCGTCCTACCAGATGCTCACGGACATACGGATGCAGATGCGGTTCGATCTCCGGCCAGGTCTCGTCACGGCAGCCAATGATGAAGTTCTCGCATGTCCCAATGTCGTATAGCGCCTTCAATCGCTCAGCAACGTTCTTGAAGTGATGCATGGCCTCGTGCTCCACATGGCGTTCGATGTGGCCGGCGTCGTACCCTGCGAACCCGTCACTACGTCTGCGAGGCAGGTTGTCCTTGATGTCTTTACGTTCTTCGATCTCATCCGACGACAGTTCAAAGAATCGCGCCAGTTGGCGGTCCACCAAGGCCACGCATGCATGCGAAAGATTGCTGAGCACCCGCGCTAGCGGCCGCAGATGGAAGCGCCGGTTCAGGGCAAGGCTGCTCCCCGAAAGCAGGGGCGGGAGATCGAACTCGCGCCAGAATCCCTGCTCAGAAGATGCAAATACCGCCTTCGCATGGGAATGATCGTTCTGCAGTGCTTCCGCAACCTGGATAATTCGGTCCAGATCGGCGCGCGCACAACGGTGTTTACCGTCCTTCCCTGCCTCGCGGAGCGCGTTCTGCACTAGGTCCTTCGCCAGTATGGCCTCTTCACGGTGCGATTTGTTTTGCGGTGTTTGCGGCTGAAAGTAGAAACTAAGAGCGCAACCTTGCTTTGACTCAAACTGTGCCAACTCACGGATGTCTTCGCGACGGATCATTCCTTATCTCCGAATGGACGGATGCTATGCAATCTTGGAGTGCTGCAGCAACAAATCTTTGAACTCGTTGGGGATAGGTAGCGATTTCTTCAGGTGCTCGCGAGCGGCAAGAATAGAAGCACGCACTTCTTCCGGCTTGCGGTCTGTAATGGCAGCAATCTCGTCCACGGTGAAACCCTCGATGGCATAGAGAATAAATGCTTCCCGGTCCGGGGGAGCTGCGCTCAAGAGGGCCGATTCCACCAATGTAATCATCTCGTCAGAGGCGGCCACATCTTCGGGGGTAGCGATCCGCGGATCGGGGATGACATCTTCTGCCAGTAGCTGCTCATCGGGCTGGTGAAATTCCAATAATGGCTCGTCACTCGCGAGGATGTTCTGGGACCGCAGAGAGTGCTCAAGGGGAACATCTTCCGATCCGTCTCTGGTTCGGCGAGAAAGGCGATCAATGGCGCGGATCGCCAACCGGTAAAGCCATGGCTCGAGCGCCAGCCGCTCCGGTTTTTCAATGCCCTCTCCCAGAGCGTCAGCTATGGCTTCATCAATAACTTCCTCTACCTTGAGTGAATCCGGCCGCAGCTGGCCAGCACTCTCCCGATAACGCAATTCGCGCTCGACAAAGCTCTTCAGATTGTCGAGATTAACGTCAATGTAGCTCCTGATGTCCTCTGGCGAAACCATCGGCGGCTGAACCGCCGCTACCGTCTGCTCAAATGGCACTTCCGGCTCGCGCCGGCTACGTTCCTCGCGCCCGCGCCAACGAGGAAACTTATGATGGCTGCGGAGATGGTCCTTGTGCTTGGTGAGCTGCTGGAGCAGGTCGTCGAACGCCGACTTCAGGGCTGCCGTCGCTACTGGGGCACTCTGCTGGACCGCCATTTGGCCCGAAGGCAAGCGCAGGTTGAGCGAAACAATAAAACCCTCGCGGACAGAGTTGTGCTCTATGACTCCCTTCAAGTGCACGAGCTCGGGGCGGAACACCTGCAATCTTTTCTGCAGCTTCTCGACGTGGTGATTAATTTCTTTTTCGATATCGGGAGTCTTATTAACCTTGTAACTGACGTGGACGTTCATGCAGCCTCGAAGACGGGTGGAGGACCCGTGTTGCTGAAGTCCCTGCAATTGGGATTTTACACCTGTCTCTGTAGAAGCGCGTAAGAAGTCACAAGTTGCTTTTCGGAGCTGGGATAGAGTGCTAAATCGGGAGCGCAGGGAAAAAAGCGGGGTGGTTAATAGATTGCTCTAGACGGCAACCGTCACCGAGGTCTCTGTCCGCTCCACCGGCCTATACAGAGTGTCGCGCTCCACGGGAGTACGCCCGGCTTCGCGAATCAGACGAATCAGATCTTGGCGGCGCAGGCCTTGCGGCGTAGTGGCGCCAGCGTCGTGATAGATCTTCTCCTCGATCACGGTGCCATCGAGATCGTCGGCGCCAAATCGCAGCGAGATCTGCGCTATCCGCGGGGTCAGCATCTGCCAGTAGGCCTTGATGTGGGGGAAGTTGTCGAGCACCAAGCGGCCGATAGCAATTTGGCGGATGTCGAGCATTCCGGTTGTCGCGGGCAGATGCTCAAGTGCGGTATTGGGAGGATGGAATGCCAGAGGAATGAAGGTTTGGAATCCTCCAGTGTCATCCTGCAGAGCACGCAGTTTCAGCAAGTGGTCAACCCGGTCTTCGTCGTTTTCCACGTGCCCATAGAGCATGGTGGCGTTGGACCGCAACCCCAGCTGGTGTGCTGTTCGCGCAGTTTCCAGCCACTGGTCGCCATCAATCTTGTGGTCGCAGATAATGTGGCGAATGCGGTCGGCGAAGATCTCAGCGCCACCCCCGGGGAGTGAATCCACGCCCGCTGTCTTCAATTGCTGCAGCGTTTCGCGGATAGAGAGCTTGGCGCGCTTGGCAAGGTAGGCAACCTCCACCATCGTGAAGGCTTTCAGGTGAACGTTGGGAAAGCGCTGCTTGAGGCCAGACACCAGATCGAGAAAATACTGGAACGGCAGGTCGGGATGGAGCCCACCGACGATGTGAAATTCTGTTACCGCCTCGCTATAGCCGGAAGCGGCCGTCTGCCAGGCTTCCTCGAGCGCCATGGTGTAGGCGCCTGGCGCGTCTTTCTTGCGGCCAAAGGCGCACAAACGGCATGCCGCCACACATACGTTCGTAGGATTGATATGGCGGTTAACGTTGAAGTAAGTATGGTCGCCGTGCAATCGCTCACGCACGTGATTGGCTAGCCAACCAATGGCCAAAATGTCGGAAGAACGATACAGCGTGAGCGCGTCGTCACTATCGAGCCGCTGGCGATTGAGCACTTTTTCCGCGATGGAATTCAGCCGCGGATCGTCAGTCTGAAAGGCGTGTGCCGGAAGCGCTTGCGCAGGAGCCACGCAACTATGATATCGCACGGCAGGTCCTAGGCACAGCTAGCGCCGGCGTAGCACGTCCGCGGCAATGAAAAGGAAGAACACCACCGAGATCGCGCCATTCATGGTGAAGAACGCAGCATTCAGCTTGCTGAGGTCATCCGAAGAAACCAGCGAGTGCTCGTAGCCGAGCAACAGACCAACAGCGATGACGCCTAGAGCCGCAACCACCCCCAGATGAAAAGCCCAGATCAGCGCCACCAATAACAACAGCATTGCAAAGTGAAACAGTCGCGCCAGCAGGAGAGCGCGGCGGATTCCCACATAGCGAGGAATTGAGTGCAGCCCATGGCGCAGATCGAAATCGTAATCCTGGCAGGCGTAGAGCACGTCGAAACCGCCTACCCAGAAGGTCACAGCTGCGGTAAGCAACAGAATTCTAGGATCGAGCGAGTTGCGTACCGCAATCCAGGCCGCGGCCGGCGCAATTCCCAGGGCGAACCCGAGCACCAAGTGCGACCAGCGGGTGAAGCGCTTGGTATAGGAATACAAAAGCAGCACCGCCAGCGCCACCGGTGAGAGCAGTAGCGCCAGGCGGTTGAGTTGCGACGCGGCTACCACGAAGACGGTACAGGAGAGCAGCACAAATCCGCTCACGAAACCGCGAGAGAGAGTGCCTGCCGGCAAAGCGCGAGTCTGGGTGCGCGGATTAATGGAATCGAGATTAGCGTCAGCCAAGCGATTGAATGCCATGGCTGCTGAGCGCGCCGCTACCATGGCGACCACAATCCAGCCGAGTTGCCGGCCGGCCGGCCATCCCCTTGCCGCCAGCATTGCCCCGCACAACGCAAATGGAAGCGCAAACACCGAGTGCTCCCACTTGATCATCTCCAGTGTGGTTCGCAGATTCCGAAAGGCGGGCACAAGAAGATTCTAATTTATTGAGCGGTAAATGCGATCCGCGCGAGCAAGTGGCGATCGCTAGCGCTGGCTGGCTTCCCCCGCCAGCACTTTAGCATTGAAAGCAGCGGATTTGTTGCGTGGCACAGTTAATGATTTCCATTGGGCGCTTTGAAAATGTTTGCACAGAAACACAATCTGCCCGACATGATAGGCATAATGGGCGATCTGGCGGTTAATGGCTTGCATCACCGAATGTGCCTCGCCGCGGATGGTGATCTTGCGACCCAAATCCGCATCCGAGAGTGGCCGTAGCGCTGCAAAGAGCAAGCCCCAACCCTCTGCCCAGAGTTTCATAACGTCTTCACGAGTTGCTGGCGGATCTACAAACTCGCTGTCGCGGTTGCGGTCCGGCTTCTCTCCATCACTGTTGAGAAAGTCTGTCCAGCGTGATCGCATGTTCCCGACCATGTGCTTCACTATGATCGCGATGGAATTCATCTCATTGTCTTGCACTGCGAACAACTGTTCGTCGGTGATCTGCTCCATGGCCCGCTCGGCGAGTTTCTTGTAATACCCGAAAACGGCAAACGAATCCTCGAGATACGAGGTTGTGAAGGTGTGAGGCATTTGAAGATGGTAGCAAAAAAGGGCACGGCAGAGTGTGCCGTGCCCTTGATCGAATCGCCGCCTTACTTCTGTTTGTTTTCTCCCGCAACTACCAGTTTGTCATCCACGCTGAAGACGCCGGGCACAGATTTGGCCTGGGTCTCGGCGATTTGTTTGTCCATCTGGCTATCCACCACGCCATAGAGCGTTACATGTCCGTTCTCAACCACAATGCGAATTGGAGCCTGTGGATCCATGGCGTACCTCTGCAGGGCCGGGTGGCCGTAAATGGCTTGGGCCAGCCGGATGCGCAAGTCGTCATCGAAGGGTGATGTCGGTTGCACCGTGATGTTGTCAATCACACCCTTTACCCCGGGTGTGGTCTCGATAATCGCCAGCGCGGAATCGCGGCTGGGATAATCGTGCACCGAACCGCTCACGGTCACGATTCCGTTCTGAACGTCAATGGATAAAGCGTTATAGGCGACCCCGTACCCGACGCGATCGTAGCGCAACCTTTCCGCCAGTTTTTTTCGCAAGTCGTCGTCGGAAACATTGCTCTGCACCTGGATTTCGTCTCGAACGCCCTGTACGTGGTCAATACTGTGGGCCTTCTTCTCGGCGTCCAGTTTGTCAATCAGCCGGTTAACATTCCCGGTGAGGGTGACTACACCGTCCTCGACCGTGGCGTGAACTCCCTGAAATTGGCTACGACCTTGGAGGTACTTGTTGATATCACTTTGGATCTGCTGATCGTATTTTCCACCCCCGGTGCTCCTGGCATCTTGAGTGTTACCCATCGCGGGTGTGCTGTTCGTGCTCTGTGCCAGCAAGGGCAGCGCCATCGCGCCAACCAGCAGCAACAAAAGCCAATATCGCTTTCTCCGCATCATTGTCTTTCCTCCTAGCTAACTATGAACCGATAGACTAGATGTGAATGTGAGCTCAAACGTTTTCTGAAGAAACAACAGAAGTGCGTGAAAGCCAAACGAGAATCGCCGGTCACCATCCCGAGGGAAAACCTTGTGACCCCACCAGCGGGACAAAGCGGCAGCCCTCCGTTGCAGTCACCACAGGCGAGCCGTTCTGCTTGCGGACAAGCTGCAGTTCCTGGGCTTGTGAATTGCCCACGGGCACCACCATGCGGCCGTCTTCGCGTAATTGGGACAAAAGAGCAGGCGGCACATGGGGCGAAGCTGCGGAAACAATAATGGCATCGAAGGGCGCGAAAGCCTCCAGCCCCTGGCTGCCATCTCCAATCTGGAGAGTAACGTTGGCGTACCCTAGCTGCGTCAAGGTTGAGCGAGCCACACCGGCGAGGGACGCGTGTCGTTCGATGGTGAAGACCCGTGAAGCAATTTCAGCCAACAGCGCCGTCTGATACCCGGACCCTGTTCCCACTTCCAACACGGTGTGAACTGGCCTAAGGGCTAGCATCTGAAGCATGACGGCCACGATATAAGGTTGGGAGATGGTCTGCCCCTCGCCGATCGGAATGGGATGGTCTCCATATGCCTGGTCGCGATACTTGGGAGGGAGAAATTCGTGTCGAGGAACTTTCTGCATCGCAGCCAACACTTGCGGATCGCGAATGCCGCGACTGACCAACTGCTCCTCGCACATGCGCAGGCGCTGTTCGGCAAATGGATCGGATTGGCCGTTTCCGGACATCAGCTCAGGTTCCGCCTTACTTTCCGGTTTTCGCCAGATGCTGGCAAGTGAAGGGCCGAGCCCACCTTTTCTGGTTACTTCTTCCGCTGCCGGATCCGCACATCGAAGCTGACCACGCCGTTCTGATCGCGGAGACCGATCACGGATATACTCCGTGTAAGCCAGAACTCTGCCTGGACTACTTGTTGCGAGGTCTGGGAGACGTTCGTGATGTAGGTTACGGTCAGATTATTCGACACCTGCTGCTCTATTGTGACCCGCGTACCGGTGGCGTTGTTCTCGACCCCTGCCTCTGGATCTACCTTGATTCGGCCCACCCCAAACAGCTTCTCCAGACGATTGCTGCTGCTCGGGGCGAGAGCTTCGCCAAGAATCGCGCTGGAGGCGCTTTGGGTGAAATTGGTGCCGGGCTGCTGTTGTATGGCGGTGTCCTCGCGGGTACGTCCCATGGCGATCAGCGCAATAATGTCAGCCGGGGGCAGTGGTGGATCGGAACTGTAGGTCATGCTCAACTTGTCGGGCGGTCCGTGGAAACCAAGAGTGATGTCGTAGTCGCGGACACGGGATGTAGCCTGCAGGTCGAGCACTGGCTGGATCCTGACCGGATTCGCGAAAGTGATGTCACCCCGCTCCATGTGGTACTTCGTGCCATTGAAGGAAATGTCACCCTGCGCAATATTGACGCGGCCCAGAACAACCGGGGTAGCTGCGGTTCCTCGCACTCGCAGGTCAGCATCCCCGGAAAGCTTCGCCGAGGCAGTTTGCACCTCCAGTTGCGGCGCGGTGGTGATATGCACGTCAATTTTCAGGTTATTGAGCGGTGACTTGGGATTAGAAGTAACTGCCGCTTCCTTCACACGCGCCAGGTACTGAGCGAAATCAAAGTCCCGGTTTACCGCAAAACGCGTGACCAGGATGTTGCCCGAGAGGAGCGAACCCGAAGGCGATCCACTCAGACGCAAGTCAAGATCGGCGGTGGAACTCATGCCAGGCGGATAGCGAAGCCGAATATCGTTCCCCTTGGCTGTGAGGTCGAAGTTGATCTTATTGTTGTAAGCGACAAAACCTCCCAGATTGAGCATGCCGCCACCGGTGCGGGCACTGAGGGAGCGGATCTGTAAACGATCTTCATTGAACGCCAGGGTCCCGTTGATTTCATTGAAGCCACTGGGCAAGTCAATGTAGGAAATGGCGCCGTTCTGAATGCTTACCTGTCCGTGCGGGTGCGGCTCATCCATGGTTCCGTCAAGCCGCACTCGAACCATCATGAGACCTGAAGAGAGGTAATTCGGATTCAGGGTTTGAATAATGGTCAGGTTAACCTGGCCGTCTGCCCGCAGATCAACCTTGCGTTCGCCGCTGAATTGAGCCGACCCGGAAGCAGTAACGTCTGTACCGTTACCGACCAGGTGAAGACTTTCCAAGGTAAGTGTGCGCTGTTCCAATGCAAAGCGGAACGGTCCACTGTTCTGTAGCTTAACGTTTTCCACATCAGAGGAGAATTGGTCAACGTTCCCCTTCATAGTTAAATCGCGGAAACGGCGTAGGGAGCCCCTCAGCGTTATCGTGCCCACGGTAGAAGAGTGACCGGTAATGCGGCCTTTCAGGTAAGCATGCAGCAAGGGATCAATATCGAGTCGGCTAAAGTTGAGAGTGAGGTTGGCGGGAAAATCGTCGCGCAGTCTGACATCACCATCCACGTTGAGAGTTGCGTGTTCGAAGTTGGATCGGGCAGCCAGATGAAGGTTTGCACCATGAGTGACTGCGTCCGCTCTAAAGTCGCCTTCGGACTCACCGTCCAACAACACGTTGTGCAGGTCCAAGCTTGCGTTCACCACTGGGGCCTGGGGAGTACCCGTGCCTTGTGCGGAAAAGCCCAACTCGCCTTCCACGCTCAGCCGTGTGGTCTGGAGTTGCCGGATCTTCGCGAGGTCGAACTTCGACCCTTGCAGGTTGAAGCGGAATCCATTGGTTTTTAGGCTATACGCCGCGTTCCCGACCACGCTGGCCGGCGCGCGACGCAGAACAATATCATTCACCTGCGCCTCGCCGTTTGCGAAAAGTAAATCAGCGGTGAGGGAGTCCACGGGCTCGCCCGCGATGGTGGCATTGCTGATCCTGAGTTGGCCGTTGCCATGTGGATCGAGCAGTGTGCCAGAAGCGTTGAGCGAAAGATTAACCACCCCCGTCACAGGATAGTTGTATCCGGCGAGCGACTCCAGGTTCTCCAAGCTGGAATTATGAACGGCCAAGCGGGCGGAGAATGTGTTGCCGATAGTGAACAGGAAATTGTGGAGAGCGGCACTGATGTCGAACTCGGCCTGGTCCCTACCACGCCGCAGCACTCCACGTCTCACACTCACCGCCATTGGGGAAACCGTCAGATCGGTGGAGAGCAGGTCCCAGTGCACCCGCTTGAGGGTCGCTGGTGCGGGAACCGTATGCGGGGGCACTACGCTCTCAAAATTCGTGGCTTGCAAATGTCCGGCCAGAATTGGCTCCGCGCTATTTCCACTGGCAATCCCTTGGAAAGTGGCCGGTCCGTGCAACAAGAAAGGAAGATGTTGTCCCCGCACAGCTGCAATGGCTTGCCATTCGGCAAGATCACTAGTCGTCGCTGTGAGTTTTAAGTGGGCAGCAGAAGGGTCCAGGGTACCGCTTGCCGATAAGCGGCTGGCCGGAGTACTAAGCGTAAGTTGGGAGAGCTCGAGAACCTGTGCTGCCGCGTGATAGTTTGCCCGTAAACCGCCTCCCACCGGCAGCTGTGCAGGCGTCGGATGCGCCGAAGGAGCGAAGCTCAAGTTCATAGTCGCGTCTGCATATTGCGGTGAGCGGTGCCAGGAAACTTTTACCCCGCCGGAAGCACTGCCCGCGAGATTGAGGTTTTTAAATGCCAATGTGGGCGTAGAGAACACATCTGCTAAGCCTTCCAGGGACAATCCTCCGAGTTGCAGGCTGGCACTGCCCTGTTGTTCGAGGGCCGCGGCCTTGCTTTGTGCCGCCACCGAGGAACGCAGCGCTGCAGATTTCTCGTGGAGGGTTGCACCGGAGCGCCAATTCACCACTTGCGCATCGCCCGTTATGCTTCCTCCCATTGTCCGCCCGTGAATGGCGGAAACGGTTAACCGGTCGTTGTCGAGGGAGTAATCCGCAGCGGCGCTACTGAGGTGAACGTGGGCGGGAAGGATGGCGTAGTCGACATCACGCACCAGTACTCTGCCCGCACTAGCATACTGGCCCCCACTGTAGGAGAAAGTACCGTTGAGATCCAGGACTCCGCCGCGGAATTGCGGAGCGCGCATCAGCGTGCCCAACTCGGCAAGGTTGAGGTTCCCACTGAGGGCGGCCTTCAACGTGGGTTGACGAAAATTTCCTATACTGCCGTTGCCGACTAGCCGGGAACTTCCCGAGGCCCATCGAATGCTCTTCAGTTCTGCTCTCGAGGCCCACAGACTGAACTCCGCGTGTACCACCGACGCAAATGGCCGCCAGTTGCGCAACTTTGTGTCGAGCTTGCCAATATGAATACTGCCGTCATAGCGGTTGCCCAGAATGCTGTAATCCATGGCGGCGGTTAGATCGCCGGCAGTGAAATCGAATGGGATTTGACGATCGTTTACCAGCAATATTCCGTCGCGTAAATCGAGACGGGAGATAGCAAGTTCGAAGAGATGCTCGGCGGGACCTTTAGTTTGTGAACTGAATTTGGGAGTCGGCTGGTTGGTAGAGCCATCTGGATACGTGATCACATGGATTACAGGGTGTTCAAAGCCGACATGACCAAGGCCCAGGTCGCCGCCAAAGAAGGAAATAATCTTCAGACGCACCAGGACGAGATCGGCATGAATAAAGGGGATTTCCCCATGGGCCTCGCGGCCATGGATCGTCAAGTCCCGAGCCACAAATTGCAATTTGGAAAGGTTCCAGTGAAACGCAGAAAGCTCAACCTGGCCGCCGGTGATGCGCTCCAGTTCGGCTACTACCTTCTTCCTTACCAGAGAATTGAATTCCGCACTGGTCAGGTACCAGGCGGTGCCGACGAACAGAAAAACAAGGCCCATGCCCAGCAAGGCCAGCACCAGAGTCCGGGTGCGGGAACGTCTGGGCAGCTCCGGCGCCTCGACTTCGCCGGGGATCATCGCACGGCAACTCCCTCCTCAAGTGCACTGGGCACACGGATACGGCCCTGTTGCCGCAGGTCGCGTATCCATGCATTCAGAAGCTCGTCCATGCGCTGTTGTGCCAGCAGATCCCTTATCCTGGGGGAAGCCTCTGCAAGAGGTACTTCGTGCACCCCCGATTTCCGCAACTGTGGCAGGAGTTTCTCGCGGTAATAAGCCTCAATGCTATCTCGATCCACATGCACATTGGGACGCAGCCTGCTCTCCACGAGGTGGGTGAGATCAAACTGCAGCCTGATGTGCTGCCGCAACACTGGTTCGCTAAGCGCGTATTTTGCAAGATCTGCATTCCACGCTGACCCGTCCTGAGCGCCCAAGTAGGTCTTGCGAATCTCTCGCAGACGTTCTTCTATTTGCTGAGCGGGAACCTGTTCCTGTTCGGAATCCTTCAACTGCTCCCGCAGCAGTTCCTGATCAATCATGCGGTCCAAAGTGGCTTTTCTGTCCTGAGGAGTAAAGCTATCCAGCGAACGGTGATTGACGAATGCCTCGTATCGGACAGCTTCATCCCAATCGCTTTGTAGAATCGGGTGACCATTGACGGTGGCCACAATGCGCTCCACAACCTGGCCGGCGAAGGTTGGCGCAGCAGTCACCAGAAGAGCCAGTGCGATTTGGAAGAAGCGCGTGCGCATTAAAACGTCTGCCCAATACTGAAGTAAAAATTGAAGTGCGATGCGGTTCCGACACGGGGCAGCACACATGTGCCTCCCCCAATATTGATCAGCGGGGGCTTACACGCCGGGCCCGTCACAACCTGTCCAGGGGACAACTTGCCAATGGGAAACACCGGCGGATTCAGGTTGTACCCGAGATCAAACCGGAGGGGGCCAATCGGCGTCTTGTAACGGATTCCCGCACCCAGGGCTTGAGAGATGTAATCGAAGTTGCAGGTTGTCCCCGAGGAGAGATTGCAACCACTTCTGTCCTGCCGAAACCGACCCAATCCTTTCAACATACCATCCGCGGTTGTAAAGACATTCCCGGCATCGTGGAAGATTGCGAAGCTGAGGTTATTCTCCAAATAGGGCAGGGAGACCGGCGGGGTACGAAGCTCCAGGTTATTTATGAACACCGCGTTTCCGCCCAAAGGTTCGCCGCTGGCTGCGTCGCGCGGCCCTGCCTGATTCAGGCCGAAGCCACGGTGGGAATTACCGCCGCCCGCCAGGAAGCGTTCGGGCAAGGGTATCACGTCGCAGGTAGGATTGTTGACCGCCGGGTTACCGGCAAGGTTCTCGCACGAAGGGTTGTTGCCGGGAAGATTCTGCACCGAGAGGTTCTTGCCAAACAGGTTCTCGATGCCAATGCGGGTGGAGCGTGCAAATACCCATTGCTGAGTGCCACGCTTGTTTTTCTTGAAAGGAAAATATGTAGAGTTCTGTATTAGCACGCGGCTGAAATTAGCCTGTGAACCGAAGAAGCTTGCAGCCACCCCGGTATCAAAGGTGGTGTAGTTGCCTTTGTGGGTCTCAATTGGGTTGTCACGCTTATCGCGGATATAGGTGAACGTCGGCATTCCTACCCGTACCGGTTGTGAAAGGAGCGGAATAAGATTGGACGAGACCACCAGGTTTGTGGCCTGAACACGGCGGTAAGTAAAGCCGTAAAGCAAGGTGGAAATTCTGCTCGCGCTTTGGGAAACCTGCACCGAACCCTCCAACCGCTTGGAAGTAAAAGTAAGAACGTCGAAGGTGTTGTCGTAAAGCGCGGTGAAGATCAACCGCAAGCTGGGATCGTTCAACAACCGGGGCGCATCATAACGGACCAAGGCGCGCTGCTGCAGATTACCGAAGTGTGACTTGAAAGAGATAGTGTGGTCGCGGCCCCGAAAATTCAAACGAGTGATGGCAAACTCGACGCGAGGACTGGCTCCGGTTTTGCCCTGAGGATTGTTGGCCCCGGCGGGCTGGCCAGATTGGACTTCCAGGCCGACGCCGTACTGAAACGTATAGCGCTTGCTCTCCTGTACCCGCATTAGAACATTTTTGTCCCGCGCTTCGCCGTCCGGATTCTGCACAGCAGTATCCACCTGATTGAAGATCCCGAGTTCGTAAAGCTTCTGCTGCGATTCGTACATGTCTTGCTGGCTGATGGGATCTCCGTGACGGACTGTGATGTCGCGT
Source organism: Terriglobales bacterium (assembly GCA_035651655.1). Classification (NCBI taxonomy): domain Bacteria; kingdom Pseudomonadati; phylum Acidobacteriota; class Terriglobia; order Terriglobales; species Terriglobales bacterium. The sequence goes on from DASRFG010000023.1 coordinate 425,037, forward strand.
TCAACCACGTAGGGCCGGGTGTGCTCCAGACCGTCCACCAAAACTCGATTCACAAAAAACTGCTGGCCCTCTTTGATGGTGTAGGAGACATTCACCTGATTGGGCTGGACGGGAGATGGAACAGCACTGAATTGAAACACCGCATTGGGAAAGCCTCGGTTGAAGTACTCACTGAGCACGGCTTCGCGGTCCTGCGATACTTTGAAGTCCGAGTAAGGCTGTCCCACTGTGTTTTGAATTCGTTCCATGAGCTGATCTGTAGGGATGGTGTTGTTCCCCGCGATTTGCAATGCAGCTACGATGGTCTGCGGGCCTTCATCAATCTGAAAAGTAACCGCGATGCGGCCCTCTTCTCCTTTGTAGTTATCCTCCACACGGGGATTAACCTTTACCTGCCGAAAGCCATTGTCCTGGTATAGGCCCTCTATCCTGCTTACATCGTTCGCGAGCAGGGCCTGGCTAAAGATCCCGCGAGAGAACACACGTCCTGCAGGCTGGATCTGCATGCGCTCGCGGATCAGGTCGTCTGGAAAACTGCGGTTTCCGGCAATTACAAGATCAGCAAGCCTGTGCCGGATTCCCTTTTCCACGATGTAAGTCACAGCCAGGTGATTGTGTCCGGGATCGGGATCGGTGCGGACATTGACCTCAACATCAAAATAACCCTGGGCCTGGAAATAGTCGCGCAGGTTGCGCCGGCCCTCGTTCAATAAGTCTTCATCCACAGCATCTTCTTCGTATACCGGAATGTATTTCTTCAGTACTCCGCGACGAACGCGTGCGCCTTGCACAGTGATGTCAACCGTGGGGCCGGGCTGGATGAGCAGAACGTAGCTTACGGCGTTGCTCTGCGGCTGGAACTGCTGGCTAGTGACCGAGACCTGGGCTTCCAGAAAATTCTTCTTCTGGTATCGCTTGCGTAGCCGGCGCAAGGCATTGTTGACGACCTGCGAACTGACCGGGTCCCCGGGATGAATATGCGCGATTTCGAGAAGCTCGGAATGGCTATACAAAGGGCTTCCCTTCACCGTAATCTCAGCCACATGTGCCTGCACCCCGGACTTCACGTAAAGGGTGATGTTTACCTGCTGGGTCGCGGGATCCGGTTCCAATCCCTCGCGGATGGTAGCCCCATAGTATCCGTTCTCCTGCAGGAGCAGGCGCATGCGATCAATGCCGCTGTGTAGCTTCTCGCGGGTAAAAAGCTCTCCCAACTGGAGCTTGCAGGCGTTCACCAGCTGAGCGCTGGTCATGTTGTGGGGGACACCCTCCACATTGACCAAACCCACGAAGTAGTTTTCTGTGGCAACGAATACAAGGGAGAGCTGATTCTGTGTGTCGCGGTCAGCCAGAACCTGCACATCAGCAAAGCGACCGGTGGAAAACAGCGCCAGCACACTGTTGCGGACCTTGGCTGGATCCAATGGCTGATCAGGCTTCTGTAGAAGCAGTGCGCGGACATGCTCAAGATCATCTTTTTCAAAGCCTTGAAATTCAATATTACGTACGATCATTCCTTCATATTCGCGGACCGCATCCAGCGGGGGCAACGGCTCTGTGACCGAGGTTGAGTCTTGGGCTACGCTCGCGCCCGGCTGTTGTCCGGAAGGGCGAAGGACGGACGAAGTGTCGGAGGAGAAATCATCCTGCCGTGCCCGGGCGGGCATAACCACGGTGATCGCCAGGAAGCTCAGCGCTGCCAGTGTTCTGACGAGGGATGCCGTCAAACAGACTCCTTGACCCTTGGTTCGTTCCGGGCCCTGACTGATGTAAGTTTCGCTAGTCGGATGAAAGTACCCGCCGGAATTGTTGTACTCCCAATTTCCCACAACCGGGTACAAACCGCCATAGCTGCGACCCAGCGGAAGTTCCTAGCCCTATAATAGCGGCTGGGAAATCCACCTTTAGCGGGAGTTTGGTCATGTCCTTCGAGGATAGGTACTCGCGTCAAATCCTCTTCCAGGGCATTGGCGCGGAAGGCCAACGCCAACTGGCAGCCTCCCGGGTCGTCATCGTGGGCTGCGGAGCAACTGGCTCCGCGGTGGCGGCGCTATTGGCGCGTTCTGGGGTGGGCACGCTCCGCATCATTGACCGCGACTATGTAGAACCCAGCAACCTGCAGCGCCAGACCTTGTTCGATGAATCCGATGCGGCTGATTCCCTGCCTAAGGCCACGGCAGCAGCCAGAAAAATTAGCGGTTTCAATTCGCAGATCGTCGTCGAGCCGCAGGTTGCTGACCTCACTCCCAGCAACATCGAGACCTTGCTCTCCGCCATGCATCTGGTCCTCGATGGCACGGACAACTTCGAAACCCGGTACCTGATCAATGACTTTGCCGTCAAGGCCGGTCTCCCGTGGATTTATGCCGCGGCAGTGGGCAGCTACGGCGCGACCATGAATATTGTGCCGGGTGAAACTGCTTGTCTGGCCTGTGTTTTTCCTGATCCTCCCCAAGGAACGCTTGAGACCTGCGACACGGCGGGCATTCTGAATACCGTCGTGAACATGGTGGCTTCGATTCAAGCCACGGAAGCCCTGAAGCTGTTACTTCGGCACAAGAAACCGGACGCCCAAAGGACCCTGCGGCGAACTCTCTTGTCATTCGACCTCTGGTCCAATCAGCGCTCAGAAATCGGTGCCGGCCAGCCGGTTCCGGGCTGCCGCGTCTGCGTTGGCAGAGAGTTCGTCCATCTCGCCGGCGAGCACCGGCCGCATATCACCCTTTGCGGACGTAACTCTGTACAGATTCATGAGCACGAGCGGGACGTGAATTTTGTCGAAATGAGCGCAAGGCTCACTCCCCATGGGACCGTCCGCCACACCGAGTTTGTCCTGAAATTTTGGCGGGAACCCTATGAAATGACGCTCTTTCGGGATGGCCGGGCCATCATCAAGGGAACCACGGACACCAAAGTAGCCAGAAGTTTATATGCCCGCTTTGTAGGAACTTAGCTGACTTTTGGCATCTATTGGTTTAAGATTCGCGTCGCAACGAAAGTGGGTTAGGAGGAGAGTATGCGTGGCAAGGCTCTGGGTAGGGTTCTGACAGTTTCACTAGTGGGAATATTGCAGCTTATTCTGTTGAGTCTCTTTTTGAGTGCGCTTTCTGAAACTCCGGCGCAAGCCCAAACCTGGGTCTCCAATACCGGCTTTGCCAGTAATCGCATGATCTGGAACATGCCTAATGCACCCCTGATTGGCACGCCCGTAGTGGATTGGGCAACCCCGGCTTCGCCTTCTCCGGCAGGCGCCACGAGCGCGACGCCGGGCTTGGCCGTAGGGGCGAGCAACGCTACCGTCGTTGACCTCGGCGTGGTGAGCACCGCTATCATGACGCCACCCGTAACGCTGCCGGTTTCGGTGGCAGGCGTGCCTGCGGTAGGCACGGTGGAAAATACGTCAAGCGCGCCAGAAGGGCAGACATTGGCGCAAGCGAGAGGTCCCGCCCTTGACTTTGGGATTGGAAGCTTTAACGACGCCTACAACTTCCCGTCGTTGAACGGCCGCAGCCTCGCTGAGGTGGCGAGAGAGATTCGCCAGGAGGTGAAACAGCATCCCGCCCACAAGGTCTACACCAACGACGACATCGCACGACTGAAGCAGCCCACGAACGCCATGAATCGCTAAGACTCTTAGCTCGAGAGGGCGCGGCTTGGCGCTGCGCCCCACTCACGTTTCCACAGAAGACAAACCGGCCGCCATTCTTTTCCTGCTAAACTCTCCGCGAGCCAGAATGTTCCCCACGAGAACAGAAATTTGAAATCGCCAGCCACCCCTCCAGACGTGAAGTCACAATTACGTCGGGAGATGGGACTCTGGGACGTCTTGCTGTTTAACATCGCCGGCGTGCTCGGGCCGAGGTGGATCGCCGCCGCAGCCCACAACGGGACCTCCTCAGTAAGCCTGTGGATGCTGGCGGCGCTGCTGTTTTTTGTTCCAACTGCATTCATCATCGTAGAGCTTTCGACCCGCTATCCGCACGAAGGTGGAATCTACGTCTGGACCAAAGAGGCATTTGGAGATTTTCACGGCTTTGTATCCGGTTGGTGCTACTGGATCTACACCTTCTTCTATTTTCCGGGACTGCTGCTGGCCAGCGTAGCCATGTCCGTCTACATCGGCGGTCCCAAATATGCCTGGCTGGCGGACAATCGCGCTTACGAAGTCGGCGCGTCTTTTGGCTTGCTTTCAATTGCGGTGGTCCTCAACCTGATTGGCCTTAACATTGGCAAGTGGCTGCAGAACGCTGGCGGCGTGGGTACTTATGTTCCGCTGGTGATGCTGGTCTGCGTGGCGGCTGTCTTAGCCTCGCGATTCGGCTCGGTGACTCACTTCACCTGGCACAACGTGCTTCCTCACTGGGATTGGGATACGGTGGGATTCTGGTCACAGATGGCATTCGCATTCAGCGGTATGGAGCTGGTTTGCTCCATGACCGAGGAAATCAAGAATCCACAGCGCACTCTGCCGCGCGCCACGCTTGGCTCAGGGGCGGCGATCGCCACCATCTACATTGTGGCCACCATCGCGGTGCTCACCATTGTGCCGGCAAACGAAGTTAATGTTCAGAACGGCGTCTTCCAGGCGGTCGGCCGGGGTTCTGCGTTACTGGGCGTCGCCGCCTTGGGCATGATCGCTGCCATGCTGGTGAGCCTGGGCAATGCCGGAGGCGTAGGCGCAACCGTGGCAGGAATTTCGCGCATTCCATTTGTGGTTGGCATTGATTGCTATTTGCCCAAAGCTTTCGGGAAAATCCATCCCCGCTGGCGCACACCCTATGTTGCCATTCTTGCGCAAGGATTAATTTCGGGCGCGATCCTGCTGGTATCGCAAATCTCGGAAAGCATTCGCGGCGCTTATCTGGTGCTGGTGAATGCGACCATTATCATTAATTTTATTCCGTTCCTCTATATGTACACGGCTGCCATCCGGCTGGCCTACCGTCCTGACCGGAAGACCAACACCGGCGCGGTACTCATCCCCGGCGGAAAACTGGGGGTTTGGGTCGCGGGCGTATTGGGTTTCGCAGTGACCGCGCTCTCCATTGTGCTTTCTCTGATCCCCACACTGGATGTTAAGGACAAGGTTCTATTCGAGTTCAAAGTGATCGGCGGCAGCGCCGTCGCGATCGGCATTGGATTGCTGCTCTATTGGCGGGGAGCGAGAAACAAACGGAGGAACTCCACGCTGGGCGTGCGCTGAAAACTCAGGAGCGATTCAGAAAGCGGTACTGTGCATCAGTAAGCGGCACCACCGATAATCGTCCCTGACGCAGGAGCGGTGAGGTTTCAAACAGCTTGTCGGCTTTGATTTCCGCCAATGTGGTCGGCTTGAGTTTCTTCCCTGCTTTGATCGTGACTTGCGGATTTTTGGGATCGCCGGCGTCCACTTTCACTACCGTAGCTGTCCCGACGGTCTGGCGCTCGTCGCCGGTGTGGTAAATCACCAGCTCTTCTCCCGGGGTCATCTGGCGCAGGTTCTTTACGGCAACCGGGTTGGTGACGCCGTCCCATATAGTGGTTTTATCGCGCTCAAGATCAGAAAACGAATATACCGAAGCCTCAGTTTTTAAGAGATATGGCATCGTGTCCCCATTCATTCACTTGTAGTGCCACGCCGCGGTGTTTTCGCCTTTGGGCGCATGGGTCGCGACGTGGGCTGCCATCATGCGCGCCAGTTCTGCGTCAGTCATTGGCTGCCAACCATGTCCTTTCATGGGCCGACCGTATTTGACTGACCCTGCGTAATAAGGATTCCTGGTTGTTTTGAGGAAGTCCTCCATTCTGTACACAGCCAGATTCAGGTAGTAGTTGTCCATATCGCCCACGTAAATGTGGATCTTACCTACAAGTTGTGGCCCGATTTTCGACCAGTTCCGCTCGGTGTAATCGCGCAAATCATAGCCGTGATCACGCATGTAGTCTGCGACACTGTGATCAATTTTCCCAGTCAGCTTATCGAACAGCGGTTGCGGATAGCCATCCTGACCTACCGGCCCGTACACCGCCTCCCATGCTTCTAGTTGTTGACCCGAGCGGCCATGGCTGCCGAGCACAGATTCGAACTGACTCATCTGCCGTACGGTAGTATCCACCTGCCCTTCTACGCTGCGTTGCAGGGGCCGTTCTGGAATCGGCGGATCGTATCCCGGAGCTAGAAAAGCGCTGTCATCGCTGTAGATATTCACCAGTTGATAGCGTTGGAAGTCAATTGGATCGGGGTACAGAGTCCAGGTCCCACCGAAAAAATTCGGGTGCAGCACTTGCAGAGCCAGTGACTCCCATCCTCCGGTAGAGCCTCCGGTAAGCACTCGGGCGTAAGGCTGGCGCGACATCCGGAAGTGATCTTCCAGATAAGGGACCAACTCGGTGAGCAGTGCATCACCATATGGCCCATTGTTGGCTGAGTTCACGGCATAGGAATCATCGAAATATGGCGTCGGGTGCTGAAAGGTGACGGCGATCATGCGCGGAAAATTGGAGGAGTTCCACTGCTTTCCGAAATCGTAGCCGCTCACCCACTGGGCATTGTTGTGCTCCAGGAATTGACGCAAGCCGCTCTCGTCCGAGCTTTGTTCCGAGTAGTGGAATGGCGCTTCCAGGCCAAAGTGGCCCTGGATGTAAATCACCGGATAGCGAACGTCAGGATGCGAGTCGTAGCCCTGGGGGAGAAGCACAGTCGCCCCCATGAAAATCGGTCGCCCCCAGAACTGACTGAGCAACTTGCTCTGAATCTTTACGCGCTTAACTTTTGCCGAGTCCGCTGGCGCCTCCAGTGGTGGAATTATGTGGTCCGCGCTCAACTTAATGTCGTAACCTTTCGCGGGATCAAGGTGCACTTTTTGTACTTCGCTATAAAAATTCCCCGGGGAAGTGTTGAACTGCTGGCCTTCCCAGTGGTCCATGTGCGCCCATATGGTGTGACCGTCGGCGCGATGGAATTCCGTGTAAACGTTGATCAGGGCTTCCACGTAGTAGTCGCCTGGCTCAATCTCGCCCAGGCTTTTGAACGGAAAGCCCAGCGTATTCGGAGTGATTACGGCCGGTTGTCCAGGTTGAAGTTGCTCGATGTCAGCGCCAAAAAATGGCACGTGGGCGTTCCAATCTCCTACCTGCAAACGCGGCTCGGGGGTCTCCTTTCGCGCCACGATGACGAATACTCTTCCAGTCACGGGTTTACTGCTGACAGCGGCCGGAAAGGAGATTTCGAACCTTGGTTCTGGATTGGCTTGCGATTGGGCAGCAGAATAGGCGGCAAAGACAGCTAACCATACAAACAAGGCACCGATAAAGGAGGGGGTAGTCCGGCGCCAGTTTTCAGCTTCTGTGAGTGTGGCTGGAGGCATGGCCGCCGCATTGTACAGCAGGCAAGTCGGAAGATGCGGTTACCCGGCGTATTGCCAGGGTGAGTCAGCCACCGTGAGCGGCCGGACGTCATCCTTGAACCCGGCTTCGACCACTTCCATGATGACCATGGCATGGTCGCCCCCGCTATCCACGATCTCGCGGACCTGGCACTCTACATATGCGGGCATGTTCTTCAGAACGGGAGCAGAGGTCTTTCCTGCGATGAACGTCTCGCCGTTGATGCTGCCGTCGGCGACTTTGGAGGGAGAAAAGAACTTCTGCGCGATTGCTTCCTGGCCGCTGTCCAGCACGTGTACCACGGCAACACGGCTCTCCGAGACACATTGAAAAAGGCTGCTATCCTTACGAATTGCGGCCATCAATAGCGGCGGCTTGAAAGATGCCTGCGAGATCCAGGTGACCGTTCCCGCAGCATAGCGCTGCTTGCCTCCCGATGTCATGATGTACATGCCGTAGGAAAACAAGCGAAGGGCCTTGCGTTTCTTTACTGCATCCATTTAGCTGCTGCCCGCCTTGTTCAAGTGCTCGTAGCGGTCTTCCGCCCCGCTCTCACGGCTTACCGGAAGACCACGCGGCGACCACCCGGGAAAGGTCAGCCGCCCGCCCTCGTCGGTCTCACCGCCAAAACCTCCGCGCATATCTACCACATTCTTGAAACCGGCCTCTTGTAGCATCTCGGCGGCTTTTAGAGAGCGTCCGCCTTTCTGGCAGCCGACAATGAGCTTGGCATCTTTGCCGAAATTCCCTTCCACCACAGCGACGAACTCCGGATTTAACTGCATCCGTCCCATCATCGGCTCCATCAGCGGAATGTTTTTTGAGCCAGGCACATGGCCGGCATCGAACTCCTGAACCGTACGCACATCCAGGTAAATGTAATCGCGATTGCTATCGAGTAATTCTTTTGCTTGCTCCGGTGTAATGCGTTTCACAGCCATGTTGCACCTCACCGCTTATGAATCCGTCGTGCCGGTCCCAGTCGCCGCAATGGCAGCTGTTTGGGCCGCCCTAGAAGCTACACTTCTCACGCCCGCGGGGCAACTCCAGCCCGGTGAGCGCTCCTGCCTGAAGAGTCTCTTTAGAAAGAGACGCGTGAACCCGCTGGCCGTCGCGGCGCAAAAGGATGAGAAGTGATCTGTTGGTCGAAGCTCGGCTGCCACCTTCCCGGGATGGCTGTCCCACACCCGGGACATGCTCCTTCGGGCGTCAGATGATATCCCAAAATCAAATAACCATAGCGCTCAATCAACGGCTTGCCGCAGTTGTGACAGCGCGTATTCTCCAGGTCGCCAACCTCACCGGGGAGATTGCCCGGGTAGATATACCGCAGGCCCGCTTGCCTGCCTATGTCAACCGCCCGCAACAGGTCTTCGGGACGCGTATTTCGGGTATCGGTCATCTTGTAGTCGGAATGGAATGCGGTCACGTGCCAGGGAATCTGCGGCGAAACCCCTGCCACAAACTCCGTAAGCCGCTTCAATTCGTCGGCGGAGTCATTAAATCCTGGGATCAGCAGGGTCACGATCTCCAGCCAAAAGTCCATTTCGTGCAGCCGCCGAATTGTCTCCAGGATCGGCCCAATACGTCCGCCGAGCTCGTGGTAATGGCGGTCGTCGAAGCTTTTTAGATCAACTTTGTACAGATCCACCCAGGGCCGCAGGTACTCAAGCACCTGCGGGGTGCCGTTTCCGTTGGAGACGAAGCCTGTCATCAACCCGGCCGAGCGGACTTGTTTAAATATTTCGACGGCCCACTCGGAGGTGATCAGCGGCTCGTTATAGGTGCTGACCACCACCTTGGCGCCGTGCCTGCGCGCTTCATCCACTAGGGCTTCAGGCGTCACCTGCAGCGGAGCACTGACCGCATTGGGATCGCGCAGCGCCTGCGACGTTACCCAATTCTGACAGTATCCGCAGTGCAGGTCGCAACCCAGCATGCCAAAGCTATAGGCCAACGCTCCTGGGATGGCATGAAAGAACGGCTTCTTCTCAATCGGATCGCACTGCACACAGCCCACATAGCCCCAAGGGACGTACAGTGTCCCACCCCGGTTGAACCTGACTTTGCACACCCCCGGCTGGCCGTCAGGAATTGGGCAGCAGTGCCCACAGGAGTAGCAGCGCACTCGGTTACGGTCGAGCGTTTCGCACAGCTCGGAGGCCCCCTCGTGCACCTTTTCGTTGACGATTTCCTTGAGTGTGGCCATGGGCAGGACTGGCGATGTCTACATTTTACCGCTTTCGCTGAATGGGAATCGGGTTACGAAGTTGTAATGTGTGGGCCTACGTTACGGCTTTCCACCGGCGCTCACCAGGAATAGTGCACGCTATAAGTGATCGTCTGTTCCTTGTCAGGTGCAATCGTGACCGGGAATTCCGCCGTCTGCGAGTCCTTCTTCACGTGCTTATGGGATTCCTCGATAATTTCCCAATTCAAGGCGCGGTAAAGATGCTCAACTACGCGGACCTCGACCGGCTCGGTTTTGTGATTGCGCAGCTTGATCTCGAATGATTCATCGAGGGTATTCTTGTTTGTGTCGATGTGGTACGAGACGCGGCGGCGCTCGCCCGCACGATCAAATGCATTGCCCGTGTAAATGCGGATGGTCTCGTCTTTGGGGGTGTGATCAATCACGTTTTCACCGGTGAACTCGAGATGGCCGTCGGTGTCCCGCCGGTAAAAACGCAGCCTGCCCTTGGGCAGCGGCATGCCCAGGTGATTGACTTTGGAGTTGACCAACTCCTGCATCACCCAGATCTTCGGGTTTGATTGCGTGCCGTATTCTCGGTCCTGGCGAATCTGCTCGAGCGCCCAATACTGGTAGCGTTGGGGATCAATCTTCACGCCGTCATAGACATAGACTCGCTTCGAGGCGACCCCTGATGCGCGCACGAACTCCACCTGTTTGGTTTCGTGGTCGTGCAAGGTCGTAGGACGTTCCAGAGTGTATAGGTGATATTCGTCGAAAGATTTCTCGGAAACAGGAGGCCGCATTGCGCCGGCTGAAACCTCAGCGTTGAAAACATAGACGGCATCCGCACTTCTTTGCCCGGGTTGAAGCTTCATCACATCTCCAGCCATCAGCTTTATGGAGGCGTCCTCGAATGTCTTCCCACTCTGGTTGTCCATGGTGACCCAGCCAATCATGTCCAGCACATCACCTTTCACCGGCGCGATTACGTTGTAATCTGCTTGCCAATTCATGCCGCCGGTCACGTAGGAAAGCTCAGCGCTGAATTTGCCTGGCTTGTCGGTCTGAAGCTGCCAATTCAGAGTGGGCTTAAGAATGGTGTCGTTGGTGAGAGCTGGAAAGAGTGGAAGCCCGGGTAAACCAAAACGAATTTTGCCATCAACTTCTACAATGGGAACCCCGGTGCCCTGGGCGTACGCCATTTGCGTGGCATAGTATTGCTGTCCATATTGCTGGAGCGCGGCATAGTGCGGTACGTAGCCACTGCGAATGATGCGCCCTTTCACGATTTCTGTCTGGTCTCGCTCCTGCACTTTAAAATCCAGAGTCTTGCCTTCATACAAAGACAGGAGCAATTCCTGCGACACGGGATCGGAGCGGTAATTCTGTTCCAGGATTTGCAACGCGCGCTGTCCTGAGAGATCGCGCAACATCACCGAGTCGGGTTCCAGATGTGAAGTGATGTCCGTGAATTTGAGCTCGTTGACACCGCCTGAAAGGTCCAACGGGACAGATTCGCGGACCACCGCGAACTGCTGGTTGTAGATCGTCAGAGCAGGCTGTGCAGGATCAGCGGCATAGATAATTCCAGAAAACACGAAAATACCTAGCCATAATGGAGCAATTCGTGGCATGGTTTTCCTCCGGCGCTCTAGCTAAAGAACGATGCAATGCGATTAACTTGCACCTGAATAGGTGCAATTACCAGAGGCACATACGTGAGGGAACCCACTCAGTCAAACCGCATGGATTGGTCAGACCCGAGAGGCAGCTTGGCGGGCAATCTCCAGACAATCGCGGCGGGGCATATCGGTCACAACCAGTATGGTCAAGTCACGCGACTGGAAACCTGCAACTTGCAGGTCTTTGACGAACTGAGCGTGCAACGACTTACCATTGATACTGCCGATTGCGCGTCCGGCAAGGGTTTCCGCTTCTTTTCGACGAACGAATATGGAAACCTCGTGGACACCGTCATCATAAACCAGGTGGACATAGATTTGTGTTTGCAATTCGCAAAGACGAGCACGGGCAAGATGGTAGCCGTTCGGAGTGAGGGCTTGGGCGAGCGTGGTCTGCCCCACCCAGGATTGCAACAGATCCTGAATATCCGCTACCTTGTAGCGCCAGTAGCTGTCCACCAGGTGGGCCATGACCTCATCGTGGTGGTCGTCCGCGGCATCGGCATAGAGAGTGCGCTCGAAGGCGCGTTGGCGCGAAACATAGAACAAGCTGCCGCCCAACAGAATCAGAAGCACCGCGCTGACCGCTGCCAGCCGTAAGGCGGTACCAGCAAAAATCCGCCGCCAAAGACTCTCCGAAGCCCGCATTTCCTGTCGCACCCGGGTGCGCACATCTTGAGGATTGATCAACTGTTGGTCGATGGCATTTTGATCGACCGCATTTCGCAATAGCTCGTCGAATTGACTCTGCGCCTGCAACTCGCGAGCACACTCTGCGCAATCACTCAAATGCTCTTCCAGTTCGAGAATCACTTTCGGCTCGAGCTCGTTCGACCAGTAGAGCGGCGCCAGATACTCCGCTTCAGTGCAGTTCATAAGCACCTTTCTGTACCTGCTTCACGGAAACTTCCGGCTTACAGACGCACGCCCGACCTATAGGTTCCGTCAATTTTCGGCGTAATCCAATGCGCGCCCGACTCAGGCGAGACATTACCGTTCCAATGGGGATACTCAGCATCTGCCCTATTTCTTTGCAGGTGAATCCTTCCACTACTCCCAGCAGAAGAACGGTCCGGTGTTCTTCAGGCAGGCTGTCGAGAGCAGTCACAACTTCCGACCCCGTAAACTCCGGAGTGCGGGTGACCGTGACCGGCAACTTGAAGGACTCGTTCTCCTCGAGAGACACCAACTGCGGCCTGGTCCGGATCTGCTTCTGCCGCTTACTTGCCAGGTTCAACATAATCTTGAACAACCATGCTTTGCAGTTGGTTCCCGCCTCAAACTGCTCAAACGAGCGCCAGGCCCGCAAGAGGACCTCTTGGACGAGGTCTTCCGAAAGGGATTTTTCTCGTGTGAGGCGGAGCGCAGTACGCAACAGACTTTCGGCATGTGGCATGGCCACGCGCTCGAACTCCTGTTCGCGAAACGGATTGCGGAGACGAATGGTAAAGCTCCTCACCGCTCAATGCTGGCTTTTAACGTCAGGGGAGTCACCCATCAAAAGGCCCGAAAAAAACGCCAATCCAGCAGCGTAAGCATACCCCAACACTAACCTAAATACCCGGGCGACAGGATTTCATCCGTCGGCCGAGAAATAAGTAATTTGAACGGTATCAGATGGCGGAGAGGGCCTGGTCAAGGTCATCCAGGATGTCGTCTATATCCTCAATTCCAACGGAGATACGCACCATGCCGTCGGTAATTCCTATGGCCTTCCGGCCCTTCTCGCCAAGCGCCGCATGGGTCATGGTGGCTGGATGCGAAATCAAGGTCTCCACGCCTCCGAGGGACTCGCCCAGGGAGCACACCCGCACCTTGCGCAGCATCTTTTTGGCGTTGTTGAGGGAACCGGTCTCGAACGTAATCATGGAGCCAAAGCCGAGCATCTGCCGCCGCGCCAGCTCGTGCTGGGGATGGTCCGGAAGCCCTGGGTAATACACCGTTTTCACTTTCTTGTGATCAGCCAGGAACTTGGCCACGGCGCGGCCATTGCGATCGTGCTGCTCCATTCGAACGGCGAGAGTTTTAACTCCCCGCAGCACCAGCCAACACTCAAAAGGCGACAGAATGGCCCCCGCCGATTTCTGGATGAACGCCAATCGCTCTGCCTGTTCCGGTTTGGTGCAAACAATCACGCCACCCAAACCGTCGCTATGTCCGTTAAGAAACTTTGTGGTGGAATGGACCACCATGTCTGCTCCCAGCTTGATCGGCTGCTGAAAGTAAGGCGACATAAAAGTGTTATCCACCACGACTTCTACGCCTCGCCGATGGCAGATTTGACTGATCGCCCAGATGTCGCTGACGGACATTAAGGGATTGGTGGGAGTCTCCACGTAGACCATGCGAGTGTTTTTACGAATCGCCCGCTCCACCTCACGGACTTGCGAGGTGTCCACATAACTAAACTCCAGGCCATAGTTTGCGAGAATCTGATTAAACAGTCGCGGCACGCCGCCGTACACATTATGGGAGCAAATCAAATGATCGCCGCTCTTCAACAAGGTGCACATGGCGTTGATTGCTGCCATGCCGCTGGCAAACACTTTGGCCGCAGTTCCCCACTCCAGGGCCGCGAGATTTTCTTCCAGACGCGTGCGAGTAGGATTGGAAACGCGCGAATACTCGTATCCCTTGTTCTTCCCCAGTTCTTCCTGAACATAGGTTGAAGTGGGATAAATGGGAGCAACTACCGAGCCAGTGAGAGGATCGGGTTCCTGCCCAACATGGATGGCACGCGTCGCAAAACCGGCTTCGACTTTCTTAGACATGACTATCCTTCGGCGCCAGCGGCTAAGTATTTTACCGTCGTGCTCTCATTGACCGCCTTCTTCAAAAATCCTCTTGGACATGTAACGCTCGGCGGAGTCGGGGATTACGGTCACAATGCGTTTACCCGCACCCAGCCGCTGCGCCACCTGCAAGGCGGCGTGAACATTGGCGCCGCCACTCGAACCAGAGAGCACGCCTTCTTCCCGCGCCAACAGTCTGACCATTTCAAATGCTTGCGGATCTCGCACCATAATGACTTCGTCCGCCAGGCTTGAGTCGAATGTCTTGGGCATAAAGCTCGCTCCGATGCCCTCCACCTTGTGCTTCTCTCCGGGCTTGCCCCCGCCGAGTACCGATCCTTGCGCTTCCACGGCAATGGCCAGCACACGGGGCAGCTTCTGCTTAAAGAAACGCGCTACGCCACTGAAAGTTCCGCCGGTTCCGGCGCCTATGACGATGGCATCAATCCGGCCTTCCATCTGCTCATATATTTCGTGCGCGGTGGTTTGGTAATGGTATTCAGGATTGGCGGGATTCTCGAATTGCAATGCCAGGAAAGACTTGGGAGTACGCGCCCCAAATTCACGGGCCCGCCGGATGGCGCCTTCCATGCCCTCGGAATCCGGGGTCCGATGGACCTCAGCGCCGAGGGCACGCATCAGCATGACTTTTTCTTCTGAGAACCTCTCCGGGACAAAGAAAACTACCTTGTATCCGCGGTTCACCCCAATCAGTGCCAGGCCGATTCCAGTATTCCCAGCGGTAGCCTCGATGATGGTACTTCCCTTTGCCAGCCGGCCTTCTTCTTCCGCCCGCTTAATGATTCCAATCGCCGCTCGATCTTTTATGCTGCCGCCGGGATTCAGGTATTCCAGCTTGGCGCAAACCTCTGCCGCGTCATTGGGAACCAAGCGGCGCAGGCGAAGCATAGGAGTTTCCCCAACAAGCTGCGTGATATCGTCAGCAACTCGCGGGCGACTGGTTTCAAGAGTTTTCATTCCTGATTAACAGAGTACGGAACCGTCCAAAAAGCGTCAAATGACCACTCGATCACGACGCTACTTGAAGGGGTGTTTGGCCCTAGTTGGCCGCGCGGGCCGTCCCCGCGTAGTACCCGGTTCGGGTTCGCACTTGAAGTTTGTTAAAGCCTTTGGCCTTCGCCTCCACACGGACGGAGCGGTATCCACCCTGACTCTGGGGGCGAATGGGTTTGTAGCCGATGGTGTATTGGTTGCGGATGTCGTGCGCCACTTCCTGGGTAATGGCGTCCACCTCGCTCAAATCTTTAGGGAAGAATGACACGCCGCCGGTATCTTCAGCGATTGTGGCTAGCGCGCGGCGAGCTCGGCGCTGTTTTTCAGTGCCAAGCAAGCCAATGGTGTAGACGGTCGGGCCGTTTTCCGCCTGCAAGCGCCGGACTGCCTGCTCCAGCGATTCGCGGCTGGCATTGTCTTCTCCGTCGGTGACCACCAGTATGACTTTCTTGTCCAAACGAGCATTTTTCTTCAGGTGATCGGCAGAGGCGACTATAGCGTCATACAACGCGGTACCACCGCGGGAATCAATCTTCTGCAGTGCTTCCTGGAGCTGGGGGACCTTGTTCGTGAAGTCCTGATCCAGATAGTACTCGTCGTTGAAATTAACGATAAAAGCCTCGTCTTGCGGGTTGCTGGCGCGCACGAAATTGACGGCAGCCTGGTTGACTGCCGGCCGCTTATCGCGCATGGAACCGGAATTATCAATTACGATTCCGACCGCAACCGGAACGTCCTCGCGATGGAACGAGGTGATGTTCTGCGGCACGCCATCCTCGAAAACCTGGAACGCAGCCCTGTCTAAATTGGTCACCATGCGGCCTTTAGAGTCGTAGACGGTCGCATGTAAAACCACCTCTTCCACTCGCGCCTTAAATACATAAACCCCGTTGTTCTCACCCTCCGGTTGGCCTTGTTGGCCTGACCCGACCTGGCTGCCTGCCGGAGGCGTGCTGCGAGGAGGTGGCGCTGGTGGACCCGAAGGAGGCGGTGGCGCGGTGTTGGGCGCATTTTGCGCGCTAACCCAGGTACCCAACGCTAAAAACAGAGCAATAAAGGCAAGGAAACGATTATTCCGATGGCGCATAGTAACCCGTCTTGGCATACACATGCAGTGGCGGCAACCCCTTGGGTGGTATGAGTTTCACCTTGATTTTATGCCATTTGCCATCGTGCACTGGTTTCTTTGGACGGTAGCCAAGCACATATTGGTTGCGTAGTTCGATGCCGATTTTTGTGGCTACATCACTGAGTTCGTTGGGATTTCCGATGTTGAAGGTACGCCCGCCCGTGACATCGGTGACTTCGGCCAACATCTCCGGCCCGGAACGTTCTTCCGGGGTCGAGGGACTCAAATCAAAAAGCCCGATAGCATAAATCTGAACGTCGGCTTCCTTGACCATTGATTTGATTTCGTTCTCGGTATAGCGGCTGTGGTTGTCGCCGCCGTCAGAGATGATCAACAACGCCTTTTTTTCATATTTGGCCTTGCGCATCTTGCTGATGCCTAGGTAAATCGCGTCCAGCAGTGCGGTCCGGCCCTTGGAAAAAGTCTCAACCAGCTTGCCTTGTATGTCTTCAACGGATTGAGTGAAATCCGCGATCACCTCGGGCTTGTCCGAGAAAGTCACCATGAAAAATTCGTCTTGCGGATTCGCGGTCTTGAAAAACTCAACCACCGCCTCTTTCGACTTGTCCAGCTTATTCCCCATACTTCCGCTCATGTCAAAAATCACGCCCAAGGATATGGGCGCGTCTTCACTGGAAAAATGGCGAATTTCTTCTACTTCCTTGTTCTCGAATACGGCGAAATTTTCCTTGTCCAGCCCTGTGACCAGCCGGTTCATCGGGTCTGTAATGGTGACTGGAACCAGTACCAGGTCGACATCTTTCTTCAGCGCTCGTGTGTGGGTATTCAACGCAGGATCAAGAACCGGGGGCGCTGTAACCTTGGCAGGATCAACTCGAGGGGTTACGTGGACTTCGTCCGCATTAGTAGCCGTTTGCCCCCTGGCCTCTGGAAAAACGCTGACCGCGAAGGCCCAAATCAAGCACAACAGCAGGGGCCTGGCTTTGCCCTGGACCGGAAGCGAGAACAATCTATTCGTGTTCGTCCTGCTGGGGCGAGATGACCCGCGCCCGTTACGACTTTTGCGGGCCATAATTTCCTCTTTAATCGGGGATACTATCACAGCCGACATCACTTCAAAGTAAGAACCCAATACCAGAGGGTCCTCTGGTTATGATGTTTCCCCGGCGCGAAAAGTTTTGCTTTTTCTCTTGTTACAATCCAAAGATTCCGTAACTTATGGCTATCATTGCTCCTTTTCGTGCCCTGCGCTATGACCCTGCCCGCGTTCCGCTCCCCGATGTAGTTACCCAGCCCTACGACAAGATCACTACCCAAATGCAAGAGGCGTATTACAAGGCCAATCCCTTCAATCTTGTGCGCATTATTCTGGGACGAACCGACCCAGGCGATAACGAACAAGACAATGTTTACAGCCGGGCCGCCGCAGCTTTTAAACAATGGCGCAAGGAAGGCATATTCCTCCAGGACCCTCAGCCCTCCATTTATGCCTATACGCAGCGCTTCACCGTGACCGGATCCGCAGGCGCCAGGGAATATGAGCGCCGGGGCTTCATCGCGCTGGGGAAGATCGAGGATTATGACGCAGGGGTCGTCTTCCGGCACGAACAGACCCTCGCCAAGCCCAAAGCCGACCGACTGCAACTCCTACGCGCCACTCGCGCCCATTTTGGGCAAATCTTTATGCTTTACAGGGATTCGACACGAGGAATCGAGACCCTGCTGAACAGCGATGCACCGCCGGATGTCGATATCCGGGACGAGTACGGGGTGCTTCACCGTGTCTGGCGCATATCTGCGCCCAGCACTCTCGAGTCGCTCCGCACCAAAATGGCTGACAAGAAGCTGATCATTGCCGATGGTCACCACCGTTATGAGACCGCACTGACGTACCGTAACGAGCGGCGGGCGGAAGCCGCGAGCACTCCCGGAAATGCTATCCATCCGAATGACTTTGTGATGATGACGTTCGTGAACATGGAGAGCGAAGGTGTGGTGATCCTGCCTACCCATAGAGTGGTACACAGCCTGGCCTCATTCAACGCGGAGGAATTTTTCCAGCGCGCGAGCCGATATTTTGATCTCGAGGACGTGTCTGTAGAGCTCTCACCGAAGCGGGCCACCTCTTTGTTGAGCGAAGCAGGAATGAAGGGCACGGCATTTTTGGCAGTGACAGCCCGGAAAGTGTTTCTTTTGCGGGCGCGGCCCGGAGCCGCCGCTTCCCTTCTCAATGCGTTCTCTACTCTGCAGCAACAACTCGATGTGGTGCAATTGCACAAAGTGTTACTGGAGAATGTGCTTGGCATTTCGGAAGAAGCCATTCGCAACCAGCAAAATATTTCCTACTTGCGGGAGGCAGCTGACGCCATGCGGGGAGTGCATGACGGGGCGAATATTGCTTTCCTGATGAATCCAGCAAGAATGGAGCAGGTACGTGATGTTGCTTTCGCGGGGCAAGTCTTGCCACAAAAATCCACCGATTTCTATCCCAAGCTTCTCAGCGGACTCACCGTGTATGCGCTCGATTAAGCTGGCGCCGGTTAGCTACGTTTGGTTGTTAATGTTCTTGTCCCTTGCTCCTGTCGCTCAGCAGCAACGGCTTTCAATTTATACAGGTCAAAGCAGCTTCTCCCTCAACCTGACTCAGCGCGACGGCAAAGACTACGTGGGCTTGCAGGAGGCCCTGGCGCCACTCGGGAGCGTTAGCTCAAACCTTGACGGCCGAAAGTGGCGGTTGCGCTTCAATGGCGTTGACGGAGAGTTTGAGGACGGTAGTACTCGCGCCAAAATCCGTGGACACGGTCTCGACCTTACCGCAGCATTCCATCTGGATTCGGGGCGCGGGATCATTCCAATCTCCTCTTTGCCGAACCTGCTACCGCGCTTGCTCGACCAAAATGTTCAGCTGCATGAATCCGGACACCGCCTGTTCATCGGCAACGCGGCTACACGATTCGCGGCCCAACTGATAAGAGGCCCGAACGAACAGCTAGTGCTCAGTTTTTCTTCAGCGGTGAATCCGACCATCTCCACTGAGCCCGGCGCACTGCGCATGGTGTTCCAGCGTGACCCTGTCGTTCAAACTGGTCCGAACACTCTCGCCTTGGGCGGGAAGACGATTCCGTCCCTCAGCTTTTTTGAAAACAACGGAGCGGCCCAGATCAGCATTCCCAGCAATCAGGCGCTTATGGCCCGCTTTAGCTCCGACCGGAAGACCATCACCATAGCCACAGTGGCCTCTACACCTGCGGCTTTGGCTCCGCCGGCACAAGGATCCGCGGCACCTGCCATTCCTACACAGATTTCGCCGACGCAGGGCGGACAAGTAACACCTGCACAACCAACAGCGCCAGCTCAGCCTGCGGCGGTGGTCATTGACCCGAGCCACGGAGGCTCAGAAAGAGGAGCAGCGTTGACGGAGACTCTGGCTGAGAAGGACGTCACCTTGAGCATCGCTCGCCTTTTGCAGCGCAATTTGCGATCTCGAGGGATCAGTACCACGTTGCTACGTGATTCCGACGTGGATTTGACTCTGGAGCAGCGCGCGGTAATGGCCAACAGTTCACGAGCCCAAATCTATGTTGCCATCCACGCCGGGACTTTGGGGACGGGCGTACGCATTTACAGCGCTCTGCTGCCTCCCAGCGCAGTCCAGCGCGGTCGGTTCTTGCCTTGGGAAGCGGGCCAGTCTCCCTTTCTGGGTGCCAGCCAAAACATAGCGGCGGCCATAGCTACGGAGATAGGGAAAGCCAAGGTGACTGCGCGATTTCTCTCCGCGCCCCTGCCGCCCCTCAATAGTTTGGCATTGCCCGCCGTGGGAGTTGAGGTCGCGCCTCCAGGCGCAGACGTGGGCGCGCTCAACACCGGTGCATATCAAGAGCAGGTCGCCGCCGCGGTAGCCACCGGAGTGGCCGCAGCGCACTCCGTTCTAACCCAACCCCCCACGCAATCTACGCAGGCCGTCCCATGATTCCCCGCCATCTGAAGATTACGGCCGGACTTTTGCTAGTTGCCCTACTCATCACGGGCATTTACCTGCGAACCCTGAAGCACCATGCGGCGCAGATCGCCCCGTCGTCAGCTGAAATCCAACGTCCAGTGCCCCCGCCGATCGCCGGACCCACAGAGCACGTGACTTTATTTGTTCCCGATGATCAACAGGGCGTGCTCCGCCGTGAAGACAAAGCTTTGCCCTTGCCAACAGATCCGGCGCCCCGAGTTCGCGAACTGCTGCGGGCGCTCATTGCCAGGATGGATGAAAAGGACTCTCCCCATAGTTTGCCACTCGGCAGCGACGTGAATGAAGTTTACGTTATCAATGGAAATCTGGCGGTTGTGGATATGAACACCGCGCTGGCTGACGGGCACCGCTCCGGAGTGCTGGCTGAGGAATTGACCGTGCTCTCCCTGGTACAAACCTTGTCCGCTAATGCTCCCGCGATCACACGCGTGAAGATACTAGTGAATGGAAAAGAGCGAGAAACCCTCGCAGGCCATGCAGGCCTCGCCGACTTCTTCGATGTGGCGGCGGTCGCTCGGCTGGCCGACCAGATGCAAGCAAGCAAGTAAGGCCTGCGTCCAGTCGCGCTACGGATTTTGATATCCCCTAAATTCGCTTTTTTTGCTGGCCATCGGATACCATAAGCGGCTTTCCCAAGGAGCCACTACCATGCTCAAAACTGCCCTGCTCTACGGGTTGTTCGTCGCTGCCCTTTGCCACTTAGCGCTGGCCGCCGGCCAGATCCCTCCGGCAGGGGGTAAAACTCGCCTGGCGATCGTGGGGCTGGATCATGATCACGTCTGGGACATTCTGAAGAACATTGCAAGCGAACCCGATGCCGTACTGATCGCGATTGCCGACGCCCACCCGGAGCTAGTGGAAAAAGCCAAATCACAGGTTCCGGCCAGCGTGAAGTTCTATTCCGATTACATCAAGATGATTGACGAGGCAAAGCCTGAAGCTGTGATTGTTACCACAGAAAACGACAAGCACGCCGCAATCCTGCGCGAATGTGCCAAACGCCACATCCATTACTCCACCGAAAAACCCATGGCAACCAATGCTGCCGATGCCCGTGAAATGGAGCGGCTGGCAAAACAGGCCAACATTAAGCTGATGGTGAATTACTGGAATGCCTGGGTTGCGCCAAGTCACGAGATTTCACGTCGCGTCCACGAAGACCAGCTCGGCGCGGTACGGAAAATTGTGGTGCAGTACGGGCATCAGGGACCAAAAGAAATTGGGGTCTCAAAAGAATTTGCCGACTGGCTCTATGACCCGGTCAAAAATGGTGGCGGAGCAGTAATAGACTTCGGCTGCTATGGCGCAGAATGGGCCTTGTGGCTGAAGGGCCGTCCGACGCGGGTTTATGCCACCGCAAAAAAGCTCAAGATCGAGCAGCATAATCAGGTGGATGACGAGGCCACGATCGTGCTCGATTATCCGGACGCGACCGCAATCCTACAAGCATCATGGAATTGGCCCTACGATCTTGGACAGGTACAGGTATTTGGTCCCAAGGGCAGCCTACTGGCGCGAGCGCGCGATCTTTTCTACCGCCCTGCCGCCGAGGACAACAATGATGATGCTCCTGATGGTCGTCCAGTCACGCTCGCCGCTCTTCCTCATGAGAACAGCAATCCAATCGCCTATTTTGTAGACCATATTCGCAACAACAAAGCGATCGAAGATCCGGTCTCGCCCTGGCTGAATGTGCAGGTAATGGAAATACTGGACGCAGCGCGAGAATCAATTCGAACCGGACGCGCACAAGAACTGCCTTCTGCCGCAAAGAACAACTACCAGAGGTTCATTCCTCAGGAGAAACCTCAATAGTTGATTGCTAGGCGCCGGTCCGGTTCTGCAACTCGTTTTTCACACAATCCTTTGCGTTTTCAGGAAGCCGCGAGTCCTTCAGCAGATCGCGCAAAACACCGGAGGGAAAACTACGCACAAACTCAGCCACGTACAGGGGCTTTGTCTTGCGGCTACGTACCAGAGAGATTCGAATTTCGCGCCGTACTGACCATTTCGCGTGGCGAGACACCATCTCCACCAGCGCGGGCGAGGCCTTCTCCTGGAGCACAGCGCGCACGACCAGCACCTCTGTCAAAAACGGATTGTCGAGCGCACCTTCCGTAACCCGCCGGTCGGGATCCAGCAGCAAGGACGCCGCAATTCGACCGGAGGCGCGTCTGGCCAGTGTAAGCCGCTCTCCCAGTGTGATCTTATCCAGCCGGGAAATAATCCCGTCTTCGGCGGCGCGTTTGATGTCTGCCAGGGCGGCTGGCGAAAGCACCAGTTGCATCAACTCGAAAGCGTACAACTGACGTACCGCCGGAACCGAGATGTGACGGGGCGTCTTGGAATGGGCAACCACCGCAAAGTGCACGCGGCGATGTTGCATCACGGCGGTATTCTTTGTAAGCGTCTCGATGATCTCTGCCGTGAGGTCGCGGCGCGAAAGCATGGCCAGGGCGAGGTCTTCCGTCAGCCGGGAATCTGCCGCCAGCGCTTTTAATTCAGCGATGGACTGGCCGAGGACGCGCGACTCCAAGTCGTCTTGGCCGCCAGTCTGTCCCGCCGCCGTTTTCCCGTTGTTGTCCAGTAGGTCGCTCACGATGCTGTGCTGGTACTCTCACGCCTGGCTTGCCGGGCCAAGAACAACGCCCCATGCTCCGGATGTACGACGGTGGGGTTCAGGACCGCCCGGGGATATTCGGAATGTAAACTGTTCGCAAATACCTGCCGAACGATTGGAGCATTCTGGAACACTCCGCCCGCCATGGCGACGCCAAAGCTTTGATCAAGCTGCCAAAGCCGCCCGATCACGATTTTTGCCAACTCCGCCAGTTCACTGCCCGCACGGGTCAGCACCGTGCGCGCCAGCGGGTCACCACTCGCGGCGGCCGCCAGGACGGGTGGAAACAGACTGGAAAAATCTGGCGGAGGAATGGCATTAGCGGTGCGCACGACGTCGTCGCGCGTCCCCAGGTGCCAGGAGTTCATGATGCTGCTGACCAGTAGCGCGCTCTCCCCAGTATCGTGCGCACGCATGGCGGCGGAAATTGCTTCACGACCAATCCAGTGTCCTGAGCCTTCATCGGAGATGACGTAACCCCAGCCGCCGGCGCGCGCGGTTTGTCCACGCTGGTTCCGGCCGTAAGCGATCGAGCCCGTACCAGCCACCACGATCACTCCGGGCTTACCCTCGAAAGCGGCCTCCAACGCGATTACCATGTCTCCTACTACCACGATCTCTCCTGCGAGATATTCGGCAACGATAGAGCCTACCCGGCCAGCTACTTCCGGACGCGCTCCTCCGGCCAACCCAATGCAAGTGCGCGACACGCTTGCGAGGTCAACCTTGGCTGCGGCACAGGCGTTACGCACTACCGCCTGAAGCGCCTTACGAGACTGCTCCTCGCCCACACGAATTGGGTTGCTGCCCACGGAACTAGCGGCGGCCAATACTCTTTCCTCGTCTCCCACCAGACACGTGGTCTTGGTGCCGCCACCATCAATGCCGACGAAGATTGCCACGGAGTTAGTTGTAACATAGGCGCTAATGCGTCCCAGGAGAAATTCCCCCTGGCAGAACCTCCTTCGTAGCGGGTTGTGCCATGATGGTTCCGCGTCCATCCGCGAAACCAACTATCTACTTTCGTGCTGCCCCCTCAACGCATGTAATGGACGGCAACAAGCATGCGGCTCGACCGGTTGGACCTCATCATCATCACGCTGTATCTCACGGGGGTCACCCTGTTTGGATTGCGTTTTCGCAAGCGCCAGCGCTCGCTCCGCGACTACTTCCTGGCGGACCGCACCATCCCGTGGTGGGCGATTGCGCTCTCTATTGTCGCAGCCGAAACCAGCACGCTGACCATCATCAGCATTCCCGGCCTGGCTTATGACACCAATCTCGCCTTCCTGCAGGTGGTATTCGGATATTTAATCGCCCGCATCATCATCAGCATTATTTTTATTCCTGCTTATTTTCGCGGGGAGATGTTGACCGCCTACCAGCTCATTGAGCGCCGCTTTGGCCCGCGCCTGCGCTCGGTGGCAGCGGGACTTTTTCTGCTTACCCGCGCCGCCGCCGAAGGAGTGCGCGTGTTCGCGGTTTCGATTGTGATCGGCATTGCAATCGGGACCGGCGAGATTGCGTCCATCGCCATCATCACGCTGCTCACTTTGATTTACACCTTTGAAGGGGGCATGGCAGCCGTCATCTGGACGGATGTTGTTCAGATGGCGATCTACATCGGCAGCACGCTGGTTGGATTTGTCACCCTGCTCCATCTGGTACCCGGCGGCTGGCCCACCATCCACACGACTGCCGCTTCATTCGACAAGCTGCGCATCTTTGATTTCACGCCGACCTTCTTTAGGACTTATACGTTCTGGGCAGGAATCATCGGTGGGACATTCCTGACCACCGCCAGTCATGGCACCGATCAACTCATGGTGCAGCGTCTGCTTTCCGCCAAGAACAAGCGAGAATCGCAGAAGGCGCTGCTTTCAAGCGGTATCGCCATTCTGTTTCAATTCACGCTGTTCTTGCTGGTGGGTGTCGCTTTATTTGTCTTTTATCGGCAGTCTCCTCCGGCAGTTCCGTTTGGCCGTTCCGACCGCATTTTCCCGACTTTTATTGTGACTCACATGCCGGGGGGGATCTCCGGCCTGCTGATCGCAGCCATTCTGGCGGCAGCCATGTCGAACCTCAGTGCCGCCCTGAATTCTCTCTCATCGAGTTCGATCGTTGATTTTTATCTACGCCGGCATCCTGAAACCAGCGAAGCTCGCCGGCTCGCGGTTTCTCGATCAGCTACGCTCGCCTGGGGGGTTGTGCTATTTCTCCTGGCACTGCTCTCTCGCCGGGGTGGACGTGTGCTGGAAGTCGGCCTCTCCATCGCTTCTGTCGCATATGGCGCAATGCTGGGAATTTTCCTGCTCGGGCTGCTAACGCGGCGTGCCAATGAGCGCGGCGCCATGCTGGGAATGGTTTGCGGATTCGCCGTTGAAGTCTGGGTCTGGCAATTCACCCACGTTCCCTGGACCTGGTACGTGGTGATTGGTACCGCGGTAACCTTCGCCATCGGGTATATTGCCAGCATCGTTTCGCCAGCTCCCAGAGTCGATAACCATGCCACCAGCTGCTTCTAAAACGTCCTCTCTCGCGGCGCGACCCGAATTGGTACGCGAACTCGGCGTAGGCCACGCCGTCTCCATCGTTGTGGGCACGGTAATCGGCAGCGGTGTATTTCTTGTTCCTGCGGAAATGATGCGCGCGGCGGGTTCAGCCAAATTGGTCTATCTGGCCTGGATTACCGGCGGTCTACTCTCGTTTTTTGGCGCGCTGACTTACGCTGAACTTGGCGCCATGAAGCCGCAAGCCGGCGGGGAGTACATTTACGTGCGCGACGCTTACGGGCCGCTCCCCGGATTTCTATATGCCTGGACCTGGTTCGTGATCGCCAAACCTGGCTCCATCGGGTCTCTTACCATTGGAATGGTACGTATTCTGGGCACGTTCTCTGTGTTTTCTTTTTTTGAGCACAACGTAATTACATTTCCACTTCCAATTACTTACGGCCAATTCGTTGCGATCGCAGGCGCCATATTGATTTCGGGCATCAACTACATCGGCGTAAAAAAGGCAGGCGATTTTCAACTTGTCTTTACCGCGCTGAAGGTCCTGATCATCTTTGTGATCCTGTTTGCGTGTTTCAGTTATTCCGACGGCAGTTGGACAAATTTCAAGACGGTTTATCCGGGCGCAACTGGGGGCATTGCCGGATTCATGGCCGCAATGGTGGCTGCCCTGTGGGCTTATGACGGTTGGAACGATCTCAACATGGTCTCTGGCGAGGTCAGCCGGCCGGAGCGAAACATTCCCATCGGCTTAATTGTTGGAGTCGCTCTCGTGGCGGTGCTGTATATGCTCGTGAATGCAGCCGTGCAATACGTCCTTCCGGCTTCTTCGATTGCTACTTCGCCAAGACCTGCCTCCGAAGCGCTCGCCCTGGCGCTGGGGGTTTGGGGCGCGCGCATTGTATCCATTGGCATGGCCATTGCCATGCTGGTGGCTTTGAACGGCACCATCATGAGCGGGGCGCGCATTCCTTTTGCGGTCGCGCGTGATGGTTACTTCTTCAAAGCGTTGGCGGAGGTACATCCTCGTTTCCACACGCCTTCTTTCGCCATCATTGTGCAGGCGGTGCTCAGCATCATGTTGTTATTAGTAGTGGGGAGTTTCCAGAAGCTATTTTCGCTCACCATCTTTGCCGAATGGCTCTTCTACATGATCGCGACCAGTACGGTATTCGTCTTTCGCCGCCGCGATCCTGACGCGCCGCGACCTTATCGTACCTGGGGATATCCTCTGGTCCCGGCATTGTTCGTTGCAGCCGCCGCGTTCCTGCTCTATTACACCTTCGCCGCAAACCTGCTGAACTCCGCCATGGGAACGGCGGTGATTCTGGCGGGAGTGCCTGTCTTTTATTGGTTTAAGAGTCGGCGGACGCAGACCCAGACTTCATGAACTGCTTACGTCCGACAACTGACGGTCAGCGCTTATTCTTCGTGCGCCAGCGGCTTCCCGTCAGGACCCACCTGGACCTCGGACTTTTTCCCGTGGCTTGAGATTTGGGCCTCGTAGGCGACAACTTGGCCGTGCTTAGTGAGGGTTTCTACTTGCAAGATCTTTGCCTTCCCAGCTTTCTCCTGTAATCCCTCTTTCACTTCCGGGGGCAGTTTATCGAGTGCAATCTGTTCCTCGACTTCCACTACTGTTCCGTCCTTATCCATCAGGACATCCTTGCTGTGGCCATCGACCAGCAGTTCCGTTTCATAATAGGTCTGGCCCTTTTCTTTCTCCTCGGCAAATCCGCGGATTTTTGCTCCCCGGCTCTCCCTAACTACCGCCTTCTGAACCGCCGGTGGCAAGTCCGAGCGCTTGATTTTCTTCTCCTGAGCAAGGGCCGCGGTGGTGATAAGTACCAGTGCACTTGCAATCGCCATCTTAGTGATCATGTGCTCTATGCTCCTACCAGACTCAATGTTTGTCCGTTCGTGTTCAGGCTCTTCAGCTGCCGGGCTCGTTCGTACACCCGCACGTATTCTCGCGCCGAAGCATTCCAGGAGAAGTCCTTGGCCATACCGTTGCGCATCAGGATTTGCCAGTTTTCGCGGTCCTGATAGGCCTGCAAGGCGTTACGGATAGTGGCAAGCAGCGCCTCTCCACTGTACTCGCTAAACTTGAAACCGGTGCCTTTGCGTGTACGTGCATCCCAAGGCTCGATGGTATCGTCAAGGCCGCCAGTAGCACGCACTACAGGCACTGTCCCATACTTAAGGCTGTAGATTTGGTTCAAGCCACACGGTTCGTAGCGAGAAGGCATCAGGAACATGTCCGAGCCCGCCTCAATTTTGTGGGCGAGGGTGTTGTCGTAGGCGATTTTCACGGCGAACTTCTGAGGGTATTGCTTATTCAGCCGTAGAAACAGATCGTTGTACTCCTTGTCGCCGCTGCCCAGGGCAATCACGATCATCTCTTCGCGTGCCAGGCGGTCCGCGATTTGCGAGATCAGATCGAATCCTTTTTGTGCCGCAAAGCGCGAAACGATCCCAATCACCGGCACGCTGGTGCTGCCATTGCTGATTCCAAATTGGCTGAGAAGATCGTGCCGGCACGCCAGCTTACCGCTCAGGTCGCTGGGCGAGTAATGCGCGATGATGAGCTTGTCCTTTTCCGGACTCCACTCGTTGTAATCCACACCGTTCAGGATGCCGCTTACTGTCCCCGACCGGGCGCGTAGCACGCCTTCCAGCCCAAAGCCGTATTCTGCTGTCTGGATCTCCTGGCTATATTTCCGGCTCACCGTGGTGATGAAATCAGAAGAAGTCAGCGCGCCTTTAAGAAAGTTCACATTCCCGTAGAATTCCATCTTGGTGATGGTGAACAAGTCCCAGGGCAGCATCAGCAAAGGCAGAATCTCCGGCGGGAAGAGACCTTGGTATCCCATGTTATGAATGGTAAAAACGGTCCCCACATCGTGAAAGGCAGGATCTTCGGTATACACCGACCTCAGCAGCACGGGAATCAGCGCGGCTTGCCAGTCGTGGCAGTGAAAAACATCGGGCACACCCAGAATCTTGGAGGCTTCCAGGACAGCACGGCTATACAGCGCAAAGCGCTCGGCGTTATCGCGGTAATCGCCAATGGAGGTTCCATACAATGCTTCGCGGTCAAAAAAAGGCGGATATTCTATGAAATAGAATTGCACTCCGGAGTGCACCCCGCCATCCAGCAAAGAGCAGAACCGGTGATGATCATCGAAGGGAACAGTGATGCTGCGCAACACCGTCTTGGCATCTGGCAATTTCGTCTGCCGGTAGCGCGGAAGATAAACTGTGACCCGGTGTCCGAGCGAGGCCAGGGCTGGCGGCAAAGCGCCTACCACGTCGGCCAAACCGCCGGTTTTTGAAAAGGGAACGCATTCCGAAGCGGCGAACGAAATGTGCATGAACAGAAACCTCCAGAGACTGCGCAGACCTGCCCGCGCACCTCTGCCGTCCTGCACCAGAATTGATGCACGACCGCTTGCGCCGGTAGCCCACGAGGTGAAGCTCGAGTCTAAATCGCGGAGTGAAAGAGGGTCAACGTGCCCAAGAGCACAAATTCTGATGCAATTGTGACAAAATCCCGGCGTCGCGGCCAACGGCCCAAACTGGGACAGCACTTCCTGACTGACCAGGACGCAGCCCAGCGCATCGTAGCAGCCCTTGGCGATTTGTCCGCCCAAACCGTGATCGAAATCGGCCCCGGACGCGGCGTTCTCACTGAAATTCTCGCCCGGCGCGCGCGCCGGTTGATCGCCATCGAACTCGATCGTGTTCTGGCGGCGCAGTTGCGCATGCAGTTCTCCGGCACGCCCAATGTTGAAATCATCGAGGGCGACGTCCTGGCCATTGACTTTGCCACGTTGCTTGGCCCTCGCCCCGGTTCCACGCGTCCCGGGATCGTGCATACTCCTACCAAAGTGCGGTTGGTGGGTAATCTCCCTTACTACATCACCTCTGACATTCTGCTTCACCTGCTCGAGTTCCCCCAGCAGTTTGAAACCCTCGTTGTAATGGTGCAGCGCGAAGTGGCCGAGCGTTTGGCCGCTAAACCCGGTCGGCGCGAGTACGGGCTGCTTTCTGCTACCGCGCAGCTTTATTCCCGGGTGGAATTAGTATTCACGTTGCCTCCGGGAGCGTTCTCCCCACCCCCCAAGGTGCATTCCTCGTTGGTTCGGCTTACCATGGCTCCGCAGGCGGAGCGCTTGCGGGTACCCGAACGAGAGTTCCTGGATTTCCTTAAGCAGGCGTTTGCGCAGAAGCGCAAGACGTTGTGGAATAATTTGAAGTCGCGTTACGATTCCAAGTTTCTAACAACAGCTTTGCGCCAGGCAGGAGTGCAACCCAGCAGCAGGGCAGAAGCGCTCTCCCTGGAGAAGATGGCCGGCCTCTTCCGCAAGTTACAGGCCGCGCCCGCAGATTGAGATAGATGATGAGTACCACCGTACGACAGCCCGCGGTGGCCGGTCACTTTTACTCTCGCGACCCTCTAGCGCTCAGCCGCGACCTTCGATCATTTTTTTCTCTCTCGGAACAAAAGATTAGCGCGCTGGGATGTGTGGTTCCTCACGCCGGCTATATCTATTCCGGACATGTCGCGGGTTCGGTGTATGCGGCCATGGAGCTACCGCAGCGCTTCATAGTTCTCGGTCCCAATCACACCGGTCATGGGAGCCCGCTGGCAATCATGCGCTCCGGCGCCTGGCAGACGCCGCTTGGGTGCGCGCCCATTGACTCCCGACTTGCCGAGCAGCTCTGCGATGCCTGCCCGTATCTGAAAGAGGACGCTATTGCCCATCGCGGCGAGCACGCCATCGAAGTGCAACTCCCCTTTCTGCAACTGGCAACGCCGGAATTTAGCTTTGTCCCCATCTCAGTGGGGACCAGCCAATACGAAATACTGCATGCCTTAGGCGAAGGACTGGCCGGAGTGTTAAGTGAAGAGAAAGAAAAAGTGCTGTTGATCTCCTCCAGTGACATGAATCACTACGAGGACGACAGCACCACTCGCGAAAAAGACAGAAAAGCTATTGAAAAGGTGCTGGCGCTCGATCCGCAAGGGCTCTACGACGTGGTATTCAGGGAAGCGATCACCATGTGTGGCTCGTGCCCGACGGTAGCGATGTTAGTCGCGAGCAAGCGTCTGGCCGCCGCTTCCGCGAAGCTTGTGAAGTATGCGACGTCGGGAGATATTTCCGGCGACCGTTCCTCAGTCGTCGGCTACGCCGGAATCGTTATCCAATAAAAAGGCGACCAATGGGTCGCCCGTTGGAGATGTTCACCTGAAATCAGCGGTGCGATGGTGGAGGAGCTGAAACTCGCCCCTGGCCGCTCGCGCCCATGGGGCCGGACCTTCCTGCTCCGCCCATCGAATGCCCCACCGAAGTAGCCCTGCCCCCCGAATTGACACGTCCAGCAAATGAGCCTCGGCCCATTCCCGGCGATGCAAAAACGCCAGGTCTGGCAACCGTGGCCTGGCCATGGCGTCCGGAGATTATGGGGGCACCATGCACCATTGCCGGCCCTGTAAGGGTCCGTCCCCTGGCTGCCGCGCCGAGTCCGGGTCCCACTTCACGTCCGCGCAGGGACACGCCGGCCGCGTCTGGAACCTGTCTGACGGGGATGGTCGGACGTCTGTTGATCCCGGCAATCGCTGGTGGCTGGGGTGGGCGGAAACCGGCCGGAGGGTTGATGACCACCGGAACAGTATTAAATCTGTTGAAGGCCCCTGGGATCCATCCCCAACCAAATCCGGGAACGTAAGCCCAGCTGCCGTAGCGATAGGGCATCCAACCCCATGGATAACCGGAAACGAAGGTGTACCCTAACCCCGGATACCAGCTCCAAGCACCATTCACAAAGGGATCGAAACCTGCGCCCGCGGAGAAGGGCTGCCACATCAAGCCGTATCCAGGCAGATATGCGTAATTTCCGTAGTAGTTAAGATCGCTCAAGCCGTAGCTATAAGGCCAGGAGCCAGTCGCCGAGTTCCGGTAGGCATAGTCGTTCTGATATTGGTTTTCTTGTTTGTTCCAGTCGTCGTATTGCTCAGGAGAGACACCCTTGGCAAGCGTGTAGCGGTCCTGGTTCGCTAAATCGAAGCTGGCAGTATTGTTCTTGCCGATCTTCACGTCACCGGAGGGTCCAACGAAGTGCACATCGCCCTTGGTGACTGATACCTCCGCCTTGGCGTCCCCAAGCTGCACACGGAAGCGGGCATTGTTTTTCAATGTGGCCTGCTCGTGGCCAAACGCTACTTGGAATTCATCATGTTTGCTTTTATTGATGTTGAAATAGGCGGTACCCTGCTTGAGCACGATCGCGCTCACCTTCGCGCCTGAATCTCTGAGCGAAAGCTCGGGGAATTCCATAATAGTGTTAGGCGCCAGCCGAACCGTAGTTCCGTTCTCCAGCTCTACTTCCGCCAATCCGCCCTCTTTAGCCCACAAACGCACGCCCTGAGTGATAGGCATGTTGCGGATGGCTTTTTCATAACCCGTGCCATGGTCGATCTGGACCTCGGCTTCGAGGTCGCTGAGACGCACAATCCGCACTTGGGAGTCAGCGAAAGCCGACACCGCGAACAAAATGCAGACCAGCAGTGCCAGTGCAAGCCGCACGATGCCTATTCGCTGTATTGACATAACACCCCCTACGTTCTCCTACTCTATTAGACGCTAATTGTACGCTTGCGGTGCAATCGGAGTCGTAGAAGTTTGAGCTCTCGAGCTATCGGTCAGTGGTTCTGAGACCGGCTTGTAGCCCTGCTGCGCGGAGCAACCGCTGGGCGCGCTCTTTGCCGATGTGCATCACCGACGGGTCATGAGCGATTTTCTCGAGCAGGGGCGCGACCGCCGAAATCTCTTCCAATTGACCGTTTTTCTCCATGTCCTCCATGCGTTTGAGTTCCTCCTCCAGCCCCAGCTTCTGGTGAGAGTAGAGCTTCTCGAGGCGATGGCCGAATTCCAAAGTAGCCGACATCCCCTCGAAAATTCGGGTCAGCTCCTGAACGGCAGCATTGGTGGTGTAGTTATAACTGGTCTGGAATTTCCTGCTCTCATCTGTATAGGAGAGAGTTTTGGTACCGGTATTCGCCAGGTTTCCCTTGTGATAGTCGAAATCCCCCTGAAAATAATGCGCGCGCTTGGCTAGCTCGAGGATTTGATTTCGGGTGGGAGCTGATAACTCGAATTTGGTGGAGTAGGAGTCTTCTGGCGTGCCGTCTTGGCCCGCACCCCAGTTGGAGCGATAGGTCGCCTTTCCTGTTGACTGCACTGCGAACGAGTAGGTGCCCGGCTCCGATCCGGGTAAGTTGAAGGAGAAACCGATAGTAGGGCCATTCGTTTCGCGTTCTGCAGCTTGTGCCCAGGAACCAAGCTGCCCCAAAAGCATAGCGAGTACAACCAGCACGGTCACGCGCAATGGCTTCATCGGTGTCATCGAACCCGGTCTATTTGTTTGCTGCGGCCTGGCGCAACAGGGTTGCAGAGGTATGCAAGTGGCAGATCGCGATTGCCAGAGCGTCGGCAGCATCAGGTGGCTCGGGCAGTGAGCCCAAACGCAGCAGTCGAGCCACCATGCTCTGGACCTGCGATTTCTCTGCCCGGCCATAGCCTACCACCGCCGATTTGATGGTCAGTGGCGCATACTCCGCTACTTCCAAACCCGCCTGGGCAGCGGCCAGCATTGCCACCCCCCGGACCTGGCCCAGTTTCAAGGCCGACTTCGCGTTAACGGCGTAGAACACCTCTTCGATGGCGGCGGCATCGGGCCGGTGCTGTTCGATCAACTCTGCCAACCCCTGTAATATGATTCGCAAACGTACCGGCAGCGGATCGCGCTGACTGGCGTGGATGGCTCCGCAGCAAAGGCAGTGAAGCTCGCCGTCTTCAGACTGCTCTACCACGCCGTAGCCGGTGTATTCGGTTCCGCAGTCAACTCCCAGGACCCGCATCAGGAGAGAGTTTAGCACTGGCGTAAGAATCCCAGGGTTTGTGATTTTCAAAATTCGGGGTGGAATTCGGCATCAACCGAGCCGAACCGCTGGCAAGACTTTAGTAGCGAGCTAGCAGCACTTTGCCCGCTGAGATTTGCCAACTGCGCTCTCTTTCAGAAACGCAGCATAAGCCTCTCGGGAGGGCGCCAAATCATGGCGGCGCAGGAAGCGAGCGTAGGCCGACTCGTCAAAGATCTCGCGCAGCACGGCGGTCAAGGTGCGAAACATCCGATTGAGCAGCTTGGCTGAGCTCATTCCGCCAGTATTGTGGCCCATTTTCATGGGTTACAGCAACTCTCTCCTGAGTAGCTGGAATGCGCCGTTTACGTCAGGGATAATGGCCACCCGTCCACTAGCACGGGCATCTCACCTTTAACGCCCTTCGTACATCGGCGACACAGCAGGGAGGCTCGAATTTATGAGGAGCAGAATTGCGCTTTTTGCGTTAATCATTGCCTGCGGATACTGGACAGTGGCTCAGGCCCAGAACTCCGCTGACCGCGATGACAAGAACAAACAGACACAGGACGCGGACCGTGACAACAAGAACAAACAGACCCAGAATAAAGATAAAGATGATCAGGCCAAACGGGGGAATGTAAAGCTGACCAACGGACCGGTGTTGGAGGACGTACGCGACGACAAGGCGACGATCGCCTGGTCCACCAACGAGAACGCCAGCACGGTTCTGAAGTATGGTACCTCTCCCAATAACCTTGACCATTCTGCCCAGCAGCCGTGGGGTGGACACACCCACCGGGTTTACTTGAAGAACCTGCAGCCGAATACGACCTACTACTATCGGGTCGAGTCGGCTCAGTCCCAAGGCACTGGGACAAAGGTCATGAGTGGAGTTGAGACCTTCAAGACGAAAACCGAGGAGGCCGCTCGCACCTCGGCGCCAGCCCAGCCAGCTGCAGCTTCCAGTCAAGCAGCAGCGCCAAATTACAACCAGGCCGAGCTGCGCAATTTTGACCAGTTCCTCGACGCCCATGCGAACATTCGGGCCGAGCTGACTCAAAATCCAGGACTGGTGAACGATCCTAATTACTTGCGCCAGCGTCCCGCTCTTGCCCAGTTCCTCCAGACCCATCGTGGGGTTCAAGCGAGTCTGCAGAGCAATCCTGCGGCTTTCATGCATGGAGAAACCGGGTACTCGAGCACTGAGGATCGCAACACCGCGTTGCACAACTTCCATCAGTTCCTGCAAGCGCATCCGAACCTGAATGCTGAGCTGTCCAAGAACCCCGCACTCGCTAAAGACCCAAATTATTTGGCGAGCCATCCGCAGTTAAACCAGTTCTTGCAGACTCACGGAGGAGTCCGGGCAGGTCTGGACTCGGATCCCGCGGGCTTCATGCGAGCAGCGCTTACAGCCCAGTGAGTGGGTTAACTTAAATTTCAGCATAGCCAGGCCGCCTTCGGGCGGCCTTTTTTCACTCTGCGGAATGAGCTTTTCTGGCATTCAAACATCCAGAACGACTGTGTTAGTCTAATTATCTTCCTGCCACTGGTAAGGTCTGGGTCGAACAACACTGACCCATCGCGCTGGCCTGTGCCGGCGCCGTAGGAGCGGAGATGAAGGTTGGCATTCTCACTGGTGGCGGTGACTGCCCCGGCTTGAACGCCGTTATACGGGCCGTAGTACGCAAGGGAGTTTTCCACTACGACGACCAGTTCCTTGGGTATCTGGAAGGTTGGCGCGGCGTTCTCGAAGACAAAACCGAGCCTCTCGACCTTTCAAGCGTGGGCGGTATTCTTCCGCGTGGTGGCACCATTTTGCGTACCTCTCGCACCAATCCTTCCAAGCATGAGCACGGACTCCAACGTTGCCTGGAAAATATCCGCAAGCACCAACTGGATGCGCTCATCGCTATCGGAGGCGACGATACCATCTCCGTAGCCCTGAAGCTTCACCAAATGGGCGCCAAAGTTGTCGGCGTTCCCAAGACCATTGATAACGACCTCAGCGGTACTGATTACACCTTTGGCTTCGATACGGCGGTGAACGTTGCGACCAGCGCAATTGACCGTGTGCACACCACAGCCGAAGCGCATAACCGGGTGATGGTGGTGGAAGTCATGGGCCGTGATTCCGGCTGGATTGCTCTGTATAGCGGCATTGCCGGTGGCGCCGATGTGATCCTGATTCCCGAGAAGCCCTTCGATCTTGAAGAAGTGGCTGAGAGCATACGACTGCGGCACGGTCGCGGACGTTATTTCAGCATCGTCGTGGTCGCCGAAGGCGCGCGATTTGCCAGCGACGTTGATCCCCAGCATGGCACCCCGGTGGTGAGCGATCTGGGGACGGACGAATTCGGGCATGCCCGGCTGGGTGGGATCGGCAACACGGTGGCCCGCGAACTGGAGCGGCTTACGGGCTTCGAAACACGTGCGGTGGTGCTGGGACACATCCAACGCGGCGGTTCGCCCAGCTCTTTCGACCGCGTACTGGCCACCCGTTATGGTATCGGCGCCATTGATATGGTCCACAGCGGGGAGTTTGGCAGCATGGCCGCCTTGCGCGGCAACAAGATAGTCTCTGTTCCGCTGGCTGAGGCGGTTGGCCAAAGCCGCATGGTGGACCAGGACATGATGGATTTGGCGGCTGGCCTTCTCGAACGGCTGAAGGAAACCGCAAGCAAGTAACCGCTATCTCTGCCCCCCTCAAATTCGGCGCCATAACTGGTGACCTTCATCCCCGTGAGCCTCATCACGATGTGCTGTGACGGAGCTCACCAGTTCACTTCTTCGCCCCGGCGCATAATCTTCACAGCAGCAAGGAGGAAAGCGGTCATGAAAAACTTCTTAATCGCATTGATTGTTACAGTGTTTGGAATAGCTGCATTCGCGCAGGCCGGTACAGTTCCCCAGTACGACAAGTCCAACGAGGTGCGCGTCAGCGGGACGGTCCAGGATGTCCGTGATTATCAATGCCCGATCAGCGGCACCCTGGGTTCACATCTCACCCTGAAAACCACTTCGGGGGGATTGGTTGAAGTGCATCTTGCCGCCACCAAGTACACCAAAAGCTACGAAATGATTTTTGCCAAGGGCGACGGGGTCGAGGTGCTCGGTTCCAGGGTGATGTGGGATGGAGTAGATACCGTTCTTGCTCGCGAGATCACCCGCAAGCAAGAGACGTTCATGTTCCGGGACAAAGAAGGTAAACCGCTCTGGTAATTGGCTATCGCCGTACTTTGCACAAGAGACGTAGACCACTACGTCTCTTTTTATTGCATGTTCTTACGCCACAACTTCCAAGGCGTTGGGCAATACGTCGATTTTCTCGCAGTGAAGCGTGAGCACTTCACCGTCGACCATCACGTCTACGGGCGCGTCTAGATCAAAATTGATTTCACGAGTCGCACGCCGCTCCGCCAGTGGATGTTTCAGATGTGACCCATCGTAGAGTGTGTGCAGGTTGCGCAACAGCCCCAGGCGGCTGATCGGCCCCCAGCGCACGTACTCCAGCAGCCCGTCGGCAATCTCGGCTTTGGGTGCGATCATCATTTTGCCGCCGGTAAACTTGCTGTTGTTAAAGGTGAGAAAGAGACAGCGGCGCAGGTCCGGCTTGGCGTCACCATCCACAACCAGCGGAAAAGCGCGCCGCTTAAGCCGCACCAGCCGGGTGAATAAGGCCAGCAGATAGCCCAACTCGCCTACTCCGCCAAAGCGTCGGATGCGTTCCGCAGCCACGTCAGCTGCGAAGCCGACGCTCAGCAGGTTGATGTAATACAGCACGCCTGCTTTGTGGGTGAGCCGCAGGACATCGCACGCCCGGCGTCGTCCAGCGATAAGAGATTCGGTGGCGTGTTTCAGCCCACTTTTGCTGAACTCGCGCAAAAAGGAATTCCCAGTGCCTAGAGGGAGAAAACCCAGCACCGGAGGTTCACGCTCACCCACATTCTGTGCGGCCGGAAATACTCCGTTGACGATTTCGTAGGAAGTACCATCGCCACCCACGGCCAGGAACTGGCGCCAACCATTGGCAAATGCCTCGCGGGCAATAACGGTCGCGTCACCGGGACGACCGGTCCGCATGACCTCAAATTCGAGCCCAGCCGAACGCAGGCGATCGAGCGCAGGCCCCACCAACTTTCCGGACCGTCCACCCCCAGCAGCCGGATTCACAATGGCGAGGAATTTCGAGTTGGATTGGGAGTGCATGGTCACAATTCAACTAAGGCGGTCGCACGCTCGGTGCGCTGGTGTATTTCCTCGGCCAGAACGTTACGTTTGATCTTCATTGAGGCCGTCCGCGGAAAATCATGGTCCCACACCATATACCCGCCGACTCGCTTGAAATCCGGTAACCGCTGGTTGCGCCTTGTGAGATCTTCCCGCAACTCTTCGCCAAATTGCTGACCCGGGTCTAGACGAACCACCAGCAACAGCATTTCATTACCGAGCTTCTGTTCCGGCCAAATGTAATTAGCGGCGAACACACAGAATTCTTTTACCGGCAATCCCTCGAAAGCGTTTTCAATGTCCTCAGGGTAAATATTCTTCCCGCCTTCGGTAACAATCATGTTCTTCTTGCGCCCGAAGAGCTGCAGATGACCAGTACTGTCAATTCGCCCCAGATCGCCGGTCATTAGCCAGCCATCGACGATGGTTTGCGCTGTCAGCTCGGGATCGTCTAAATAGTGTGACATCACAGTCTTGCTGCGCACTGTCACTTCACCAATTCCATCGCGATCAGGATTAACAATCCGCACTTCCATCCCAGGCAGCGGCTTCCCAACAGTATCAGCGCGAAACGGTTTCATATCATTCACAGTTATGGCGGTGCACGCCTCCGTGAGCCCGTATGCATTGGCAACCGGAATACCTAAATCATAGAAAAACTGAATGGTGGATGGCTCCATGAACGCCCCACCGACGAACAACTCCAGCAGTTCTCCTCCAAACGCCGCATGCACTTGCGGCAGCAACCGGCGGCTGAGTTTCACGTTAGGGCGCTTCCGGGTGAGGCGCCGATTCAAGGCGATCAGCCCGTCCAGCAGCAGCCGGCGAGATGGCGGAAGTTGGTCGAACTTGGCGCGCATTCCCTTCTCCAGATTTTTTAGCACCAGCGGCACCAGGGTCATGTAGGTGATCTTGTACCGTGGGAAGGCATCGCGGATGAACTCGGGCCGCAGCGTCCGCAGGTGCACCACGCAAGCGCCACAGACGAACGGCCCGATAAATCCCACCATGAAATCAATAGCGTGATTCGTAGGCAGAATGCTCAGATAGCGAACTCCGGGCCAGAAGGGAACCAGCTCCGTCAGTGAGCGGCACTGCTCCAAATAATTTTCGTGCGTAAGGACGCATCCCTTAGGGCGTCCTCCGGTACCGGAGGAGTACACGATGCAGGCGGGATCTACCCGCTCGCGTGAAACGAACTTAGGCTGTAAGCCCGCACCAGCTGCTTCAGTCTGAACTTCTTCCCAGCGGCGCCCTCGGCCGAGTTCGGCGTTGGGCGGGGCCTCTGTTACAAGCACATGTTCGGTCTGTAAATTTGTGAACTCGGGCGCGGCCATAATTGCCCGCCACAGATGGTACTCAGTGATCAGTACGCGA
The DNA here is from genome assembly GCA_035651655.1 of Terriglobales bacterium. Taxonomy (NCBI): domain Bacteria; kingdom Pseudomonadati; phylum Acidobacteriota; class Terriglobia; order Terriglobales; species Terriglobales bacterium. The sequence goes on from DASRFG010000023.1 coordinate 463,862, forward strand.
GCTTTCGAGTGCGCCAACAGCTGCAGTTGCTCGCGTGCGGTCAGCTTGTAGTCGAGCGGCAGCAGCACGCCTCCACAATAGAGCGCGGCGTAAGCGGAGATCAGCCACTTCGACTGGTTGGTCATGATGATCGCCGCCCTGTGCTCTTCCGCGAATCCCATCTGCTGCAGCGCCGCAGCCAGGGGTAGGGCCGCCTGTTTAAATTGCGAATACGTGAGGCGGCTGTTTTCGCGCTCGCGGTCGGCTTCGATCAGGCACAGCTCGTCCGGCCAGCGCTCCAGCGCATCGCGTAAGGCTGCTCCCAGGCAAGAATATTGGGATAGATCAAGCATTCGGCGAGTTGAGTCTCACAACCGTGCCTGGATACGTTCGGCCAGCGTACGGAAGTCGGTCACGCCTTGTAGCTCGTAGTCGGGCAGCTCGACATGAAAGTGATTTTCCAGGCGGGTCAGCAGTTCCAGTGCCTGCAGGCTGTCAATGCCCAGCTTTTGAAAGAAATCGTCGTCTGCGGCAAGCGTCTCCCGCGGCACCTTGAAGTGAGTGGAGGCAAGAGCCAGGACTTCGTTCAATGTCTGATCGCGGTTCGCCATGTTCTTCATTATGGCAAATATGGCTGCACCGTGGTGTTCTCCACGAATTTTCGCAGACCCTCTTCTACCGCAGGCTGGGTGAATAGGTCGCAGAAGATCTTAATTTCGAGACGCAGTTCCTCCTGCGGAATGGGCTTGATAAAGCGTTTCGCCGCGGCGCTGGTACGGCGGTCAAACTTCCGCACCTGGGCAGCTGTCGAGCGCGCAACCCGCAATGCTTCACCTTCGGCCGCCATCTGGCTGACCAGTCCCACAGATTGCGCTTTGCTGGCGTTAATACTTCGTCCCGTTAGCAACAGGTCACGGACCACCGCATTCCCCAAATCCCGCTTCAGCCGCGGAATTCCCCCAAATCCCGGGATCAGCCCCAAGCGCAGCTCGGGGAAACAGAAGCGTGCCATCTTGTCGGCGATGATCAAGTCACACGTCAGCGCCAGCTCGAATCCTCCGCCAAACGTGACTCCATGTACCGCCGCAATGGTGGTCAACGACGAACCGTCAATAGCATTGAACACAGCATGAATGCGTTCCAAAAACTCACGCACTCCGCGAACGCGGTCGGCCGACCGCATGCTTTGCGTCTTTTCGTAGAGCTCACGCAGGTCGGCGCCGGCACTGAATCCCGAGGGAAGCTGGCTGTAGATGATGAGCGCTGCGGCGTCACGTTCCAGTAAACTCAATGCCTCAACGAACCGCTCTAACTCCTTCAGCGTGACTGATCCAATCTCGTTCGCAGGCGGACGGTGCAGCGCCAATTCAATCACGCCCTCGACCAACTCCCACGAAATGGCCTCGCCGCGAAAATTCTTCATGCGCTCTGCCGGTCACGGTACAGCTCTTCGATTTGTTGCTGAAGCTGCGCCGCGATGAAGTCGCGCTTCAGCTTGCCATTCGCCGTCAGCATACCGTTTTCTACGCTGAATGGCTGCTCGACAATCTGGAATGCCCGTACCCGTTTGTAATGTGGCAGGTCACGATTGACCTCGTCCACGGCAAACTGCACCTGTTCTGGCATTGGGGTCCCGGTCACCAGGGCCGCCACAAACCCGCGCCCATGGCCGACTAACATGACCTGCTTGGCATCCGGTAGCAGCCGGAGCAGCTGGTCCTCAATGGGCTCGGGTGCGACATTGTGTCCGGAGCTAAGAATAATCAGATTCTTTACACGCCCGGAAATTCGCCAATTCCCTGCCTCATTGACGTCGCCCTGATCGCCGGTGTGAAACCAGCCGTCGCGCAGAGCGTCAGCCGTGGCTTGCGCCCGATTCCAATAACCGGGGAACACATTCGGGCCCCGCACCAAAATTTCACCGTTTTCCGCGACTCTCATCTCAACCCCAGGGATCGCCGGTCCGACACGTCCGGGTTCAACCTGCCCGGGCTCATCCATGGTGCAAATCGCAGTCGTTTCCGTCAGACCATAGACCTGTAGCACCGGAACCCCAAGCATGGCAAAAAACAATTGCGTTTCCCTAGCCAGGGGCGCCGAGCCGCAGATCAGGGCTTTCAGGTTCGCGCCAATCATCCTCTTCCGAACGCTGGAAAATAGAATGGCGCGGGCCCACGCCAACCAAAAGCGGTCCAGAGCTCGCCGCTCGCCGCGATTCTGCCGGAACCACGCCTCTTTGGCATTACCGTAGATCGTCTCAACGATGCCGCCGAATTCCGCAAACTGGCGATCCACGCCCGTGCGCACGCGTTCCAGCAGTAACGGAACATTTAAGAAGTAGTTCGCGGCAGCGCTGCGCATTTCTGCCGCCAGGCGGTTCTGGTCCGTGGACATCATCAGCAAGCTGCCGCGCAGCAAGCAGGTGAGCAGCATGATCCAGGAGCCGGCAAAGCAAAATGGCAGATAGTGGAATACCCGGTCTTGTCCTCTGGTGCCCTGCATCAGCCTGTCCAGGCGCTGCGAGGTACAACCCAGCATGTGATTGATATTCCCTAGCGTGAGCATCACGCCCTTGGCTTCGCCCGAGGTACCGGAGGTGTAAATGATAGTTACGGCGTCGTTCTCGGCTAGGGAAACCGGTGGGAGATTCACATCTTCCGCTTCGCTCGCGAAGATTTCATCGAATACCGCCCCACGGGGCGCTTCCGGCCAGTGCTGAGCGATGGAATCTCTAAAGGACGTATCACTACAAACGATCAGCGCCGGTGAGCAGTCCCTCATCATCACTACTAATTCATTGGGTGCTTGCCGGGAATAAAGCGGCACGACAATCAGGCCTTCAGACATTGCCGCCAAATCGACCGCGACCCACCGAATGCTGTTGGGCGCCAGCAGCACACAGCGGTCGCCCTTTTTCAGTCCAGCTCCACGCAAAAAGGCTCGCGCTCTGGCAATATCGGTCAGCAGCTCACTGCCGGTCGCAAACACGCCGTGCTGTTCCCATAACTGTTCCAGAATGTTGCGGCTGGAAAAGGTGTTGAGGTTCTGAACAATTCGTTCCAGGACATTCGGCTCGCGCGCCATCAGGCGTATGCCTCGAGCAAGCGGCAGAGGTTGGGACCGAGCGGAGGCAGGTAATCCTCCCAGCTCAGCGCGCCCGTGCGCACCGGGAATTCGGGATAGCGTTGCTGCACGTGTGCCTCAAAATAGCTTCCCATTTTCGCCATGAGCTTGAGGTTTCTTACTACCGTATGACCAATGGCTTGCGCGATAGCCTCGCGCTGCTTGCACAGCTTTTCCAGAATGCTCACCAACTTGGGCTCGAGCTCGGGGTCTTCCACTTCAAGCAGAAGATCATTATGTCCACGCTCGCGCATCAGGTTGCGGATGCGCTCGTCCATTGTAATTCCCGCCGATGGCACCAGCCCGGGCATGGAGGTCACAATCCCGTGGTATCGCGAAGACACCATCATGTGACACGCCCGCAGAATGCTGACCAGTTGGTACATGTCGTACTCGTCAGAACTGAAGACCGGCGCGCCACCCAGACAATCGGCAAGCCAGCGGCAGGCATCCGTATCGAGGCGCTCCGTTGCCGCCAGCACGGGGAAAACGCTGTGCTGCTTGCGAAACGAATTCACTGCATTGGCGATGGCCGCGAGGTAGCGCTGGTAAGCCGCGTCCACCTGCGGCCCGGAATTGTGAAAATAAACCGAGCGATAATGGCTCTTCCTGTAGGCTCCGGTGGCAGCATGAGCAATGTATTTTCCAACGGATGCTTTCACCGGCCAGAAGAACGGATTTATAGGACAAATCACGAGCACCGTTGTGTTGCTGTCCCAGCCCTTTTCGTGAAGGGCCTTTCGTCCGTAGTCGGGACCGTGGGGCTCGAATGTCCACGCCGTGTCGGTGCCGAGTTCGGTGGAAACGCCAAGCTCACGCAGCACGGTTCGCGATTCCTCGTTGCGCGTAATAATCAGCGACTCGCGGCAATAGCGCGCGCACATGCGGGCCAGTAGCGGATCCATTTCGCCAGCTTCGGCGCCGTAACCAACTGACAATTTGTTCTGCGCCGATGCAATCGCCAGCGAGCCGATCATCATCGTGGTCAATGCATTGGCGAACTTGCTCTTGAACATCGAACCTTCGCACGCCATCACACCATGATGTTTCGGTACTTCGTTGTAGAGAAAGGGCGGAAAAATATCCGGCAGGTGGACCTGGCGGGCGTCACCGAAATACCCGCGAGACCGCTCGAAATTCTGGCTCATCACGCTCAGGCTGACGTTCTCGGCGCCGAGGATTCGGCGCACCTGGCGCAGCATCTCTTCCACGCGAACATCGGAACCAGTGTTGCGCGTGCCATTGTAGCCGGCAAAAAGCAGCTTCAGCTTTTCGCCAGGCCGCCAGGAATCCCCCTCGCCCAGCATCCACTTCAGCTTGGTGAGTTCGATGGCGCCGCTGACCCACGCCTCGAGCACCAAGTCCATCATGCGGCTGAGCCTCCGGCCGCGCTCGGCCACTCCTGGTATTTGTAGGTGAAGCGATTCTCGCAACTGAACTTGAGCAGCGGATAACTGTACTGTGAAAAGGGCGCCGGACGGCGTCCCGTCTCTCGAACTACGCGAGTATTGTCGAAAACCGTGTTCCACACCAGATACGGTAAGAACACTTTCAGCAGCGATGCCCCGTGACCTACATTGCGCCGGCTTCGCGAGAGCTGTTCGACGGCCCAAGCAAATGGCCGCTCCAAGCTAGGCAGATAGACCGGACCGCGTTTGTGGCGTGCTCGTGAGAGCGCATCGGTGAGTTCGCGAAATGTCTGCGACGAGGTGCCCGACGAAAGATGATAGATATCGTGCTCGGGCTTCGCCTTCTGGTGCAGCGTAACGATCGAATCGGCAACAAAATCGACGTTCACGATGTCAATCTGGTCGGTTGGCCGGAAGGGGAGCACCGGCAATCCTGCGAGAAATACGAACGCCTTCACCATATCGAACTGCGTGGTCTGGGCGTAGCGGCTATCGCCCAGCACAATACTTGGCCGAAAGATGGTATGCGGAACATCGGGCAGCAGCTCGCGTACCATGTGCTCGCAGAATTTCTTGCCGCGGGCATATGGATCGTAATCAGAACGATTCCAATCGATGGCATCGTCCTCTTTGACCACCTCATTGCTGCGCTTCCCCGCAACAGCAACTGTACTGACATCGCTAAAGCGCCGCAGACCGTGGTGATCACGCGCCGCCTGCGCCAGCTTAATCACCTCAAGTGTCCCGCGCAGGTTCACGTTCAAGCAGGCTTTTTCCGACTTTCGGTTCAGAGACGCAGCGCAATGAATAACAGAATCCGTGGATTCCATGAGCTGGCGGTAAGCGTCGGTGTCCAACCCAAAGCCTGAATCGACAAGGTCGCCGCGAAAAATCTTGATGCGTGATCGCAAGTGCGCGTGAAAACGCGGGAACTCCATGTGCAACTGCAATGCCCGCCACAACCGCACTTCGGCCTCATGCGCATCCTTCGCCCGAACCAGCAGGTTTAGATTGTCGCGGTGGCCTTCCAGCAAACCGACGACAACGTGGGCGCCAATGTAGCCGGTTGAGCCGGTCAGGAATATTGCCACGTGGTTCCCGTTCCAGTTTGTAGGGTCTGGTCATTATCGGCGGCCACGCCGCCTTCGGGCGGTGGCGAAGAGGACATCTGGAACCTGGGCCGGGGCCCGGATTCTATGGGACGGCCCTCGATCAGCGGATACGTCCATTTGCGCAGCGCAGGTATATGTATGTTGATCCAGTACTCGTACCAGTCAAGACTGCGGGTGTCGTAGCCAAAGACCGAACGCTCTTCGGCAGGCAAAGCCTGCGACAACCACTCGATGTGCTCCGCCTCAAAATCGTGCTCGTTATGCAAGATAAACGGTTCGAACAACTCGATCAGCTTCTCCACTCGCTCCAGTCCGCGTTCGGTGCGTACCAACGGCGGCTGAAGAAAAGGAAATGGCGCCGTGATTTTCTGCAACGACTTTACCAACGCCTTCTGCGCTGGCGCCGAAAGCCGGTTATAGCGTTGCTTTGAAACTGCGATCGTGTCGAAGCGTAACCGCCGGCGCAGCTCAGGATCGTCCTGTGCGCGATAAAACTTTCGATGCGCCAGGCAGGTAAGCTCGATGGAGCGCGCCATATCACAAGGATTGCTGACCGAAGTCGCCAGTTGGTAAACCGGCTCGTGACAGCGCTGTACGATCGCGGCTGCGATCAGGGTCATGCCCCGGCACACGGTATCGACGGGAATAATGTCCAGTCGCTTGCGCTCATTGCTTGGCAGCTGCCGGAAGTATGTGCCCAATAAATATGAAAGCGACGCCGAAGTGTTTATGCCTTCGTTCCAGCCGCGGAACGGCTGCGTCACTGAGGTCTCAACAATAGACGGACGCACCACCGCGATCGGCAGCCCCGCCCCGAGCTTTTGGATCAGCGACTCCGCCAGGCTCTTGGTGAGGGTGTAGGTGTTGGGCCATCCCAGCTCCTTGGCCCGCTTGGTGCCCGCCTCGGTGAGATAGGCCCGGAGCCATCGCACCCGGTTCTTCCTGATCTGGTTCTCCAAGGCGACCGCCGAGAGCTCTTTCCCGCCGGTTTTCTGCTGAGCTTGCCTTCGTAGCTCCCGGTCGATCTCCGGACTTTCCGAACGTGCAATTGCATCTTGAATCGTCTTGTGTAGCGCCTGGCGTTCGCTTTCCGCGTCGAATCCTGATATGCCCAGCGGCGTGTAGTTGGGGTGCAACTCCTCTTCGACTCGCCCGTCGCGCGCACCCGCCACATAGCACGTAGAAAGATGCAGCAAACCGGCGTGATCACATTGCCGTACAAATTGGATCAAGTGGAGAACGGAATCCACATTGGAGGCGAGAGCTTCGCGCAGATCCGGGTTGAAGTCGGTCAGCCCCGAACTGTTGACCACCAGATCGAGGGTGGCCTGCAGCGGTTGCAGCACTCCAGCCGGCAGCCCGAACCCGGGCTGACCGGCATCTCCTTCCAACACTTCCACCCGCCGGGAGATAAACCGCTCGAATTCGCTTCGGTAGCGTTGATGAAGCGGATCGAAGATTGGAGATTCTTCGAGGATCTTTTCAAAACGCCGCCGCGCCGAATTGGATTTCTGCCGGCGTATCAGCAGGTATATCTTGCCCACTTCAGGCAGACTCTCGAGCAACTGCGCCAGCCACACTTTGCCAATAAACCCGGTGACCCCAATCAGCAGGACGTTCTTGCCCGCCAGTGCGCTTCGGACCGAGAACCGCCGCGGCTCCTTCACGGAATCAAAGTGGATGACCGGATGAGTCCTATGCGCTAGCTTCCGTTCGGTTGAAACAACAGCCGAGGAGAGAGTGTCGATCTTGCCCCGGAAATCAAGCTCGGTGGAAAGCTCGTCGAGAGTTCGACTACCGTTGGCCGCGCCGCCGGTGATCAGCGCCAATATGCCCCGAGGGCGAATCACGGGATCGAGCAGCCGCCCGGTGCAATAGTTGTCCCGAAATTCCAGCCGATTGCAGAGGAGCCGTGTCACTTCGAGGTACTCCGCCAGCGGACGCATGACGTGATCCAGCCCCTGGCTCACCAGGACCACCTCCTGGCCCGTCGTAACTAATTGCCGCAGCTTTTGAACACCTTCCGGTTTCAGGTGGGCCTTCAGTACATACCAGAAATATTCCTCGCCCAGCAGGTCCAGGCGATCGCGGCTTATTCCTCTCAAAATAGTGTGGACAAGACGAGTAGCGAAGGTGCGATCAATTGCATACAGGATGGGACGGAGCAGCGCCTGCAGAAAAATAGCACCGCGACGCAGCCAGCGCTCGCTGAACGTTTGCGCATTCCAGGCGAAGAACGCCACCGGACGCACCGTACTCAGGTTCAACAGGCTGCCCTCAACCCGCCAGTAAACCGGCGCGGGCTGGGTTTTATGTTTAATGCTGGAATTCAAGACTTCGTCCAAAGCTCCGGGAACCGCCATTCAACTCCCCGCAACATTCTACCCAAACGGCTCTCGTTCCGGCCCCAAAAACACTAAGGCCGCCGAAAGCGCTTCCGGCGGCCCCATTCCCGAATCGCTAGAGGTTAATCGCCGTAAACCTCTTCCTTAACTTCTTCCTTGGTAGCAACATCGTCGTCTATGGGCCGGGGCGCAGCCAGCGATTCCAGCGGCACGAAGCCGCCGGGCGCAGGCTTCTCGCCGAGAACTTGCTCGCGGTACAACTTGGACATGCGTGCATTTTCTTCTTCCTGCTTCACCCTGGCCGCACGTGCCCGCATCTTCTCTTCACGCGAGTTTTTGGCGATGCCTAGCACATCCAGGTCCTTCTGCTCCTCGGTGGTGATGATGCCTTCTTTCAAGGTCAGCGCACCCTCACTGTCGGCGATTTTCACCTTCTTGCCGCCGGCGAAGATCTCATGCCGCCCGTGCTCCTCGTACCATTTGGTGAGGGTGGCGGTCATATGCATTTTCTCGATGATGTTCCGCCAGCCTACGCCAGTGTTGTAGGCGCAGAAGGAAATCTCACCTTCCTGGGTGGCATAGGGAATAATGCACTGCTCGGTTCGCCGGAAATCGTAGTTGTACAGGTCCTGGAACCACATTCCTGCAACGAACAGCACATTCCAGCGGTCTTTACGCCGTTTCTCGATGTCTTCGAGAGTTCGGTCACCGGTGACTTTGCCGTAGCCGCCGCTCTGGGCCTTCTTGGTCACGCCAAAACTCTTGTCGAACTTGGTCAACATGTCGAAGATGGTGAAATGCTTTGGCGTCTTGAACGGGTCGTAATTGCGCATCAGGGCAAGCGCCATGCCGAGCGATGACAGAAACTTTCCCCGTCCCGCATCGTTGATGCTGGCCACGTCCTTTGCCATCTGGTCAGCGTGCAGGAAGGCGGTCATCGGTGCCGCTTCCTTGGTTTCCTTGTCAATCATGATGGCCATGCCAACGCCGCAATTCGGGTGGCAGCCGCAGCTCACTTGTCCCCACTCGGCCTGCGGACCGTGTACCAGGTCAGACCAATCGGAGAAGGTGCTGATGAAGGAGAGTGGGAACCAATCGCGCGCCGGCTCGCCGAGTCCGGTCTGATTCTTCACGTCGTGCGCCAAATGCGAAAGCGTATAGCGTTGCGCCTGGCGGCGCTCGTCAGTTACCGCTTCGTCGCGGCCGGTAAACGAGACCGGCTGGAAGGAGAGGAACGACATCATCTTGGGATTGTCCAGTGCAAACTGAATGATGCGTCCCACCTGCTCGTTATTGATGCCGTTCACAATGGTAGTGACCGGCACCAGCTCAACCCCTGCTTCGTGCAGGTTCTCAATGGCTTTTAACTTTACGTCGAACAAGTTGCCGACCTTGCGGTGCGAGTTCGCGGCATTGCCGATGCCGTCGAACTGCAGGTAGGCATAGCGCAGGCCCGCTTCCCTGGCCTGATTGCAGAACTCTTTACTCTTGGCGAATTCAATTCCGTTGGTCGCCGCCTGGACGCTGGTGTAGCCCACCTTGCGGGCGTATGCCACAGCATCCAGAAAGTATGGCGAAAGTGTCGGCTCACCGCCCGAGAACTGCACCGACATCTGCCGTTTCGGCTTAATGGAAATCGCGTTATCCAGCAGTGTTTTGATCTCTTCCCAAGTCAGTTCGTGAACAAAGCCCACCTGGTTCGCGTCCATGAAGCAGGGATCGCACATCATGTTGCAGCGGTTGGTGAGATCAATGGTAAGAACTGAACCGCGGCCGTATTTCACCGTGCTGGAACCGTGATTATGCAGGCGTTCGTCGTTGTGAGAACGAATGTCGCGGCCAGGAAAACAATCTTCCAGGTGCTTGAAGAAGGCAGTGTCCATTGCCATCACGTCTTCGAAGTGCCCGTGCTTGGGGCAGTCCTTCACCATCAGGATCTTGCCGTCGCGCTCGATGATCTGCGCTTTGATCTCGCCTACTTTTTGGTTGAGCAGGATGTCGTGGGGCAACTTGCCATCGAGGATCTGTTGCCGGATTTCAGGCACGCACTTCGGGCACAGCGAGTCGGTCGTCCGCGGCCAGCCCAGTGGGGGCTTGCTCTTCTCGTAAGATTTCAGCATCGGCTTATCGGACCACTTGGGCGTGAACGATGGCTTGGGATGGATGCGATTCAGCCTCTCGAAAAGGAGCCACGCGCCGTTCGCGGCGACGTTGAGGGCCTTCTCCACATATTTTACCGGCTTGTGCATTTTCTCTCGCTTTCACCGGGTCAGCAGACGGACACGCCAAAAAGTGCCCTCGCCCAATTTGGGCAACCGGTGTTCAAATTAGTTGAGCTTCCGCCGTGCTTGTGGGACCGCACGAACACTGAAATCCCCTCAGAATCACACGGATAGAGCTAGGGTGATAGTAGGTTCGGAAGCCGTCCAGGCTCAACGAAAATGCATGAAAGGGGCTATTTAGGGGTTTAGCCGCGCCATTTTTGCATTGTATTGCGTAAGCCATTGAAAACTAATGGCTACACCGGCAGGCCTTGGGCCGCCGGCCCAACCCCTTGCCTGAGCCCTCTCTATTTCTGTTGAGGTCTGCTGGCAGGAGGAATGATGCCGTTCATACGCAAATATTCCACCATTTGTCCGTAATGATCAAAGCAATGGTAATCAATTAGCGTTGCAAGACCAAGCCGCGTCTCGGTTCCGTCACCAAACGGACTCTTGATGGAAGCGGTGGCGTTCTTTGCGTTTATAACGGCCGTGGCTTTGTGACCATAAGTGAATGAGTCACGGAGAAATTTCATAATGTCCGTCTTGCTTTTCATGGCATCCGGACCGTTCTCGCTGCCTATATCAACCGGAACTTTCTCTCCCAGAATGCCGGCAAATACCTGGTAATTTACTGCCGCCACGTGCTTCACCTGCTGGCCGAAGGTGCGCACTCCCTTGAACTCACCGTTTGTAGGAGCAAAGTCATACTTGTCCTCCGGCATGGCATCAGCGGCACCGACAAATTCCTTCTCGACACCCTTGAGCTGGTCGTCCAGAACACTTGCAATGGTCTCCTTCTTTGGCTTCGTGGGTTTGGACTGTGCGACCGTGAACGAAGTGCATCCCAACAAGACCAGTACAATCAAGAACAATCTGTTATTCATGTTTTCTCCTCAGAATTTGTGTATGAAAACTTAGGCATGAGTGACGCCCGCGTCTGCGTAGTGCGCCAAATCCACTTCGCTGCCCCGCAGCCGATGCCACTTCATGCTGATAAGCCCGAGCACCAGGCCGAGCGCGGCATACATTAGAGCCCGCGGGACGCCCTGCTTCTCTGCTACCGCTCCCCAGATAACGCTGCCTGCAGCCACTCCACCTTGCAGCACCAGAATGTACATGGACAGGGAACGTGCCAGTACCCATGGAGGCGACATGGTCTGCGCGGTCACATTCAGGCATGCCAGAATGGTGATCCAAGCCACCCCACCCAGGAAGAGCACAGCCCCCAGCAGCGCGAACCAGTGTACCTGACCAGCAGCAAAGGTCACGACGGCAAACACTACCGTCGCAGCGCCGACCATATTGTCCATGCCGGTGTGACTTCGGATTCGCGGCAGAATGGCCGCTCCGGCCAACGCTCCCAGCCCAAAGGAACCTAATAGAAGTCCGTAACCTATTGCGCCATGCGGGCGAGCGATGATCGGTAACAATGCCAGCAATGCGCTGGCTGAGAGGCTGACGGCCAGGGTCCTGACCAGCACTGCCTTCACAGCGGGCGATTGGCGGACGTATGCAATCCCTTCCTTCATAGCCCCCCAGATACGCCCACCCTCCGCGCCGTTCTTAGCCTTTCGTTTCCATTGGCAGAGAAAGAAAATCACACCGAAAAAAGAAGCGGCGTTGATGAGGAAGGCCACACCCGATCCCGCAGCCGCGATCACCGCGCCTCCTAGCGCAGGTCCAATGGCGCGTGCCACGTTATACCCGGCGGAGTTGAGCGCCACCGCCGACGCGTGTTGTTCCCCTGAGATAATCTCCGGAGTGATGGCCTGCCAGGCAGGGTCGTTCATAACCGCCCCCAGCCCCAGAAAAAACGTGAACAAGAGCAGCAACCAGGCAGTGACCAGATGAAGCACCGTGATCACACCCAGGGCGGCCGCGGCGATTACCATCCAGGTTTGGGTCACAATCAGCAGCCGCCGGCGATCCACCAGATCAGCTAGTGCTCCCGCCGGTAAGGCCACGAGAAACACCGGCAGACTCGACGCCACTTGTACCAGGCTGACCATCAGCGGCGACATGCTGAGTGAGGTCATGAGCCAGCCGCTGCCCAGATTTTGCATCCAGGTGCCGGTGTAAGAAATTACAGCCGCGATCCACAATGAGCGGAAGACGGGTTCACGAAATGGGCCCCATGGCGAGAACCTGTGCTTTGATCCTCCCGCCATAGTTGCTGAAGCTTTTGGGGCCATTCTCTCCCAACCCATCTTTAAATTCTTCACACCGCTTCAGGCTTGATTGCCGCGCGCTGTTTCCGCAAATTCGGTAATAGCTTCCCCGAAGGGCCATTCGCGCCGGCGCCACGATCGAAGCAGGTAAATAGCGACCCCGACCACAATGATGATCGTGGCATAACGGATCTCGCGCAGAAAGTCTTTCCTTGAGATCAGGATGAAAAGAAATCCCGATGCGGCAATCAAAGCCGGTAAGGGATAGAACCACATCCGGAACGGGCGTGGCATATCTGGCCGGCGTACCCGCAAAACGATCACGCCAATGGCCTGTACCAAAAATTGGATCATAATGCGGATCACCACCAGGGCAGCAATGACATCGGCCAATCTGAGAAAACAAAATGCCGCCGCAACTATACCCAAAGCCAGCAATGAGACATAAGGAAAACGGCCCTCGGGATGCACTCTCGCGAACACGCGAAAATAATTTCCATCCAGGGCCGCCGCATAAGGCACGCGCGAGTAGCCCAGAAGGAGCGAGAAGACCGAAGCGAATGCCGTCCACATAATCAACCCTGCTACCAGATATCCCGCCCAGCTGCCGTAAATTCTCTGCATGAACATTGAAACCACGTAAAAGCGCGTGTCGGTGCGGCCAGCCTGCGCCAGCTCCTGCCAGGGCAGCACTCCGAGAATGCTGATGTTCATGACGATATATAGACCAGCAACCAACACGATGGATAGCAGCAACGCGCGTGGAATTGTCTTGCCGGGGTCCTTTATCTCTCCTCCCAGGAAACAAACGTTGTAGTAGCCCCAGTAATCATAGGTTGCGATCAGCATTGCCGAACCCATGCCGATGAAGAACTCGTGCGACAGAGTAAACGCGCCCGGCGGAAAGCTGAACGCTCGTGCCGCGTTGAAATGGCTGAGGCCGGCGACGATAATCCACAGCATCGTGCCCATCACTCCGACCCAGAGCAATTTGGAAAGCTTTCCGATGCTGGTGATCCGCCGGTACAGCAGCAGCACTGCCAATAGACAAACCAACACCGCGACAAAAGGCATGGCAGTTACGGGTGAGTTCGCCTCAATGGTTCCCACTACAGGCAAGGTGAGATGAAACCCGCGGGCAAACTGCGGGGTCTCCAGAATCGGCCAGATGTAGCCGGCATACCTCGCAAATCCGATGCATCCTGAAGCAATTGAAAGCGGCGCGCTGAACGAGAGCTGCCAGATGAAAAGAAACGAGAGCAGACGTCCCAGCCGCTTCGGCCCGTAAATTTCACTTAGGTATCGGTAAGAGCCTCCGGAGCCGGGCATTGCAGCTCCCAGTTCTGCCCACACCAGCCCATCGCAAATGGCGAAGAAGGCGCCGAAGATCCAGCCCAGCATGGCCTGGGGGCCGCCCGCTGCAGCCACCATTAACGGAATGGTGATAAACGGGCCCACCCCGATCATGTCAATCATGCTCAGGGCGGTCGCGCTGCCCAGACCAATGCCGCGGATCAGCTCAGGAGATGGGACGGATTCGGCGGGTCTGATATCAGAGGCCCGATTCATGTGGCGCCGGCATCCCGCCGGCTGTCTCGTGGCCGTCCCGCCCACGCTCGGTCCGGCGGGACGGCGGCACTCTTAACGTTCATGTCCTGCGCTCAGCAGATTCACGTACAGACGAACTGCTCCCGGTACTCCTGCAGGAAGTTGCCGGAAAAACGCGTATCCGTTGTAGATGTAGGTGCCCTTGCCATACTCCGCTCGGAGTAGGCCCCCGCGCATGGCCGACTCGCCGGGATCATGCGAGGACAGCAGCGGCTGGAATTTACTGTCCCACTGGTCCATGAAGTAGAGTCCGCGCTCCTGCACCCAGCCGTTAAAATCCCGAGCGGCAATCTGGTTGGGGTAACGGAATACGCTGTCTTGCGGCGCCAGAATGTCCACCGGGGCTTCCTCCACGCTCACACGATCCCGGCTCTCATGCGCCGAAAACGGGGTGTATTTCCCGGAATTAAAATCGTTCGTTCCGGTGTTGTACTGCACAATCAAAGTGCCGCCATTCGAAACAAAGTCCAGCAAGCGACGGTTGTTGGCGCGCACATCATCTCGAGTATCATAGGCGCGAATTCCCGTGACGATCGTTCCGTAGTGATTCAGGTCACTGCTGGCGAGCTCCTGCGGGGAAATCAAAGTGACGTCCATGCCGAGTTGCCGCAGCACTGTAGGAATATCATCGCCTGCCCCCATGATGTAGCCGATTTTCAGCCCTTCCGGCCGCTTCACGTCCACTACACTGACGTGTTGTAGAGCCTGTTGGTAATAGTAAAAAGTGTCGAGGTCTTCGCGCGTGACCACGGTGTAGCCTTCGCGGTATTCGTGCCCGTCCGATTCGAACACAGCGCTTACATCCTTCCGGATTTCGCCCGAAGTCGCCGGCCACAAAGTGAAGTCGAGCTTACGTTCTTGACCGCGCTGTGCAAATTCGACCGGCATTTCGGCGGGATCGGCGCGCCAGCCTTCCGGCACTTCCAGGCGCAATGTGCCTTTAGCCGGCCCGGAAACGTTGCTGCGTATATCAACCAGTACGTGCCCACTGGCATTTGCACCCGCCGGAACAACCAACGTCCCGGATTCCACAAGTACCGAAAATCTTGGTGTGATTGCCAGAGTGGGCCGATGCTCAACGTTCTTATCGTCCACATACGGTGCAGTCACCGCGGTCGAGATCCGGCTCCCAGGACCGCCCTTCGCGCCTCCCACGTCATGCGGCGCGCTATTGAAGATTGAAAAGTTCAATCCACCGCGCCTGGGCACAATGGAGTAGCTGGCATGCGCATGGACAGGAGGCGGCGGGAATGGCAACGTCAGATCCCGCTGATTAGTGATGTCATAAACAGCCTGCTCCGGCGAAGATCGCTGAAAGTAGGGCCGCGTGTACTCGGCATTCTCCGGAATTTTCAGCCGGTAGTTGGCGTAGTAATCCTCACCCGGATGCAGCAACGTGTCGCGGCCTTTGTAAGAACCCGTGATCCAGCCTTCGGGGGCATCGAGACCTACCTCCTCAATCTGCAGCAGTTCCTTTGAGCCATTATGAAATCTTGCAACCACCAACACACTGCCACCGGGCGAAACTGTAGTGTGCGCATTTCGGGAGCTTGCCGGTTCGTTGGAAGCGCCCGTGGGATGAGTGACCGTCGCCTTGAATGAAACATTCATGGCCAGGTTGGCGGCAGTCTCACACTGCTGTTGCTTTTCCTGGAGGCGGGTGAGCAGGTCAAATTTTGCGGCAGGGCTGAGATCGGATTTCTCGGCCTGAAAAATCATTCCGTTCAGCACTTGCAATGCCTCCAGCAAAGGACCGGCTGCCTTTTGTGGATCTTTGTCGGCGTCGTGCGCCGCCTGCTTTATTTTTTCTTCGATTTTCAACAGCGCGGGTCGCAATTGCGGTAGCGTGGACTGTTCGGCCCCCAATCGCTCCGCCAGCCCGGGCAACGTGGTGTTGATCCCGTCAAAAAAATCCTGCTCGTGCCCGTCTGCGGCAGCGGTCCGCGGCAACACCGAATCCACCAATTTGTAGTAGTCGAAGCGGTCCCCGGCATCGACCTTCCAATTTCCCGCTCCTTGCGAGAGCTGATGATTCAGGCCTTTTAAGGCGAATTCCACGTACGAGGTTCCCAGTGCGGCATCCGCTTGGCCCGTGTTCAGCTTCAGGTCGTATGGCTCACCCTCAAAAACATGGTCGGTGTAGAGCTTCTTCACCTGCCAGGGCAGCAGTCCTTCCTTAATCTGCTCAGGGAAACGGCTAGGATCGGCCGCCGCGCGGAAAGCTTCTTTGGTCAGAATGGCCGCGGCCTGGTGGTTTCCGTGGCCGTCTCGCGAGGTGCCCTGGAAACGCGAGACCAGCACATCGGAATGAAAAGTGCGTATCAGCCGGACCATGTCGCCCAGGGCTACATCGTGCCCGCCCCACTTTTGGAAAGTTTCGTCCGGAGTCTTGGAGAAGCCGAAATCCACCACCCGGGAGAAGCGCTGCTCAATGCCGTAGTATTTGTCAGCCTCAAGCAGTTCCAGGGTGCGAAGCAGGCCCAGTTCGTCGAAAAGATTGCTCCCGGTCTTGTTCTGGCCGCCCTCGCCACGGTTGAGCGTGAGTTGCAGGATACTTACCCCTTTTCCGCGCGATTCCAGGGTCAGCATGCCGCCATCTTCATCGTCAGGGTGAGCAATGGTGTGCATCATCCGGGCGGTCGTCCGTAGCCGCACCAGCATCTGTTTTAAGCCGGCGGTGCCGGTATCCTGGGGCAGCGAGCCGGAGACGTCGCTGCGATCGGGGACAGGCTTCTCCCCGGCGACCGGTGCCGGGAGTACCAACAAAACAGCAAAAAGAGATCCTAGGAAAGCCTTCAACACCCGGTTCGCAATAATCACCTTGGGTTCAGACCTCACAGATCTTGCAGAATTTGGATTCGCGTTCTCTTAACCGATGTCTCTGCCGGTCAACATGATTCAATCATCCGGCTCTGTGCAACAACTTTGCCATCAATGGCAAGAAATTTCTGCGCCCGCCACCCACGGTGGCGGCAAGTTGCTGATTTTCCCTTCAATTGCGATGGCAGAGGAATTGCCTCTGGACAGTGTAGCGCGGTATAAGTTCTACCCCGCCTCCCAGGGGAAAAATGAAAGTAGCTCTGATTGCAGTCCTGCTCGTGGGCCTCAGTTCGGCCACGATCACCCGACCCTCACCCAAGCCGCAAGCCTTAGCCCTCTCCACCGCCCGCCACAAGCCGCCGACCAAAGGTAAATGGTACATGGCGGAGAATGGGCATGCCGTCTATTGCTTCGGACGAGTGGTCACCCTTCCCGCCGCCAACGGTGAAATCAAGCGCGTAGCCACCTTCTGCAGCGGCGACTCACCCATAGTGGAATTAAGAGACTAGCAGGCGGGTTTCGTAGCTCCAGTTTTTTATTCCCGGCGGGCTAACCCGCCAACGCTTGTCTCGCCTTCGGCTGGAGTGCAGGAGTACGAAGTGCCGATTCATTCGCGTGCAGGAACCAGCGGTCCAGCACAACTCGACGCGGGAACCATTCCGTTCGAAGCAACTGGCGTGCGATGCCGCTGACCAGGCGGGGTGATAGCTTGCGGCCGAGATTCGTAGCCCAATCTCCCCGCGTGCTACCGAAGCGGTCCGCCAGCAGTTTGCTGTAATTTTCCAGTCCAGCCCGGTTGTAGTCTCTGGCACAATCGGCAATCACCTGCGCGGC
Organism: Terriglobales bacterium; assembly: GCA_035651655.1. Classification (NCBI taxonomy): domain Bacteria; kingdom Pseudomonadati; phylum Acidobacteriota; class Terriglobia; order Terriglobales; species Terriglobales bacterium. The sequence continues at coordinate 481,524 of DASRFG010000023.1, forward strand.
CAGCAGACCCGACTCTATGGCCGGCCGGATCCCCTCGCCGCTCTGCGAATATGCCAATCCAGCAGCATCGCCGATCAGCATCAGCCCGTCATCCACCAGCGTGCGGGTGGTTTTGGAATAAAGAAGGTAAGCATGACCAAGAATATTGCTAGGTAGGTCGAAGGCAACCTTGCCCGTCCGCTTCAAGAACTCCAGGAACTCAGCCACCTGCTTCGAAAGACTGTGGCGATCGAGCCTGCCGAATCCCACGTTGAGAATGTTTCCCTTGCGGAAACACCATCCGTAGCCGCGCATGTCTGCACAAAAATAAAGTTCTGGCATCTCCGGCCGGATCGAGCACTTTTCCTGCTGCTGCACATTCATCTCGAATTCGGCTTCCTGCGCCGCCACAATTTCTTCCCGGCCCATCCGGGCTCCCATAAAACGTGCGACCGGGCAGAAGTGCCCGCCGGCGCCAATCACCAGATGCGCCCGGATGTTGCCGTTCACCACCCAGCCGTCGCCGTTGCGCTCCAGGCGCTCGAAAGGCACACCTTCAATCACGCGGGCTCCGGAGCGCCTCAACAGATATTCGTCGAACTCGAAACGCCGAATCCCGTAACTGACAACCCGGCCGTAATCGCTTTCAATCTCTGGATCGCCGATTCGGCTGGTGCGAAAACCGTGAATGGGTTGGAAGGTGCGGCCAGGGCCGTAATCGGAGGGATCAATTTGCAGCTCATCCAACACCTGAGGCGTGATCCATCCGCCGCAGACTTTGTCGCGAGGAAACGTTTGCTTGTCGAGAATTAGGACGTCCAGGCCAGTCGCTCGCAGCTTCCAGGCGCAGGAGGATCCCGCCGGTCCGCCGCCCACAACCAGAACGTCGCAGGAATTCATGTGTCTTATCCGAACGCGGGCATTGAAGACTGATCTTCTTCGACTTGCGGCTCATAAAGGTAGGCCCGCGTCCACGGCAATGCCGCGCACTTTGATCCCGCAAATACCACCTGAAACAATTGCATCGAACCTGCCCGGAAGGCTGCCGCAGAGCCCGCCAAATAAAGCCGCCACATACGCACGAAACGCTCGTCGAATCGCGCTCTCACCTCGTCCACGGAATTTTCAAAGCGCTCCAACCAGTGTTCCAGCGTGTGCGCGTAGTGCATTCTCAGGTTCTCTACGTCAAGCACGGAAAAATTTGGGGACTCCAGAATCTGTATTACTTCCCGGAGAGAGGGCGTGTAGCCGCCAGGAAAGATTCGCTTGCGGATCCAGGCGTTGAGCGGCCTGGGCTGGTTGCGCCCAATAAAGTGCAGCAAACCGCGTCCGCGATCGCCAATGGCGCGCTGGATGGTCTTGCCGAATGCGGAATAATGCGATTTTCCTACATGTTCGAGCATGCCCACTGACATAAAAACATCAAAGCCTCCCGAGATGTTTCGATAGTCATCCTGGATGAACTCCACGCGATCATCGAGACCCTCCTTTGCGGCGCGCCAGCGTGCGTAGGCGATCTGCTCGCGCGAAATGTTAAAGGCCTTCACCTTCACGCCGTAGTAGCGGGCCATGTGCAGCGCCAGCGCTCCCCAGCCGCAACCTGCCTCTACCACCCTCTCACCCGGCTGCAATCGAACTTTGCGGCATACGTGGTCCATCTTGGCCAGTTGCGCTTCCTCCAGCCCGCTTTCCGGGCTAGGAAAGTAAGCACACGTGTACACGAGTTGCTCGTCCAGCCACAGTTTGTAGAAATCGTTTCCGATATCGTAATGCCTATGGATGTTATGGCGAGAACCGCGCCGCGTGTTCTGCTGTGTAAGCCGCAGCCACAAATCTGCTGGACTGGGAAACCAGTTGCGTTTTCCGCGCTCCAGGATACTTTTGTCGGCGGCTGTCAGAATGGCCACCAGGTCGCCCTCGACGCGCAGTTTGTTTTCTGCATACGCTTCGCCGAAGCCAATATCAGGGTCAACCACCAGTCTCGCCACAACCCACCGATCTTGAAAAACTATGCTGCCCAGCGCGCGCCCCTGGGGACGAACTTCGGGGCCGTTTGCCAGGGCCAGCCGTAGCGGCGGATTGCCCGCCGCGTCATGAACTTTCTTCAGCACCCACTCGTCGAATCGGGAGAGCATAGGTCCTCGACTTGGCTTTTTTACGCGCAGCATACTGGCGCGCTCATGCAAAAGCCAACGCGGGAGTTTACCCCTTCTGGTTTGGACGCGTAAATAACGTTTTGTGAAGGCCCGAAATACGGGCAGCAAGCAGAAAAAAACGGATTTGAGGAGATATTACTTGTAAGCCGTAGTTGACGAATCCGAGGAGCCGTAATCCACATCAATGCCAAGCTGCAGCCGGGCAGCTTCGGACATACGAACCGGCGTCCATGGCGGATCGAAAACTACCTCTACCTGCACTTCTTTTACGCCAGGCAGGTGAGACAGCTTGCTTTCTACATCAGCCTTAAGAACGTTGCCCATGCCGCAGCCTGGGGCCGTCATGGTCATTTTGACATCCAGCTTCTTCGATCCATCTTCGAGAGAATTGATGTCGCAAGCGTAAATCAGGCCAAGGTCAACGATGTTAACCGGAATCTCGGGATCGTAAACCGTTTTGAGCTGTTCCCAGATTTTGGCTTCGCTGAATTCCTGGGGCTGTGCCGATGTTTGCGGCGCCTGATCTTTGACGGCGGGAGTGACTCCTAAAGCGTCGGCATCCTTCGCATCCACCCGAAACATTTCGCCGTAGTTCGACCACACGCTGTAGCTGCCGCCGAGTGACTGCATGATGCGCACTTCGGTGCCGGCCGGCAACAGGCTGCGCGTTCCGCTGGGGATGGCGGTGACTTCGCACCCTCTGGTCAAGCGAATGAGCTTATTCGGATCCATAACTTTACTCCGTTGAAACTGGCTCCTGCGTGCCTTCCAAGGCAGCATTCAGGGTATGCCAGGCCAGGGTGGCGCATTTCACTCGCGCCGGAAATTCGTGAACGCCGGAGAATACCGCCAACTTGCCCAGCTCCGGCTGGTCGCCATTGGGATGAGTTTGGCCGGTCACCAGATCATGAAAGCGATGAAAGATTTTGTCCGCTTCCGCCCGAGTCTTGCCCTTCAAGCTTTGGGTCATCATGGAGGCCGAAGCTTTGGAGATTGCACACCCGGAGCCCTGGAACGCGATGTCGCGAATGGCATCGCCATCCATGTTCAGATAAACCGTGAAATGATCGCCGCAGAGCGGGTTGTAGCCTTCGGCCTTGCGCTCTGCGCCGGTCAGCTCGCGGAAGTTTCGCGGCTGCTTGCTGTGCTCCAGGATCACTTCCTGGTAGAGATCGCGCAGGTCAGCCATCAGCCAAAGACCTCCCGCACCTTGTGCAAGCCTGCGACCAGCGCGTCCACGTCGGCGCGAGTGTTGTATAAACCGAAAGATGCACGTGCCGTTGCCGGCACGCCAAAGATTTGCATTACCGGCTGGGCGCAGTGGTGGCCCGTCCGAATGGCGATGCCTTCCTGATCCAGGATAGTACCAATGTCGTGCGGGTGGATGTTCTCGAACACAAATGAGAGCACGCCCGCCTTCTCCCGCGCGGTCCCAATCAGGCGCACGCCGGGCACGGCGGAAACCGCTTCAGTAGCGTACTTCAACAGCTCATGCTCGTAGGCGGCGATGTTCTCGATGCCCAAATGATTGACGTACTCGATCGCCGCTCCGAGTCCAACTGCGCCAGCCACGTGCGGGGTTCCCGCTTCGAATTTGTGTGGCAGCTTGTTGTAAGTCGTCTTCTCAAAGGTTACGGAGCTGATCATGTCTCCGCCGCCTTGATAGGGAGGCATAGCATTCAGCAGAGCCGCCTTGCCATAAAGCACGCCCATTCCGGTGGGGCCATACAGCTTGTGGGATGAGAAGGCGTAGAAATCACAATCCAGCTCGCGTACATCCACTTTAATCCGCGGCGCCGCCTGCGCTCCGTCAACCAGCACCGGAATGTTCCAGCGGTGCGCAAGCTCGACCATCTTCCGTATGGGATTCAGCGTGCCCAGAGCATTCGAGATATGGCCCACAGCGACGATCTTCGTCTTCGGGCCGAGCATCTTCTCGTATTCGTCGAGCCGCAGCTCGCCACGTTCGTTGATGGGCACCACCCGCAGCCGCGCGCCCTTCTCTTCGCAAAGCATTTGCCAGGGAACGATGTCAGAGTGGTGCTCGAGGGCGGTAATTACGACTTCGTCACCGCGGCCGACGTTCTTGCGGCCGTAGCTCTGTGCAACCAAATTGATGGCCTCGGTCGTTCCGCGCACAAAAATGATTTCGCTCGGATCGGCAGCATTGATGAAATGCTGCACCAGAGCCCGTGCACGCTCATATTGTTCGGTGGCCCGCTCGGAGAGCGTGTGCACGCCACGATGCACGTTGGAATTATCTTCCTGGTAGTAGGCCGAAATTGCGTCTATCACCGACTGCGGCTTTTGTGTGGTTGCGGCATTGTCCAGATAGACCAGCGGCTTGCCGTGGATCTTCTGCTGCAGAATCGGAAAGTCACGGCGTACCTTCTCCACGTCGTAAGGCGCAAGAGCAACACTGAACGGGTGCATCTCTCGGGTAACCGTGTTGGCAGCGATGCTCATCCGACCTCCTCCCAATTTCCCGGCTTTCTTTGCGTAGGTTGACCGGAAGCAGCCTCTAAAGCGTGCGCCGCTGTGATTTCGCTCGCGAAACCACCCTCCCCGAAGAGCCAACCGGTTATCAATTGTTCCAGATGCGCGCGGAGCGCCTCCGGCTTCATGCGATCCAGGCACTCGCTGGCAAACGCATAGAGCAGCAGGCGTCGCGCGGAACCCTCATCCATGCCGCGTGAGCGCAAATAGAACAGTGCGTTTTCCTCGATCTGACCGATGGTCGCGCCGTGGGTGCACTTCACGTCATCGGCATAGATCTCCAGCTGCGGCTTGGTATCAATCTGCGCGTTGTCAGAGAGCAGCAGGTTGCGATTGGTTTGCTTCGCGTCGGTCTTCTGAGCGTCTTTATGGACAATGATGCGGCCATGAAAAACGCCGCGAGAGTGCCCGTCCAAAATACCGTTGTAAAACTGGCGGCTGCCGCAGTGCGGGCTGGCATGCTCCACCAGCATGTAATTGTCCATGTGCTGCCGGCCGTTGCCGATGAACAGGCCATTGATCAGGCAGTCGGCGCCTTCGCCCGCGAGCACAGGATGGACGTTGTTACGCACCAGCCTTCCACCCAACAGAACGGAATGCGAAGCGACGCTGGTGCTGCGTCCCTGCTGAATGCGCAAAGTCGAAATGTTGAACGCCTGCGCGTGCTCGCGCTCCAGCATGTAATGCGAAACGACGCTGTCGTCGCCCGCGACCAGCTCAGTAGCAGTGTTGGAAAATGCCGGCTCCCCGCTGCCCAGCGAAATGTAATCTTCAATAATGGCTGCCTGGCTGTTCTCTTCCGCGATGATTAGATTGCGCGGGTGCGTCATGAGCGGCGTGTCGCTGCCTACGGAGACAAACAGAAGATAAATCGGATTTTCCAGCACCGCACCGCGCGCGATGTGTAAGTAGGCGCCATCCTCGATGAACGCAGTGTTCAAGGCGCAGAAGGCATCGCGTTGCGTATTGAGGTAACGACCCAGGTGAGGTTCAATTGCACTGGCGTTATTTGTAATCTGCTCCGCCAGGCTACCCACCTTCACGCCTTTAGGTAGGACACCAAGAACCGAGAGTTCCGGCGCATATCGCCCATTAACGAATACCAGCTGACACGCTGACGCGGTGAATCGATACGGCTCAAGTTCATGGGCAGACACTTTGGCTTTGCCGGCTGCCGGAAGCTGGAACGCCGTGTTGGCAATCGCAGCCACACTGGTGAAGCGCCAGTCTTCGTCGTGCGTAGTGGGGAAACCAACCTCGGCAAAGCGAGAAAAGGCGTCTTCACGCAAGGATCGAAGCCAGGGCTGCGTGTGTCCAGGAGCGCGCTTGTTGAACGCGCTGAAGGCATCCAGATAACTGGCCAGCTGCGGAGTTGTAGTGATCACATTTGACATTAGTTCCTGATCCTTACGCCGATCTGGCGGTGCGGGTTTCGCCTTCGATCCCCACATAGCCCTGTTTTTCGAGTTCCAGCGCCAGCTCTGGTCCGCCAGATTTCACGATGCGGCCGTCCACCAGAACGTGCACCACATCCGGCTTGATGTAATCGAGCAGCCGCTGATAGTGCGTCACCACAACAAAGGACCGGTCAGGCCCTCGCATGGCATTCACACCTTTTGCCACAATCTTCAGGGCATCGATGTCGAGCCCGGAGTCGGTCTCATCGAGGATGCCAAGCTTCGGCTGCAGCACCGCCATTTGGAGAATCTCATTGCGCTTCTTCTCGCCGCCGGAGAAACCCTCGTTCACCGAACGATTAAGCAGCCGCTCATCCATTTCCAGCAGCTTTAGTTTCTCCTTGAACATTGGCAGGAAATCCATGGCATCCAGCTCGTCTTCGCCACGTGCCTTACGCTGCGCGTTCAAAGCTGCACGCAGGAAATACGCATTGCCAATGCCGGGAATCTCCACCGGATACTGAAAAGCCAGGAATATGCCTTCACAAGCCGCCTCTTCCGGCTTCATAGCCAGCAGGTCCTTGCCGTTGAACAGGACCTCGCCCTTGGTGACGTTGTAAGTTTCGCGGCGAGCCAACACTTGCGCGAGCGTGCTCTTGCCCGAGCCGTTCGGCCCCATGATGGAATGCACCTCGCCCGGATTCACCTTCAGGTCAAGGCCCTTGAGGATCTCGTGGTTGTCCACCGCCACGTGCAAATTCTTGATTTCGAGAAGACTCATTCGTGATTTTTCCTTTTCGTAGCGCCGAAATCTTGTCGGCTTGTGTACGCCGGCGTCCTCACCGGCTGTTCTTTTTCCGCCGAGGCGGCATTAGTTATCCGACGCTGCCTTCCAAGCTGACGCCCAGCAGCTTCTGGGCCTCTACTGCAAACTCCATCGGCAGCTCGCGGAATACCTGTTTGCAGAAGCCGTTCACGATCATGGAAACGGCGTCTTCAGCCTTAAGTCCGCGCTGGCGGAGGTAGAAGAGCTGGTCTTCGCCGATTTTCGAAGTCGACGCCTCGTGCTCCATGTGAGCCGTGGCATTTTTTACCTCGATGTACGGGAAGGTGTGCGCGCCGCACTTATCGCCGATCAGCAGCGAATCGCATTGCGTGTAGTTACGCGCGCCCACCGCGTTCTTCAGGATCTTTACCTGGCCGCGATAGGTATTCTGGCCGTGCCCGGCAGAAATGCCTTTCGAGACAATCGTGCTCTTGGTGTTCTTACCAAGGTGGATCATCTTGGTGCCGGTGTCCGCCTGCTGATAATTGTTGGTCAGAGCGACCGAGTAGAACTCGCCAACTGAGTTGTCGCCCTGCAGAATGCAGCTCGGATATTTCCAGGTGATGGCCGAGCCGGTCTCCACCTGTGTCCAGGAAATCTTGGAGTTCACCCCAGCGCACTTTCCGCGCTTGGTGACGAAGTTATAGATCCCGCCCTTGCCTTCCTTGTCGCCCGGATACCAGTTCTGCACCGTGGAGTACTTGATCTGAGCGTTATCGAGCGCGATCAGTTCGACCACGGCAGCGTGCAACTGGTTCTCGTCGCGAATGGGCGCGGTACAGCCCTCCAGATAGCTGACGGACGCGCCTTCGTCTGCAATGATTAGAGTGCGCTCGAACTGTCCGGTCTCCGCCGCGTTGATGCGGAAGTATGTCGAAAGCTCCATCGGACAGCGCACGCCTTTAGGGACGTACACGAACGACCCATCGCTGAACACGGCTGCGTTCAGCGCTGCGAAAAAGTTGTCACTGTAAGGAACTACCGTGCCGAGATATTTCTGCACCAGCTCAGGGTGGTTCTGTACCGCTTCGGAGAACGAACAGAAGATAATTCCCTTCTCCGCCAACTTTTCTTTAAAAGTGGTAGCCACGGATACGCTGTCAAATACCGCGTCCACAGCCACTCCTGCCAGCATTGCCCGTTCCTGTAGCGGAATGCCCAGCTTTTCGTACGTGCGCAGGATCTCCGGATCGACTTCCTCCATGCTCTTCTGCCCAGCCTTCTTCTTGGGCGCGGAGTAGTAGTAGATGTTCTGGTAGTCGATTGGCGGATACTTAATGTTCGCCCACTTAGGCTCGGCTTCCGACTTCTGCAGCGAAGCCCAATGGCGATATGCCTTCAGCCGCCACTCCAGCATGAATTCCGGCTCCTGCTTCTTGGCCGAAATCACGCGGACGATGTCCTCGTTCAGACCCCTTGGGATCCGCTCTTCTTCAATGTCGGTGACGAATCCCCACTTGTACTCGCGATTCGCCAGGTCCTCGATATTTACATTAGTGCTCATTGCGTTCTCCCAGATATAAGACCGACGGGTATGACTTTGCCCTCGCCATCTTTGATTCCCACCAATTGCAGCGGCTGCGCTAAATCGGCGAGCATTACTTTCTCGAGGGCGCCTCTAACCGCGTGGCTGATGATGCGCTGATTGCTTTTGATTGGGCAGGAAGGTTCCAACTCGCAAAGCCCGGTCACCTCGGTGCTGCACTCGGTTAAAGCAATTGGGCCTTCGAGGGCGCCAATGATTTCCGAAACTGAGATTTCCTCGGGGCCACGAGCCAAGGTATACCCCCCCTTGGTGCCACGATGCGAAACCAGCAAGCGCGCTTGCAGGAGCTGCTTCAAGACTTTGCTAACCGTGGGCAAGGGCAACTGCGAGTCGGAAGCCAGGTCGCGCGCAGTATGCAGCTCGCGTGGCTTGTTGCTCGCCATGTAGGTCATCAAGACCAGTCCGTAGTCGGTTAACTTACCCAGTCGGATCATCGCCGGCTCCTGTTCTTTCGGAACGTCACCGCTGAAACGGCTACAAACATACAGTACTGAATCGGTACGATTATGATAATACAATATAGCACCGGTCCGGTACAATATTATTCGGCCGCAATCTAACTCGCAAACCCATAATTTTCAGCTATATAGGAACTGCCCTCTGGATTTCTACATCCCTGTCCGGGTAGACAAGCGGAAACCATTATCGGAGCTGAGTGGCTTCAGGGGATATTCGGCACGACCTCCGTCTAGGTCTGAATCTATGCTTTGAGTCTGGGCATCAATTAGTTAGAATCCTTGAAATTAGAAGCATTTGGACGGTTTGCCAACGTGGAAACTCAGGAACTTGCCCTGCAGACGGTTCTACTCGTCGCGGATAATCCGACCATCGGAAAGATCGTGCGCGAAGAGCTGTCTGGCGCTGGATACCAGGTTCGGTGGGCAAAAAATCAGGACGAAGCGGTCTCGCTCTGGGCACCGGATCAGTACGACGTGGTATTTGTGGACATCCGTCGCGAGAAGGACCGCGGGCAAGCCTTGGTACGCCAGATTAAGGCGGTTGCACCGAGCCAAAAAGTGATCTTCCTGAAGAACGGCCGCCGCCAGGCGGCGTAGTGAAGGAACGCCTCACACCTCGAAACTTGTAAGATCCCGTAGCAGTTTGGGTGGTTCTATGCCGCCTGCCTCTCCGACGTGTCCATCAGTTTTCGGACAGTCGCAAGCAGTATCTCTGGACTCTCGGGTTTGGCGATGAGGGCATCCGCAAAGCTCAGAGCTTTCGCCGCCGCAGGATCGCCCGAAAAGACAGCGATCGGCACACCTGACTTCATGCGTTTCATCTCCGGTCCCACCCATTCCCCGTCATCCGGAAGAGCAAAGTCCAACAGCACTAGATCTACCGCTTTGTCTCGGAAAAGGCCGAAAGCGGAGCGAGCATTGGGCGCGCCAAGGACGCTAAACCCTGCCCCTTCAAAAATCGCGGTTAGAGTTTTTAGGATGATTTCGTTATCGTCAACTATGAGAACCGTTTTTGATGGCATGTATAGTCTCTCTGGTAGAGTCGGAAATCAAATGCCGCCTGGACGCGGCGCAATCACCTTAGGTTAAAGAGATGCAGGGTCTACGCTCCGTGCTGCCGTGCGCCGGCGAGAGCTGCATCCAGCAGCACTCAATCCTGCGTTACTGGAGCATCAGCTACTCGTGCGCGGTCGGTTTTATTGCCATGGATCGTGAAGATGAAAGACGTCGCCTAGGTTTGTGCCTGGATTGCGAGAACGCGCGGGTGATCGAAACTCCGCGCTCGTCGAAGTTTTACCAGTGCCAGCTCTCATTCCGCGATCAGAGTTTTCCCAAGTATCCTCGCCTCCCGGTTGTCGAGTGCTCAGGGTACCTTCGAAAAGAACCGCCGAGCTGAACTCGTGCAGAGAATTCCTGACCTCCACAGTAAAATGGGACAGGGACAACCACCCACCGAATACCAATGACCGGAGTGGCAATTAGGAAAGGCCAGGAGCGGGCGCAGGCTCCGGGATTTACCAGCATGGGCACGGTTCGTTGCGACCACTGCGGCCAGGAGTTCTCTATCAGCCACCCTCCCGAAATCGCCGATTCCGCACGCGCAGAGAAACAGGCCAAATGGCTGGAGCTGGTGCTGACTAAAGAGCACCAATCCAACAAGTCGCATGCCGATCAACTCGAACTGCCGGACTGCTAGCTAGCTGGCAAGTAGGACTAAGGCGCGGGCCATCCCTCCCAGTAACTCCATCGTAAGGTGAACTCCTGATTGAGGCAGAGTAGATGCTGCTCTACCTTTGTGACACATTCCAAAAAATGAACAGGAGTTAAGCTTCGCGCGATGCGAAAAGGATATTTCTCTGCTCTTGCGGTGACCACTGTCGTCCTGCCCGTGTTACTGAGTTCTTGCGGCGGTGGTGGATACCAGCCAGCCAAGGTGCAGGCCGCCGCCCCGCTCACCAGCAGCGTTACCATCAGCCAACCTGCCAATGGCGCAACCGTCGGGTCTCCGCTTCGTGTGGTGATGTCGGCACGGTCCGCGACGCCTGTGGCGGGAATCAAAATTTTAGCGGACGGAAAATCCGTGTATGAATCCGCCACCAGCCAAATAGATACTCAGATCACACTGCCCGTTGGGAAGCACAACATCACTGGGGAAGCATGGGACAGCTCCCAACGTTCCTACCAAAGCACAGTGCAGGTCAACGTGAAATCTTCGTCGTCAGATCCTGCAACCTTGGGTCCTCCCAATGCCTCGCGCTTCACGCACATCGAGGAGATTGGTGGCTGGGATAGTTGCACCGTATGTGCGGGTATCAATGCCCGGGGCCCGGTGGCGCTCTACTCCATGACCGAAGGGGTCTCCTCGCCCAGCATGGATGGCAACTCTGCCCATTTCTGGCTCGGCGGACATACTCCCTATTCCGCCGCCATTTGGGACAAACAATTGGGCGGCAACAACAATCTCCACCACTTCCTCTATGACCTCTACTTTTATGTGAGGGACCCTGGTGCATCCCAAGCGTTAGAATTCGACGTCAATCAATCAACCGATAACCTGAAATATATTTTCGGCACCCAGTGCGACTACAAGGGCCGCGGTCATCAGTGGGACGTTTGGGACACTGCCGGCAAAAAATGGATACACACCGGGGTACCTTGCCCTGTGCCCAGCGCTAACACCTGGCACCACCTAACCTGGGAATTTGAGCGAACCAGCGACCAGCGGGCACACTTTGTGAGCATGACTTTCGATGGCGTTGCTCACCCGATCAACATGTATTTCAAGCCTAAGCCGATGAACGTATTCGAGGTGAACGTAGCCTTCCAGATGGACGGAGACTACGCACAACACAACTACGATGTCTGGCTGGACAATGTCAGTTTGATTGCATGGTAGTTCGCAAGCGAGGTGGCTGCACGACGTCTCGGAGAATATTATTTAGACGTGCGCTCGTGATCGGCTGCTTCAACCTTAATCTCTGGCAATCGACCAGTTCGCAACTGCTTGTTTAGCGCAGGCACATCCTGGTTCTTGAACGCTGCCCAATGCATTTCAAACTCCGCGGCTTTTTGCTGTAATTCTTTAAACGTAGCAGCCGCCTGAGTAGTCGGTGGAGCATCGGCGCTGTCCACAACTCCGAGCAAGTAGCTGAGTTGCCCGTTCAAGCCGGTCAACCCTTCTCCTCCTGCGCCGCCATATGCGGTGGGGTTGCCGTCAAGCGGCGAAAGCTTTGTGTCCAGTGCCGCAATGGCGCTGGCCAATCGTGGGTTGTTGGTTTGTCCTTGCAGTCTCTTAAGTTGCGCGCGTAGATCGCGTACCTCCTGAAGGGCGTGATACTCCCCGTTCATGGCAGCCACAATTTGAGTTTCAAGCTCGAACTGCCGTACTAAGCCAGCTTCGGATGTATTTACCCGCGGGTCCATCTTGACGGTGAGCGGCTGCGTGTAGGTCTGTCCTGCGACCGTCAGCTTTACTGTGTACTCGCCCGGCAAGGCGCGCGCTCCCAGCGGGTCGCGAGGAGTATCGCCGTACACGGCAGAGATCGGATACTCGTGGCTCAGCGCTTGCGGCGAGGGGTAATGCAGGTCCCACACCCAGCGGTGCATCCCGGCATCGCTCGCCAGGGTTCGCGGCTGGCGCACCCAATACATAGGCGCCGTCAGCTCCTTCTCATTGATCGCTTCCGGCCGGTCGGTACTTGAGAATCGCCGCACCAGTTTGCCGGAGCGATCAAGAATCTCCAGCGTCTCCGATCCAGAGGCGGCAGATTTCAGGAAGTAATAGATGATCACACCATCTGGCGGGTTCTGACCCGCCGGTTCTTCGGGAGGAAGCGGAGTATCGGTATTGGTGCTGCGGCGTACTCGATAACTCAACTGCGGACGGAAAAGATAAGCAGTCGATTCTGCGATATGCGAATCCAGTTGTCGAAGCGGCGTAATGTCGTCCAGAATCCAGAACGACCGGCCGTGTGTTCCCACCACGACATCGTCGCCATGAACCACCAGATCGCGAATCGATGTCGCAGGCAGATTCCGCTGTAGCGACTGCCAGTGCTCGCCATCATCGAACGAGACATAGACGGTGTTCTCAGTACCAGCAAACAGCAATCCCTGGCGCTGCGGGTCTTCACGCACAGTGTTAACGGCGGCGTTGTCAGGAAGCCCGTTGGTAATCCTTTGCCAGCTCTTGCCGCCATCGTGCGTGCGATAAATATAGGCATGCAGGTCATCTAACCGGAAGCGATTGATCGCAGCATAGGCCGTCTCAGTATCGAAGTGCGAGGCCTCGATCTGCGCGACCTTGCTCCACGGCGTGAGCTCCGGCGGGGTGACGTTCTGCCAACTCTTTCCACCGTCCCGCGTCAAGTGAATCAGGCCATCGTCTGTGCCTATCCAAATCAGGTTTACGTCTCTGAAGGACGGCCCCACAGCATAAATCACGCCGCGATGTTGTTCCTTGGCCTCCTTGGCGGAGGCGAACACCCCCAAGTTCGGCGCCACACCTGGATCCTCGCGAGTTAAATCTGGACTGATGATGTCCCAGCTTTGTCCGCCATTGGTGGTCTTGAACAACACGTTGGAACCAAGATAAAGAACGTGCGGATCAACGGGAGAGAAGATCAGCGGCGCGGTCCGGTTGAAGCGGTACTTCGCGGTGCGCAGCACCACAGGAGAAATATCCTGACTTTGGTGGGTGGTCTGGTTGTAACGGCTGGCCTTGCCGCCATACACAATATTGGGGTCTAAGGGATCGGGGGCCACATACCCGTACTCCTCTGTTCCTACTGGATGCCAGTCGCGGAACGTGATTTCGCCGTCATCCCCGCGGCTGGCAATGCCTGCTGAACCGCTCTCCTGTTGGCCACCATAGACCCAATAGGGAAATCGGTTATCTGTAATCACGTGGTAGAACTGTGCCGTTGGCTGGTTGTACCAGGAACTCCAGGTCTGACCGCCGTTCACGCTGATGGTCGCGCCCTGATCGCTGGCTACCAAAATAATTTGCGGATTTTCCGGATTGATCCAGATGGTGTGGTAATCATCTCCTCCTGGCGCTCCCTTAATTGCGGTGAAGGTGGCGCCCGCGTCATTCGAGCGATAAGTGGAGGTATTCGCAACATAGATCACGTCTTTGTTCTTGGGATCAACGCGCACCCCGGCGAAATCGGAGCCGCGCCCCCAGATCCGCTCCTCGCCATTGATTCGCTGCCAGCTTTGCCCGCCATCATCCGAACGAAAGAGTCCGCCGATTATGGGGGCATCCACCAACGCGTAAATGCGGTTCGGGTCACTGGGAGCAATACCGATCCCGATGCGCCCAAGGCCCTCTGCCTGGGTTGGCAGTCCCTGGGTCAGTTGCTGCCAGTTGTTGCCGCCATCTTTGGACTTGTAGAGCCCGCTGCCCGGTGCCTGAAGCGCATTGCCTGTTGTCCAGGGTGGTCGGCGCGAGGCCCAGAGTGAGGCATAAACCGTCTGCGGATTCACTGGGTCGAACTGCACGTCAATAGCGCCCGTGTTCTCATCCTTGTAGAGAATTTTCTGCCAGGTCTGCCCGCCATCAGTGGAGCGGTAAAGCCCACGCTCTGCATTCGGCCCATAGGGGTGACCCATGACGCCAGCGAATACTCGGTTAGGGTCCTGCGGGTCAACGATCAACGCCCCAATCTGCTGGCCATCCCTCAACCCCAGGTGCTGCCAGGTCTGGCCACCATCGGTAGATTTGTAAATGCCATCTCCGGTGGAGAGATCGGGCCGTCGCAATCCCTCGCCACTCCCAACATAAATAATGCTCGGATTGGACGGAGCCACCGCCAGCGCTCCGACCGATCCTGTGGCCTGGCCATCAAAAATTGGTTTCCAGGTGCGACCATAATCGTTGGTCTTCCACACGCCCCCATTGTTGACGCCAATGTAAAAGGCGTTCGGCTGGCCAGGCACCCCGCTAGCCGCCACGGTCCGGCCGCCGCGAAAGGGACCGATCATGCGCCAGCGCATTCCTGAATACAGGTCAGGACTGAATGACTGCGCGATGGCGACCGGGGAAAATGAGAAGAAGAAGAAAAAAGCTAAGGACAAACAAAGGGAAAGGCGTTGCAGGGCCACTTATCCTCCGGGAAACCCAAGAGGATAAACTAACTTGAGCCCTCGCGTACGAGCGCAACTACTTATTCGAAATATCCACAAAAGAACTATTCAGTGCGGTGGCTCCGGCGCCAAGCTGGCCAAGCGCATAGTAGCCTCGGCGGGCACGAACTTTAAGCTTCTTGCCGAGCCGGCGGGCCACGATTTTGATATGCCGAAAGTGGCCATCAGCCTTGAAATCTGCCGGCCTATAAGAGACCGCATAACGGCTGCGCAACTCGTCCTCGATATGCGAAAAGGCTTTGGCCACTTCTTTGGTCTTAGTAGGGAAGAGTGCCCGGCCGCCGGTCTCGTCGGCCAGCTTTTGTAAATTCTGGTCGCCTTCCAGGCGCAAATCCACCGTGTTGGTGCTGATGGCGTAGACCATCAGCTCCGACTGCTGGGCCAGACGGATTGCATCTTCCAACTTGAGGTGACTGGAATTGTCCTCGCCATCGGAAAGCACAACTATTATGCGCGCCACCATCTGCTGCTCGGGTCGATTCTTCAGTTTCTCCGCTGCCGCGGCGACGGCATCAAATAACGCCGTTCCGCCACCACGATGCAGCTTGGCTAGCCCATGCGAGAGCAGCTGAGTGTCATCGGAGAAATCTTGCACCACATTTGGTTTTTCTGAAAATCCCATGATAAAGCCGAGATCGCGTCCCGCTTTGACGATCTCCCCAAGGAACGATCCCGCTGCATTTTGCTCAAATTTGAAACGCGGCTGCACGGAGTCACTGGTGTCCACCACCAGGCCAACCCTTAATGGCAGATCGCGCTGCGTATGAAAATCGATAACTGCGGAGGGCGGCTTTTTGTCATCTTGAACGACCACGTCGTTCGAGGTGAGGTCATCGACGAACTTCCCTTTATTAGACGCCGTAAATAGAACACTGACTTCGTCCACGTTCTTGGTAAAAATCCATTCCTGCCCGGAGGCTGATTCCACAGTTTTTTCCTGCGGCGCATCGCAGGTGGGGCAGTTTTGTGCATCGGCGATTGCCGAGCTGAGGCCTATTACCAGCATCAAAAAGAAAGACGGGGTCACGATCCGTCCGAAACCAAATAGTTGGAAGAAAGTCCGATAAACGCTTGACATGCCAGACCTCGAGCTCGGTCCTTATAGAGGTCTGAAGCGACAATTGCTCCAGATGATGCTTGGCTTCGGAATTGATAATTTTAAAAGTACAGGCAACGCAGAAGCGAAACCCACCACCACCGCGTAACGACTACTTGGGCGCGGCAGTTGCGGTTCCAGTAATCTTCTCCATTTGTGCGATCTGGTTATTCGCATTTACGACATCGGGAGCATTTGGTGCTAAACGCACATAGGTTCGTAGATGCTCCAGGGCCCCGGGGTAGTCGTGCTTTTGCGCCAAAATTACCCCCAAAACGAATTCCATCTTGGGTATTCTCCGTTCCACATCAGTCTTAATGCCTTGTCGGGCGCTTTTTTCGGCGGCGTCAAGCTTCTCCAGGTAGAAGTTGCCGACGGAGTTAAGAAACCAGTCCTGTGGGAAACTCACCGGGTTAAGCGCGAGGACGTGGTCGGTTTGGGTGACTACTTCTTGCCAGTTTTTCTCCGCGAACGCAATACGTGCCAGCTCCTGATAGGGACTTACCAGTTTGGGATCTGCCTCGGCTGCACGTCCGAATGATTGCCGGGCAGCATTATTGTCCTTCTTCTGCATCTGCACACGCCCTAGATCTACCCACGCGATAGCAAACTTGGGGTAAATCTGAACTGCTTTCTGGAACTTCTCCTCAGCCGCGTCCCACTTGGCCTTCTTCGCATCCTCTTGTCCTTTTTCAAAGGCTTTGCGGGCACCCGAGGGTGCCTGAGCGGTTGTAGCGCTGACGGTAAGCCCCTGCGCCTCTCCCATCCGATGCAGCACGATGGTCCCCACGTCTGTCGCTCCACTGCCGTCAAATCGACCGAGTTCAATCACTTGCGATGTAAATCCTGGCAGAACTGCCTCCAATTCGCATTCGCGCCACATCCGGCCCTCAACTTCCGAACGGTTTCCGGAGACCGGTCCGGTCGGGCCTCCGGAGATGTTGGCCTCGCCAGTGCCTATGTCTTCCGCCATGGGGGAGTGCCGTTGCCCGAATTCAAAACTGAAGTTGCCCTTTCTATCGGTGTAGGCCACCGCATGCCGTTGTCCGCGGCAGATAGTCTCGATGATCGCCTGATCGGTCAGCGGACTGCCGTCTTCCAACCTTACTTTTCCCGAAAGGAACATCAACCTGGGTTGAGTGGTAATGCTGGGTAGGTTGTTGGGACGGGTAATCGTTGGAGTGTTCCCAGTATTACCTGTACCCGGTGTGGGGCGCCCGCCGTTTCCACCTGGACGGGTTTGTGCACCAGCGCTAACCGCGAATACAAGCAACAGAGTGATCGCCAAACTGAGGCGGGGTAACCGGCAGTTCTGCATGATGCCCCCCAAGCGGCTTCAAAGTAGGAGGATGAGCGGTATCACAGGGATGGCCCCTATCCCTCTTACCCTCGCATTCGCTCAAACATACGCCTCCGCGATTGCGTGTCAAGGACTGTTCTCCGAAGGCTGCAACTCGACTTCGAGTAACACATGTATCCCGGT
Organism: Terriglobales bacterium; assembly: GCA_035651655.1. Taxonomy (NCBI): domain Bacteria; kingdom Pseudomonadati; phylum Acidobacteriota; class Terriglobia; order Terriglobales; species Terriglobales bacterium. Next base: position 499,108 of record DASRFG010000023.1, read on the forward strand.
TGTTATTGTGCCCTCCGGGCAGGCCGCATAGGCTCCAAGTTGGTGAATTTTCTGTGAATTTGCGACGGGCGAGAACGTTTGCGTACTTGCTGCCCGGAGGTTTGCTGCTCTTCGCCGCTGTTCTGCTGATGCAGTTCATGCCCCCGGGGCGAGGGTTTGAGACGGCAATTCAGTTCGCTTGTTACGCCACAATCATCGTGGGATGCTTACTCGCCTGGCGATTCAGTTCCACCCGAGTGTTCTGTCTTCTGCTGGTCCTGGCTCTCGCCCTGCAGCCCATTTCCGGGCTTTCCTCATTCGCTGCCGCTCGCGTCACCATGGCCTTGGTTGCGGTGCTGCTGCCAGTGAATTTTGTCGTGTTCTCGTTTCTTCCAGAACGCGGGTTCACGCTGGCCTCAATTCCTATACGGTTAGGCATTCTGGTTGCAGATTTTGTGGCCGTGGGGGTTACGGGGCGCCCCTATGGACCAGCAGCCACGAATGTTGGGTGGAGCGTTTTATCACCTGTGAACATCCTATTTGCCATCGCATTTGCAATCTTTGCCTTACGTCTTGTCCACTATCGAAGGCCCGTAGAGAGCGGATTCCTTTGGAGTCTGCTGGCCATACTGCTGGGTCTGTTGAGTGGAAACCGCATCACTGCGACAGCCTATCTGGCGGTCGCCGCTCTGATTCTGTGCGCTTCCCTTGTCGAGACCTCATACTTCCTCGCGTATCACGACGAACTCACGGGTCTACCTAGCCGGCGCGCCTTCCGCGAACATCTACGTAGCCGGTCAGAGATCTACTCCCTGGCGGCAATTGACGTGGACCACTTCAAGTCTTTTAACGACCGCTACGGGCATGACACTGGCGATCAAGTGCTCCGCATGGTGGCATCACGCCTGGCCAACGTCACCGGTGGGGGCGCGGCTTACCGCGTCGGCGGCGAGGAATTTGCAGTGTTGTTTCGGGGAAAATCGGCCCAGGAAGCCTTCCCCCACCTCGATTTGTTGCGTCAGGAGATAGAAGCTTCAGTCTTCCGAGTCCGTACGGGAGAGCGGCGCTCTCAAGGGCGCGGTAGTGATCGGCGCAAGCTCACCTCTCGCACTCCCCGCAGAATGATTCGCGCGAAAAGCGGGGGCATTGACACCAACGTGACCATTAGCATCGGGGTGGCCGAGGCAAATGTCAGTACACGAACCGTAGATCAGGTCATCGAGGCGGCTGACCAAGCACTGTATGTTTCGAAAGACTCTGGTAGAAACTGCGTAACCATTGCGAGCCATGCGCCGATGCGGCGTTTTCTGGGCCGCAGGAGCAGACGTGCTGCCGCTTCGGAAGGCCAGGGCAGCTTATTCCGGACGTAGACCTGGCCAAAGAAAAGCCCGCCAGTTTAAGTGGCGAGCCTTCTTCGGTCGAGGTTAACTTCTTCGCGCGCTCGCCTTACTTCAGCGGGCAACCAGGGAAACGTTCTGCGCTTGGGCGGATGGCCTCCCGGCGAGCATGGTGCGCTCGCGTTTGGTCACTGGCAACTCGCGTCCCAGCTTGTCATCGGAAGACCAGATTTCCGACAGGAAATATTCTTTCCCATAGCGCTTGAACACTACTTTCCCTCCGTTTTCACCCTTTTGCCATTTCAGGGAGGACGGTGCAAGCTTGGCTGAGTTGTGTCCGTCCTTCGACTGGATTTGAATGACCTCGGGGTTAATTTGACGGAAGGTGTACGTGCCCGCGGCCATTTGGACATCTCCGGCAACAAAATCAAAGGGCACAGTAGCGGTAGCAAGTTTCTGCGGATAATTTTGAGTCAAGGCGGTGATGGCCAACAGCACCATGCTAGCAAGCAGGGATAGAGTCCGGAACTTCACAATGATTGCTCCTTGAAATTTAGGGAATGCGTTCAGCGCGCAGGCCGGGGGTAGGTGGCGCTAAGGAAGTCTTACATATCGATGGGTCAATTCAAACGGTACTTTGGTCACTGTTGGAGCTGGCCAAAATTCCGGTTTAAACGACAAAAAGCGCAGCCCCAAGACCACTCACGGCAGGACAGGAGCTGGCGGAACTGTGATTTCCGGTTGATGATTTTGTTGCAATGCGTGATTCAGCGCGCCCAGATCGGTTTGCTGAATCTGTTGCCATTCAGAGAGAAGCCGGGTCGCGAAGACCTGGCTTTCGTCAAAAACCTGCACGGCTTGCTGAGTAGGCGCGGCATCCGCTCCGTCCAGGCCGGAGACCAACCCAGCGAGGGTCGCACTTACCCCGCGCAGGGTCTGCTGTGGCGCTGCCTCCTCCCCGGGAGAACCGGCAGTGGATTCCAGTTTCTTGTCGAGAGCAGAGACCGCCGCGTTCAGGTCGGCACTCCCACGTCCCACGGCAGCTGGGCTTCTAAGTGCATTCAACTGTGTGCGCACCGCCAGTATCTGACGCTGGGCCCCGGTGATTTGTGACAGTAGATCGCTGATCTTTAGCTCCAGCTCGAGCTGCCGGGCCAGGTCAGCTTGCGAGACGCTGACCCGCGGATCCATTTTGACGACCAGAGGTTCGCGATAATCCCGGCTGCCCACCGTAAGTGATATCTCGTATTGGCCTGGAAGCGCTAGCGGTCCTTCAGGTCCTGGAGGCGTATTGCCGGGAATCGCAGAAATTGGATATTCGTGCTGCAGCACGTCGGGCGCGGGATACCGCAAATCCCAGACGAACCGGTTCATCCCCGTCCCTTTTCTTAGGCGTGCCGGCGGCTGCACCCAATCACTGGTCAACGGCGGTGCTGGTTCGGATGGCAGCTTCGGTTCCTTGCTGGAATAGCGCCGCACCACCTTACCTTGCGGATCGCGGACCTCCAGCGTGATTTCTTCCGCCGGCGGAGATTTCAAGTAGTAGTCAATGATCGCCCCTGCCGGGGGATTTTCTCCCGCGGGAGTTTCCGAGGGGAGCGGAGTGTCGCGATTTTCGTTGCGCCGGACGTGGACCGCCTCAACCGGGCGAAATAAGTGGACATCGGAGGTTGCGAGCTGCGGCACAATCTCGCGCAGCGGGGCAATGTCGTCCAGTATCCAGAACGATCGCCCATGTGTAGCTACCACCAGATCGTTGTCCTTCACTACCAGATCGTGGATCGGGGCTATCGGAAGATTCAACTGCAGGGCCTGCCAATGGTCTCCATCGTCGAAGGAGACGTACACTCCGGTTTCTGTTCCCGCAAACAGAAGCCCCTTGCGCACGGCGTCCTCGCGTACTGCGTGCACATAGGCGGGCGCTGGAATGCCGTCACTGATTCTGGTCCAGGTTTTACCGTAGTCGCGAGTGCGATAGATATACGGGCGGTAATCATCCAGACGATGCCGATCCACCGCTGCGTAAGCGACGCCCGCGTCGAATCGCGAAGCCTCAATCAGGCTGATCTTGCTCCATTCTTCCAAACCCGGCGGGGACACGTTCTCCCAAGTCTTGCCACCATTCAATGTCACTTGGACAAGTCCGGTGTCGGTGCCTGCCCAAATCAAATTCTCCCGCACTGGGGAGGGCGCGATTGTATAAACCACGCCGTAGCCGCGCGCCCGCGCATTCTCCACAGCTAACGGTCCGCTTGAACTTGCGCCAGGCTGGGTTCCCGTCAGGTCGGGACTGATCCGTTCCCAACTGTTACCTCTGTCTGTGGTCTTCAGAACATATTGCGATCCCAGATAGATGGTGTGGGAATCTTGTGGAGAAAACACCAACGGCGAAGTCCACGTGAAGCGGAGCTTGCGTTCGCTGATTGGTGTTCCAAATGTTGCCGCAGGCCAGGCTGTAATAGTTTGTGACTGTCCCGTTTTCTTATCAAAACGAAACAGCTCACCATACGTGTCGCCACCATAAACAATATTGGGATCGCTCGGATCAGGGGCAATATAACCGGCTTCGCCCGCTCCTACTGAGTACCAATCTCGAAACGTGATCCGGCCGTAATCGCTACGGCTAGTAATTGAGACCGTGCCGCTGTCCTGTTGCGCTCCATACACCCGGTAGGGAAACTGATTATCAACAGCTACGTGATAAAACTGCGCCGTGGGCTGGTTGTACCAGCTGCTCCAGGTCTTGCCTCGGTCCACACTGATCACAGCGCCTTGATCGCAACCCAGAATCATACGGTTCGGATCGTTAGGATCGATCCACAGCAGGTGGTAGTCATCTCCGCCCGGACCTCCCTTAAGAGCCGTGAAGGTCTTTCCGCCATCACTCGAGCGATAGAGCGTAACGTTCGGGATGTAAACCGTATCGGAGTCTTTCGGGTCAATAGTGACTGTCCCGAAATACCAGCCGCGTCCGTGAATTCGCGGGTCCTTGCTGGCTAGCGACCAATTCTCACCACCATTGTCCGAGCGATACAGTCCCCCTCCGTCTTTCGCATCAACAATGGCGTAAACCCGATTGCCATGCGTCCCGGCCGCAACGGCTACACCAATACGGCCAACTGCGGCCGCCGGCAAACCGCGACCGCTCAACTCGGTCCATGTAGCCCCTCCATTCTTGGACCTGTATAACCCGATGCCTTGGCCACCTAAGGGTGGATACGTGCTCCACGGCGGCCGGCGCGTCCGCCATAGACTTGCATACACCGTCTGGGGATTATCGGGATCGGCTGCGAGGTCAACCGCCCCGGTGTTCTCGTCTTTGTACAAAACCTTCTGCCACGTCTTACCGCCGTCCGCTGAGCGAAACACGCCGCGGTCGGCACTTGGACCGTAGGCGTGTCCCAAGGCAGCTACTAGAACAATATTGGGATTTTTCGGATCCACCAGGATTCGTCCGATATGGCGAGTGTCCCGCAGTCCGACGTTTGCCCAGGTTTTCCCGCCGTCGGAGGACTTGTACACGCCATCTCCGAAGCTGATATTGGAACGCATATCCGCCTCGCCCGTGCCCACATAAATCACATTGGGATCGGACGACGCGATCGCCAATGCGCCGATGGACGCAATATGCTGCTGGTCGAAAATCGGCACCCAAACTTGCCCAGCGTCCGAGGTCTTCCAAACGCCGCCTGCTACGCTGCCAAAGTAGTAGGTGTTCGGCTGCCCGGTGATGCCCGCGACCGCTAGCACTCTCCCGCCGCGGAAGGGACCGATCAATCGCCAGCGCAGTCCCGCGACAAGGTTCGGATCAACGGCTACGGTATCGGCAGGCTCGCCTGCGGCCAGCGATGTAATGGCGAGAACCGTCAGAAGAAGAGCGGCTGCTTTCCGTATGCACCTTGTCATGATGGAAGCTGATGAATATACACTGCGTTGCAGGCGTTGTCGCTGGCGCTCCCCAAGTTCGCGCGCAACCCCCACGCCCCCGCCGGTACTGTTACTGTCGTAACCTCCGGTACGTGATGTAGGCAGTTCGCGGTGTTAGCATTTCATCCGTATCTTGCAAATTGATTCTTTCAGCGCATGTTAGATAAGGAAATAGTCTCGGCAGGCCTGCGCTATGCCCGCAGTCTGCAGGCCGTAATGCGCATTGTCGCAATCTATTCGGTGGATCACGCTGGCGCCATTCGTCCCGTCCAACAAAGCTTTGATCTCCTTAACTCATTCCTGAAGCGCACTGGGAAACTAACGCTGGGATTTGTGGGCACACGCGTCCGGCTGAACGGCACGCTGACCGCAGACACCGGCCTCGCCCACCTTGAGAAAGAATTTCTGAAGCGCACCATCAAGTCGGTGAGCTTTGAAATCGGTATTACCATGGCTCGCTACAAGCAAGCCATTGCCATCCTGGCCACTCCTGCCGAGACCATCGAGAAGCAGGGAGGGTTGGACTCCTTCTTAGAACACAATCGGCTTGAAAGTTTCCGCATATCACCACTGCGATTAGATGACGATTCGGATTCGACCCGCGATGACGATAAACTGCGTCACGGCTACGTCGAAGCCGTGGCTCTGCTCATGGACTCTACCGGCCTGGAAACCCGCCCGCAGCTTACGGGCGGCGGCCCTAGCGAGATCATGCGGTTAATCGGTCCTACGGTGGAGGCTGCATTAGTAGGCGACCGCGGCGACCCGGACAAATGCAGCTCAGCGTTGGCTCACGTCTTACGGGCAATTCCCCTGGACTATCCCACGCTTGGATTCTCTGCCGTTCGCCAGCAAGAACTCAGCGCGCTGCAGCCCGAAGAACTTGCAGGCGAACTCATCGGAGACACTACCCTGCGTTGGGCGACAAAACACATTTCCGCCGCGCAAGAGGGCACTCCCAACAGCGAAGTGGCGCAGGACGAGGTTGTTCGTGTTGTGCTGCGCTGCATGAAAGTTACCAACGTCGCACAACGCTTGTCGAACAAACTTGCGCAAGCTGTTAGCGACAAACTGCTTCCCCAGAGCGTCTATGATCGCATCCAGGACGAGACCCGATGGGCAGCCCTGTCACCGGCTCAAAAGCAGGAGCGTCTGCTAAAGATTGCGCGCTTCAGTCCCACCGAGTTTCGCCGTCTGAAAGACCTGATTCAAGAGCTGCTGACCAAGGAAAAAACGGACGTTGCCACAAAATTAGCTGACCGCTACTTTGAAACCCTGAATCTCTCAAGAGGTGATCTCAGTCCTGAAGAATTGAGCCGGGCTTCAGAACTGATCCAACTGGTGGCGGGCAAACCTTCCTCCTTCGTCAAGGAGACGAGCGAACGGCTTTCCGGCGGATTAAAGCGTTCAGACTTGAGCCCATTCCTGCATTATCAAATCGCTCACTGCATTGCCACCTTGGGGAAGACGGTTGCTCTTTATGAAGACTATGAGGCGGTGCGGGCAATAGGTTCCACCCTGAACCAATGTCTGATGAGCGATCCTTCCCGGCACACGGAATGCTGCGGCAGCGCGCTCAAGAACCTGATGGCGCCGGCATCGGTGGAACGCATCATTGAGCTCTCGCTCAAGCAACGCGAGGACTCGGCCTGGCTTAAAACCGCGGCGGCATTGCTGCGCTGGAGTGGATTCAGTGCTGTGGAAACCGTTTTCCAGCGCCTGGAGCAGGAACAAAAGGGCGCTAATCGTTTGGTATTAGTTCGCCTTATCGGACAGACCGGCGCCGCGGCGCTGGAAGTTGCGCGCAAAAAATTAAATGACGAGCGTTGGTACGTCGTACGTAACGCCTGTACCGTTCTGGGTGAATTGAAAGACCCGGAATTACTGCTTTGCCTGCGTGGCCCGCTGTGCCACTCCGACCACCGGGTGCAGCAAGCAGCCTTGAATGTAGTCACCAAAACTCGACTGCCTGGCCGAGCAGAACTCCTCGCAGACTCGCTGACCCAGTTTGCCCCGTCGCTTCTCGATCCCGTGTTGGATGAGCTTCTGTATTTGAGAGATCCAAGCGCCTTAGGTGGATTAGAAGGCTTTTTGTTTGGCGACGCTGCCAGCAAGTCACGCTTCGGCACCAAAGCGGCGAAAGTTCTGGCCGGCATTCCCGGCGACCATGCACTGGAGCTTCTGGCCAAAATTCTTGGGGAAGTATCTTTTGACAATGCCACCCGAAAAGTGGCGCTTGCCGCATTGCAGAAGAGCGACTCTGACGCCGGTCAACGGCTGTTGTCGGAATTCGTGCGCTCCTCCCCGGACGACCCCCTGGCTGCGCAGGTCAAACTTGCTTTTCGTGCCTCGAAGTAGGGTTTGGAGCCGCCGTCCCGTCCCCCAGACGCGTGGCAAGTTCATGAGCTTTAAGGCTACTCTGGCCAACAGCTACTCACTTAGCAACATCTGAGTTCTCCGGATACGTACATCCCGTCCGGAGGCGCGGCACGATGGGGCGCAAGTGGTTCTTTTACGGCGTATTGGGACTGTTATTGATTCTGACTGCGTGTGGAGGCACAGGCTCGGGTTCGAGACCCGGCGATCCCCCAGGCGCGCCGCCCCCGCCACCACCAACACCAGATCCGCCCCCTGTTTCTCTCACCCCAATTAATCACATCATTTTCATGGCCCAGGAGAACCGCGGATTTGACCACTACTTCGGCCACCTGAATCAGTATCGCGCGTCGCTCGGATTACCCGCGGACGTGGATGGAACTCCCGATAACGCTTCCAATCCCACTCCGGATGGCAGCGGAACGGTCACGCCATTTCCCATGAACAGCATGTGCATTGAAAATCCCAGCCCTTTTTGGAATGAAAGCCACGTCGACTTCAATCTGGTTCATCCGACTTCGACCACGCCTACCCTCGATGGCTTTGTTACCACCGCCGCCGGCGATGCTATACACGGATTCGATAAGGCAGGCCGCCGCGTCATGGGGTATTACGACGAACGCGCTCTCCCCTACTACTACTTCATGGCTTCAGAATTTGCCACTTCGGATCGCTGGTTTTCTCCGGTCATGACGCGGACGCAGCCTAACCGCATGTATCTGCTGGCCGGGACTTCTGCCGGCCGCGTTCGACCCATTCCGGCATCCGGAGCCGGCTCCGCACCGTTGCCCAACAAAACCATTTTTCAGCAACTCGACGAGAACCACATCAGCTGGAAGATCTACATTACGGACTCGCCTCCCGACAGCTATCTTGGAATGTTCACCTACGCTCAAAAGCCCGAGGTGAAGGCCAAGATGGTTCCCGTGATTCCGGACTACTTCAACGATCTAGCTAACGGAACCTTGCCGCAGGTTGCGATGATCGAGGGTGGCTATCAGGATGGCAAAGATGAACATCCGGCCGAGGGGGCGCCTGGGGGATCGGTGCAGGAAGGCTCTCATTACGTTGCTTCACTAATTAATGGGCTGATGAACAGCTCATCCTGGAAAGATTCGGTGTTTATTTTGACTTGGGATGAGGGCGGCGGGTTTTATGACCATGTTGCGCCGCAGCGCATGCCGAGCCCTGACGGCATTCCACCCAAAGATCTAATGGGGCCGAGCAGAGGTCAGAAAGCCGATGTTTGTTGGAGCTCCAAAGGCTTGGATCCTAGTCCGATTTGTGATTTTAAGTACACCGGCTTCCGTGTGCCCCTGATTGTGGTCTCTCCCTTTACAAAGAAGCATTACGTATCCCACACGGTTGCGGATTACACCGCCATCCTTCGCCTGATCGAACAGCGTTTTAACCTGCCAAACCTGTCAGAACGCGATAAAGCGCAGATGAATATGGGTGAGTTTTTCGATTTCAACAATGTACCCTGGCGGGTTCCGCCGGTGCCCCCCGACCAACCTAAAGATGGCCCCTGCTACATAGACAAACTTCCGTAAAGAAGTCGCAACGCTCAGAATTTATTCTTGGAGCGAAACCAATCTATAGTCGGCGAGTAGATGATCGGTCTGCTGGTGCATCCCTGGAGTGTTGTAATTCATGGCTTGCCAGCAGGCGTCACCGGTGGGTGTGCTGCTGCAGCCTTCAATTCCCTCAAAGCCATCTCAGTCTTTCGCCACTGCTTTGGTTTGAGGGAAAGGTTCGCGGGTCCGCTGGCGAAGTACGCAAGAATGTTGGCCTTCAATGCGGGTGTCAGATGGGAAAAATGGTCGTGTTCGAGCCGGCGGACCAGACTCGCATAAGTTGTGTCTGCCAAAGAGTACCGGCCGGCCTGCGTTAGTGCTCCCGTGTCCAGATTGCGATTCACAAATTGGATCTTTAATGAATTTACATCCTGGATCTCCAGGTGAAACTCCCGAATAACTTTGTCCACACTGCGGAAGTAGAGGTCTGCGGTCTCCGGGGTGGGGTCTTTGTATTGCAGAGCTTTGAAGGGGCCGAACTTCGGGATCAGCCTTAAAATAAATGCCAGTATCCTGGCAAAAATTCCGGGCCGCCGGTACTTCGCCCCAAAGTCCTTCTCGTAATCCGCGCGCGAGAGATGGTATAGAAACTCCTGGCGCGCAGCATTGGGCTTTTCTTGCATTTGGTTTTGCTTGCGATAGGCCAGAGCTACCTGCGTCATTTCTGGAATCACGTGTGCAATGCTAAAGCGGTATGTCTCGAATGCCAAAGTGTCGGCATGCACGATATCGGTCATTGGGATTCCGTAGGTGTCGAGAAAGGCGCGCTTCAGTAGTTCCTCAGCAACCTTGTAGCCGATAAAATCGTGATACTGCTTTGAGATGTAGCGCCGTTTTGCGACCTGAACTACGTCGAAACTGAATTCAGTTTTTAGATGGGCTTCGGGATCATCTTCATACGTGACAAATTCACCGAACCTCTTGCGGAGCTTCGGGTATTCGATGGGAACCGAAGAGTTCACTGCGGGATGTCCCCAGCAGTCCGCCGCATAGTGACTGAGCGCGCCCAGCGCAAATGAAAATTCGTCAACGTTCTGCGCATCCCGCAGCATCCAGGAAACGAAATCTCCGCTGCGAACGTAGTGCACCAAGTAGGTGAATTCATGATCGCCGAACGGGTAATAGCCAAGGTCTTGGATCAGTGCTCCTCCATAGGCAAAAGCATGCGCCCGACCCAATTCCTCCGGTGTGGTTTCGGGAAATCGCTTCATCAATGCCGGATGAATATCGGATTCCCATACGATGTCAATGATTTCCTCGTGCGAGAGGACGGAATACGACTGCAGCGGCTGGGCAGCAATAGTCGCGAACAGGAACCAGAATCCGAGCCGCATCCCGAACTGAAGACTTAAGTGCACAGGAGAAATCGTAGCAGGCGCATTATTTCAGAGTCACAATCGCGGGATGGAGTTCCCAGAGCGTAGCTACCTGGGGTGAACCCCGGCCATGTTCAAAATCTTCGAAGGCCATACCCAGCACCTCGGCTGGCATGGCTTGAGGAAGATCGCCACCATGCTGTACGTCCAGCTTGAATCCACGTTGGGCTAGATCCGACTGAATTCGCTTGCGCGCGGCGCAGTATTCCCCATCCACCGGTGTTTCCACTACCACGCGCGGCGCCTTGCGGTCGGCCACCGCTGAAATTTCCAGGTGAACGTCGCAGTCAGAGGGATTGACGCTGGCATTTTGCAAGAACGCGTTGGCGACGTGAAAGAGCTGGTTTTCGCGCCCAAATCTGGGCGCTTCGGGCGGCAACACTGGGGTTTGGTGCCAACTGAAGATAGTCGCGACCGTAATCTCCTGGGCCGTGGCATTAGGCAAAGGAACATGTTTCGCCCGATGGCGGTAATCGGAAATATCTGGAGCAACCGGCAAACAGTCGCAAATGTTGGTGACAGCGCCGCAAGAGATCATGCAGCAGACGACCACCAGCAGGCTTGCGAGCTGGGCCCGCCAAATCCATTTTGGTAATTTCACTTCGGGTTGGATGCTCCTGTGCTCGGCATGTTTGCATGAGATTGCACAGTTGCTTCTTGCTTGGGAAGGGCTTCTACCGTTGATATTCCTCAGAAACCGGCACCCCTGGCCATTTCGGGTGAATTCATACATACCTCCGTTACCTTGTTGCCGCGGAAGGCGGTCGCCATATTGAGTATGGTCATTCCACTTTTGCGCCGCGAGCTGCTGATGGCAACAACCAGCTCGCTAACAGGAGCTGTCCACATGCAAAATGACCGACAAAAGACTCTGGTCGAGCAGGACCAATATCCCCTCCATTTGTTTCCCGGCATGATGGCGGCACTGATCCCACGGGAAATCTCACGCGCCGCCCGCAGTGGAGGTGATTTAACAATCCTGATGCTTGCTCTCAACGGACTGGAATTAGTGAGGAGTAGATACGGTGCCGCGGAGTCCGAAAGGTTCGTCGTTGAAGCGGCACACCTGCTGCAAACTGTATTCCGTGGCTGCGACGCACTTGCTCGCTACGGTGAAGACCATTTCATTCTGGCCTTGCCGGACACTAACCTGCACCAGGCCGAACGTGCCGTGGTGCGCGTGCTGGACGCAATTGATCACTGGAACGGCACGCCCAAACTGAGCTACAACATGTCTGTCACTTGCGGCATGGCGCCCTACGTCAAGGGGGCGACCCTTGAAGATGTAATTCGGTTCGCAACCCGCCAATTGAACCAGAACAAAGCGGCCGCTGCGCATAACAGCGGCAACCTAACCCGCGCTGCCGGAGCGGGCGCCTAAAACGTTTGCTCAGGCACGCATCAGTTTGCGCTCGCGCGCTTCCAGCAACTTCTTAATAGCCCGGAGGAGTTCGGGAGGGTTGGTGGGTTTCTCAAACACCGCATCGGCGCCGTGGTCGGCCCAGTCGCTGCTCAATGCCGAATAGGCGCTCATGACCGCGGTTGCAGGTTTGTAATCTTGTTGATTGGCGACCTCGACCACGTCGTAACCCGCCGCCGGGGTTTCCATCTTCAGGTCGGTAAGTACCAGGTCATAACTCTCTGTAACCAGTTTCTGCCTGGCAGTTTCCACCGATGTCGCGGTATGCACTTCAAGATCGTCTCCCTCCAGCATCATGGAGACGCTGAACAAAATAGCGGGTTCGTCATCCACTAACAGGACGCGGTATTTCATGCGTAATGAACGGGTGTGCGGGCGATCATGGCTGTCGAATGTATGCTAGCCTTCTCAGGGCCAACAGACAAACCCATATAATTTGCCATCCTCTGCAAAAGCGCAAGTTAAATCGGTGTTGCGCTCTTACCAGGACTTATGGATGCGGGTATCAAAACCCACTCCGCCATTTTGGTCCCGGGTGCCACTGAATGAGAGTTTCCGGGTACGGTATTCCAACTGAATCACCTGGTTCTGGGTCGAGGTGACGTCGGTAGAAAAGGTCACAAATATATTGCCCGTAACTCGCTGCTGGATGGTCACACGCGCCCCTGGTTTCTGGTCAGTACCGTTGCCTCCCAGTGTAGGATCGAGCGAAAGCTGCGAGATACCGGCAACTTTCGAGAGCTTGCTCGTGACCGTACCAGTTACTTGTGAGGCAATTGCCGACTCTGCCATGACGCTGTTGGGGGTGGGATTCGCTGAAGAAGCCTCGGCCGTACCGCCGAAGGCCAACAAGTTGATGATGTCCGCTGGCGGCAGCGCTGGATCAGAAGTGTAGTTCGTTCGCAAGTGATCTATTGGGCCTTGAAACTGCATGTGGATGTTGTATTGCTGGACGGTTGTATTCAGGGTCAAATTCACTACCGGCTGGGTCTGCACCGGATTGACGAAATCTATGGTGCCGCCTTGCAAAATAAGCCGTTTTTTGGCGTAGATCAGGTCGCCGCCGCTCAAGTTCACGCGACCCAGCACGACTGGTTGCGCCACCGTACCTTGCACATGTAGATTCGCCGAACCCTCCAGACTTAACGTCTTGCTCACCAGATTGATCCCAGTCGTGGAGCGTGCGTCAACATCGAGTTGTATATTCTGTGTGATGCCCTGGGGTGGTGGCGATTGAGTGTTACTCGAGAATTGGCCGATGAAGTCTGACAGGTCGAAATCCGGCGTGAACGAGAGCTGATCAAGATTCACCTGCCCATTCACCACCGCGTTCTGAGGAGAACCGACCAGCCTCAGGTCCGTATCGAATCCCTCCCGCATGCCATCCGGATACAGCATCCGAATTCCTCTGCCAGAGACGGCCATATCGAATTGCAGCGACGGCTTATATACGACTCCGCCTGCCGCCGTAACCGTACCGCCGCCAATCGTGCCGTGGAACTGAGTGATGCTTAGGCGGTCTTTGGTCAACGTCAACACTCCGTTTCCGTTTTCCAGACCAATTGGCATGCCGCCGCTGGCGAACGTGGCATTGACGATCTGAATCTGGCCCTGGATGTTGGGGTCGCTTCGCACGCCGTACGAATCTACATTGAAGCGAACCTGTCCTCCGCTAGTAATGTCGGGGCTGATCAATTGCGCAACCCGCAAATCGATATTTCCTAATACCAGTAGCGAAGCGGGCGCGGAGCTGTTCATTGGAATCCTTCCCTGAAACTGCAGCTCAGTACCCGTTCCCCGAATCACCGCTCGCTGCAATGACAGGACGCCGTTAACGTAGTCGGCATGGATCGGGCTTGCCGCCCCGATTTGCACCGTGTTCTTGTAATTCATCGCCAGCGTCGGAATGGTGACATGGGCCTCAAGCAGAGACTTGTTCTTGAGCGGTCCGCGCAGGGTTGCGTGAAGCTCCGTCTGGCCGGTGATGTTGGCAGCTTGCGACGGCGCATACATTGCGAGCAGTGGCTGAAATGGGATTGGACTCGTATCCAAGGCTGCGTCAGCGTAATAGTTGGTTAGGTTTAACTGGGCACGCCCTCGGAGATAGGTACTGAGCATTTGCGAATCCACCGCCACATTCGCCAAATGATTCGCCAGATCCGCCCGTAATTTGACTCCATTTATGGTCTGGTTACGAACCTGCAATTTGGGTACTTGCACGGTGGCCGTGAGCTGCGGATTGCTCAATGCGCCACGGCCATTGGCATCCAGGTTCAGCACCCCCACCAGCTGCATGTCGCGTGACTTAACGGCCTGCAGTTGGTCAAGGCGGATCCCATCAGCCCGCAATTGTGCGACGTATTCCCGCCGCTTCGGGAATAAGGTAAACACGCCTTGGACTGCCCCGGCGGGCAAGTGCATGGCCAGGTTCGCCAGTACCTGATCGCCGGTCCCACGGAAATCCAGGTTCACCGACTGAACTGGCTCGTTTGCGATCTTGGCACTGGTGAGCTTGATGGAACCTTGACCAACGGGGTTTAGTTCCGACCCGTGCATCGCGATGTTCGCCGAAAGTGTTCCCTCCACCGGTGCCTGCGAGCCGGCTACTTTGGTCAAGTCAGCGACATTCACTTGCGACACATTCAAAGCCACTTGAATCGGGCTATCCTGCGAGAACGCGAAGTGTCGCAAGCCTGCGTTAACATCAAAAGTAATTCTCCCGCGCGTTGCCGGATCCAATTCGCCATTCGTCAAACTCGCCATTGCTGGACTGACGCTAACATTTGTCCGCAGCAGCCGCCACGTGCTTCCCTTCACCCGCAGATTGGTAGCGTTCAACTGGCCGGTGATTTGTGGAGCGCTGCTCGAACCTCGTACAGCCCCGTTAAAGGCGGCCGTGCCATACAGGCCCAATGCCTGCGCCGGGTGTCCGGGTGTCGGCGTGCGGAACATGTCGGCAACGGTTTCGAGTTCATGCAGATCATTGGACAGCAGGTGAATCAGCAAGCTTGAGCGATTACTCACGGTACCGTTCATGCTCAATGAGGTCTGCGGGGTCCGCACATAGCTTTGACTTAACGAAATCTGCTTGCTCGGGGCGGCATAACGCGCGTGAATGACGCCGTTCACCGGCATGGGCTTGGCGGCTCCGCCCGCATTTGGACCTACCGCTGCAACACTGGCCGGTCCAATACTGGCGTTGATCATCGCGTTGCTAGTCGCTACCAGATCGGCGGTCGTTTTCCCCCATCTCGCGTCCGCGTCGGCGTTGACCGTCCCGCCTACCGCGACCCGCTGCAGTGAAGGGGAATTCATCACCGCTTTCAGGTTCGCAAGTGACACCCCTCGCAAAACAGCCTGCAGGTGGGATCGGGAAGCGCCGGCAATGTCGAGCATGGTCATGTTGCCGTTGAATTGGCCGCCCAGCAGGTTCGCACGTATGTCCCGCACTTCGGCGTTTCCCTTGTCGAGCGTGTAGTGTGCTCCGATATTGCGGATGTCAATCCGCAAACTGGGCGTCACTACTTGCAGGACTCGGCTGCTGAGGTCGCCATCCGCCTTCAGAGTCTCGAGCACTGGCCGGTTAGGCTCACTCTGGTACTGCATTGACCCTGCCAACCGCAAAATCCCCAGCGGCAGCGAAGGGTTCTTGGTGATTCGCCGAAACTCGCCCGCATCCACCGCCGCCGAATATCTCGCCTGGACGCGCGGCTGGCTGAAGTCCTCAATTGTGGCCATGAGATCAACCTGTGAAACCCCGCTGGTCAACAGCGCCCTATCGAGCGTGAATTTCGTCGGAGTCACATCAAAGCGCGCGTCCAGGTTGTGAACCAGGGGATTGAAAGTTCCAACCTGCAGGTGACCATTGCGATAGCTCATGGTCCCCGAGTAGCGGCTTTGGCCGACGTCAAATGCGGACTGGAAATTCAGATCGTGCAGGTCGGCGCTGAGGGCGCTCTTACGATTGTTGTAGTAAACCTCTCCCGCTTCCAGGCGGGCATGCCGCACCCCGAGATCGAATACGCTCGTGTGACTCTGGCTATTACTGTTCTTGGTTTTGGGAAGGTTATTGGCGCCATTGCGATCCACGAAAGCGCGCACAATCGGGCGATCAACTTTCACGTCCTCCAGGTACCACTTGCGGTGCAGCAACGACACAACGCGAACCCTCACCTCCACACGCTGTGCCTGCAACAGTGGCGGATTCAGATATGGCGCAGCGCCACTCACTGCCACGTCGTACAGATCTAGAGTTGGACTTATGCCGGAAAAATGCAGAGCGAAGTCTCGCAACTGCACTCGAGTGTTCAATGCAGCGCTGGCCTTCTCTTGCGCAGTGCGAAGCACGTAACCATGCACCGACCTACTCTTGAGAAGCACCACGACTGCTACAACGACGAGTAGGAAAAGAAGCAACACGCCGGCACCGATCCAGGCGGCTACCCTCCTCCAGCGGCGTCGCCTCGGGAACCGCAACGTCTGGCGGTGTTCTGGAGGCAGCGGCGGTATGGGGAGGGCGCTCAAAACGCTTGTCCTAATGTTATGAAGTATTGTGTAGATTTGATTCCCGGCACTGGGCTCAGGTTGTGGCCTACATCGATGCGCACTGGCCCTACCGGCGTGGCATAACGCAGACCTAACCCGACAGAGTTCGTGTAGTTTCCCCAGAAGTCGTGGAAGCCGACTCTTTGAAAAACGTTCCCACCGTCATAAAACGTCACTACACTCAGGTTCTTGTTGATATGGGTTGGAATACGGAATTCTGAATTGAGGATCACCAATTGATTGCCACCCACCGGAACAGTTATAGGCACACACGTGGATTTATCGGCGGGATTGCCGCACGCCACAATGGTCCGTTGCGGGCCCGCTCCATTTAAGGGGAAGCCACGCAACGTGCTGCCGCCGCCAGAGAAAAATTTCTGACTGATCGGAATGTGGCTACCAGCAAATGGCACCTCCACTCCGAGCCTGAGACTGTTTGCCCAGACCAGGCCGGCGGGGAGCTTCTTGTAATACGCCGCTTGCGCCAGGAGCTTACCCAAACTCGCGGTCGATCCCAACACTTTCGGACTAATGTCTAACTCAAAGCTTTCGTAAATTCCCTTGTGAGCGTCAAGCGAGTTGTCGCGCGTATCGCGGTTATATGTCCCGGAGAAAGTGGACAGCCGAACATGCTGGTCTGACGCCGGCACCAGATCGGGTATCAGCAGCCGCGTCAATCCGGTTTGGCTCAGGCTATAGCGGACAAACAGATTCTGCGTCTTCTTGGGGTCGAGCGGCCGCTGCAGTTGATAATCAAATTCCGCCTGACGGGAGCTGAAGATGGGGTTCTGGCTGTTGTGCTCACCGGAGAGCGTTACGTTTTCACTCCAGTTGGTCCAGCGAAATGTTGGGTCGGTATAGGTGATGTTCGCCCGCTGATCCAGTCGTCCCGCGAGACCGCTCAGGGTAATTGACTCCCCTTTGCCGCGGAGATTATTGCGCGTGTACTCGAGCGTTCCACGGGGACCGTAGAAGGTCTTTTGGCTGGTTTTGAATTTGGAAGGCAGTCCTACCGGCGGTATTCCCGGCACCGCGATCGTACCTCCGGGAACGCTGCCCCCACGGTTGATCACTTCGAAACCAAAACCATAGGTTAACGAGTTTCGCTTGGCTTCGTGCACCTTGACGACTACGTCTTCCTCAGTTTGCGTAGTAATCTGCCGTCGCGGATCAATGGTTGCCCAATCGAATACTCCTACTACTCCATAGAGGCGGCTTTCCGCGGTGAGCAAGTCACCTTCAGAGAGCGGTTTTTCCACCTGAATTTCTGGGATGTTTCTGGCAATGAGTTTCTGCCGCGTATGCTTGCGGCCCAAGGTAATAATCGAGGCGGTGCGAACTTGTGGTCCTTCGTAGATGTGGTACACCACCTCCAGCCTATGAGGTTGCTTCGGTAAGTTCCTCACGGTTTCGCGAAAAGTTGCCGTCAAGTAGCCCCGCTCGAGGTAGCGCGTCATGATCTGGGTGCGATCTTCGTCAGCTCGTTTCTGCGAATATGGTTTTCCAGGCTCCAGCTTCAGGCCCTGGGGCGCGAGCTGACTTTGGGGCAATGTATTGTTGCCGTCCAGGCGTAGTGCTTCCACAATGTCCTGCGGACCTTCATCTACGCGGAACGTCACCAGGATCTTGCCGCCCTGATCTTTGACCTGCGGCGTGACTTTCGCCTGGCTAAACCCCTCGGATTGGTAGAGCGCCTCGAGGTTCTTCACGCTGGAGCGGACTAGACGCTCACTGTACTTGCCGTGCGAAAAAAAGAGGAAACGGTTCCCTTTCTGCACCTTAACGTGGGCCAACACTTCCTTTTCCGGTATGTGCTGGTTGCCGGCGACGCCCACGGCCACCACCTTGTGCTTCGGACCCTTGACCACGTTGTAAACAATCGTCTCCTCTGTCGCTTGCTGCTGAACTTGTGAGGTGACATTCGCGTCGAAGTAACCCTTCGATTGCAGGAACGAGATCAGATTTTGGCGTCCTTCCTGGATCAGTTCCGGATCAACCCCAATCTGCGCGTACACCGGGAGCAGCTTGTGGCGCTGCCAACTCCAGAGATGTGCACCCACCACTTTGACGTGCACCACCGGCCCGGGCTGCACATGGAAGGTGATGTCAGCACGGTTTGTCTCCGGGTTGTAGTTGGCGCCAACCAGATGAACTTTGGCTGCTAACAGATCTCGCTTGGTGAGCTGGTTCTCTAGATATTGGCTGGCGTTCTGCAGAGTCTTATACCTATAGTTCTTCCCTGCACGGATCGCCGAACCGCGCAAACGAGCCATAACAGAGCGCAGCGTATGCTGCAGTCGCGCAGTCTCCAGCGGCGAAGTGCCGGTAATGCTTACATTGCCGAACTTCGCTCGGCGATTCAGAGTGACGTGAAAAATAAGGTTCGCCAGACCGTGCTGCTTGTCGGTTTGCACCTCGGTTCGGACCTGCGACTGAAAATATCCCGAACGCTTCAGGAATTTTTGTAGCGCTTCTTGTGCCTGGCTCACGTCCACCGGCGTATATTCGCCACGCGGCGGATAATTAGTAACCTGCAGAAGCCGCGAATACGAAAAATGCTCCACCGCACCGGGAAATTCGAAGATCCCGAAATACATCGCCGGCTGCAAGACCAACAAGACCCGTATGCCATTCGGGTCCGGACGGACTTCCAACTGCACGTCTTGAAACTGACCTGTCCGTTTCAGCGCGGCGATGCTCTCATCCACTTTCTTTTGCGCAAAAGGCTCACCCACACGCTGCGCCAGGAGCGGCAGATACTTGGCCGGATCCAGGTCAGGCTGGCCTGCGAGTTCAACCGACGCCACGTTCTGCCCCTCATACGAAGGGAGTACCTGCGCAACCTGCGGGGCGGTCTTGGGCAGTTGGGGAGGGCGCTGAGTGGGCGTAGTCTGCCCGCCGGCGGCATCAGGAACTAGCAGCACTAGCAATACCGCACAGGTCACTCGCCATAAGTGCCTATAACTGCAAAGGATGAAGGAATTCGCCATCTTGTCGAGTTCGGCAACCGCTCCGCAGGAACCCTCCCTTTGCCGTTCAGGAGCTCCGACCTGTACGCCAGCCGGATGAAATCAAACGGGTGAGATGAACAAAACAGTGGCGCGTTTGTCTTACTGCAGAGGGGTAGCGCCAATCGCAGCCCCGGGGTTTGACGCCATCCAGCAGCTTTGCTAACGTCAAAAGTTTGCCGAAGGACAGCTATGGCCCTTAAATTTCGCGGGGTTGACTTCATCGAATTCGATTCCCTGCTCAGCGATGACGAACGTCTGGTTCGCGACACCTCTCGCAAGTTCATAGAAGAAAACCTGATTCCCATCATCGAGCAGTGCAACCGCGAAGGCCGTTTTCCGCGCGAACTGGTGAAACCGATGGGGGAACTCGGCTTCTTTGGCGCCAGCCTTAAGGGCTATGGCTGCGCCGAAATGTCGAACGTGGAATACGGGCTGGTGATGCAGGAGATGGAACGGGGAGACAGCGGAGTGCGCTCGTTCGTGAGCGTGCAATCGGCGCTGGTGATGTATCCGATCTATGCCTTCGGCAGCGAAGAGCAAAAACAGAAATGGCTGCCGGCACTCCAGAAGGGCGAGAAGCTGGGCTGCTTTGGGCTGACTGAGCCGGACTTCGGCTCCAATCCCGGCGGAATGCGTACCCGCGCTAAGAAGGTCGGCAAAGACTACGTGATCAGCGGCGAGAAGATGTGGATCACTTCTGGCTCAATTGCCGATGTCGCCGTGATCTGGGCGAAAAACGAAGACGAAGATGAAAAGATTCGCGGGTTTCTGGTCGAGACCAACCGCCCTGGCTTTAGCGCTTCCGATGTGCACGGCAAGTGGTCGCTGCGGGCCTCGGTAACCTCAAGTCTCTCGCTGCAGGACGTACGCGTGCCGGAATGCAACCTGCTGCCCAAGAGCGATGGCCTGAAGTCTCCACTCATGTGCCTGAACCAGGCGCGTTATGGGATCGCGTGGGGCGCGATTGGCGCGGCCATGGCCTGCTACGATTGCGCGCTGCAATATTCGCTTTTCCGTAAGCAATTTCGCGAGCAGCCGATCGCCTCCCACCAGTTGGTGCAGGAAAAGCTGGCGTGGATGATCAGCGAGATCACCAAGGCGCAGTTGCTGGCGCTTCAGGTTGGCCGACTGAAGGACAAGGGCACGGTTGGACACCAGCATATATCCATGGCAAAGCGAAACAATGTTTGGATGGCGCTGGAGTGTGCGCGCATGGCACGCGACATCCTTGGCGCGAACGGCATCGCCGACGAATATCCGATCTTTCGTCACATGGCAAACCTGGAATCAGTGAAAACCTACGAAGGAACGCACGACATTCACGCGCTGATTATCGGATCAGCCGTAACCGGGATTGACGCGTTCTGAGGTGCGGCCACATACCTGACAGCACTCCGGTCTGAGGGCGGCTCGTCATCGGCCATTCCCGCATACGCTCCCAAGCGGGCTACGTAGAGTAAATCGGCGAAGGCGAGGTAAAAAAGGCCGATCACGACAAAGGCCGGCATTATCGTCTTAGCCTCAAGCTGCGCCATTATTCCCATTAGAAAAAATAGAAAGCACGTGGCGGCAACGAACCCGATGACGCGCACCACGAAGAACACAGCATTCACCGCCGCAATTCTGCCAAACTCGCGCCGGACAAACTCCACAGCGGAAGAGATCGAACCCCAGGTATCCTGACCGTCCCGCAAAACAAAAATCGGCCCCAAAGAAAGCAACCAGTTCAGCGCACTCCACAAGCACCAGAGCAGGGTGATCAACCCGAGGGCCAGGTTGGCTACCACGCCCGGAGAGCTCGCCTCTGCGGGCGCCGCAAAGCCAGCCAGGATAAGAGCCCCCAAGGTGGCCAGAACCGCGGCAACCATCAGAGCGGCACGCAGAAAATTTAGCCCGAGTAGAGAGCCAGCACCGGTCTCGGGATGTGCGCTGTGGAGTATCGCTTTGAGAGTCACCGACCGTCCGACCGACGCTAGAATAATCCACAATATGGTTACAGCAAGGAAGACGATGATGGCGCTCTTTCCCAAGCGGAAGCCGCTGCCTCTAAGAATATGGGCAAGGGCCTGGGATACTAAGAACGGATGACGAGTGCGCAGCAAAACCAGGTCCGATCCTGAGACCGGCAAGCTGCGCAAATACTCATAGAGCGTAAATATGACCAGCGCCCACGCAGCGGCTGCGAAACTCCAGCGCCATGCGATTTCAGCCAACACCGGTGACCGCTGCCGCAATACGTGACGAACGCCCTCGAAGCTGCGATTTGGTTGACTCACCTAACGCACCACGATGTTCACCAGCTTGCCTGGAACGACGATAACGTTGGCGATCTGTTTGCCATTAGTGGCACTCTGGATTTTTGCCTCGGAGAGGGCACGTTCGCGAATCGCTTCTTCCGGTGCATCGGCTGAAACCAAGATCCGGCTGCGTACCTTGCCGTTGATTTGGACCGCGATCTCGATTTCATCATCCTTAGCGAGCGCCGCGTCGTACTTTGGCCAGGCTGCGTGCAGGAGATCGCCTTGCTCGCCGAGCATCCCCCAGAGCTCATGCGCAAGATACGGAGCGAATGGCGCCAGCAAGAGAACGAGATTGCGCTGAATCTCTGCTAAAAACTCTGGCGAGACGCCGCTCCCGAACTGCTCTTCTGCGGCGTAGAGCTCATTGACTAACTCCATGATCGCGGCAATGGAGGTGTTGAAATGCCAGCGGCCGTCGAAATCGTGGCTCACACGCTTAATGGTCTGATGAAGTTTGCGTTGCAACGACCTACTGACTGTGGTCTGGAGATCAGAGTTTGCGTGCACCGTGCGAGAAGATTGCGCACTTTGCGTCGCCATAGTTTTCTCGCCATGGCTTGAAGCCGCGCCCGAACTGACCAACTGCGCTTCCGTTGCGCGCGCATGGCGCGAGACGAATCTATATACACGTCCCAGGAAACGATAGATGCCCTCTACGCCGGCATCCTGCCAGTCGAGATCGCGGTCCGGTGGCGCAGCAAACAAGGTGTACATGCGGGTGCTGTCAGCTCCGTAGCGCGCCACCATGTCGTCGGGCGAAACCACATTGCCCAAACTCTTGGACATTTTTGCGCCATCTTTAATGACCATGCCTTGTGTAAAGAGACGCTGCACCGGCTCGGAATTTTTTACCAGTCCGATGTCCCGCATGAACTTGGTCCAGAACCGCGAATAAATGAGGTGCAGGATGGCGTGCTCGATGCCGCCGATGTACTGGTCAATCGGAAACCAGTAGGCGGCTTCTTTGGGATCGAATGGCGCTTTGTCGTTGTGGGCGTCGGTGTAGCGATAAAAATACCAGGACGAGTCCACGAAGGTGTCCATCGTGTCAGTCTCGCGGCGAGCAGGGCCTCCGCATTTTGGACACTTTACATTCACAAACTCCGGTACTCGAGCGAGCGGTGATCCACCTTCCAGGGTAATCTCGACTTTTTCCGGAAGCAGGACAGGAAGATCCTTCTCCGGCACCGGAACAATCCCGCACTGGGAGCAATAAATCATCGGAATGGGAGTGCCCCAGTAGCGCTGGCGCGAGATCCCCCAATCCTTTAAACGATAAGTGACGGTGGGACGGCCGAAGCCGTGTTGCTGGGCGAACTCGGCCATCTTTTGAATGGCTTCCGCATTGGAGAGCCCGGAGAACTCTCCAGAATTAATCAGCAGGCTCTCAGTGTGCGTATACGGCAGTACGGGCTGTTCGGGCTCTCCTTCCTTTGGCGGCTCGCCTTCCCGGCGAGGCAAGATCACTATGCGAATTTCCAGCCCATATTTTTTCGCGAACTCGTAATCGCGCTCATCGTGGGCCGGCACGGACATGATCGCGCCCGTGCCGTAACCCATCAGGATGTAATTGGCGATCCAAATGGGAATGCGCTCGCCGTTGAATGGATTGATCGCAAAGCGTCCGGTTGCCACTCCATGCTTCTCGATTGCTCCTACATCGCCCACTTCTTTGGCGTTGCGCTGCTCGGCCACGAGCTCATCTACCTTGGCTGCCAGTTCGGAGTTCTCAGCAATAAAGTCGGCGACCAGGGGATGCTCAGGCGCAAGCTGGATTGAGGTCGCACCATAAATAGTGTCAATACGAGTCGTGAATACGGTGATGTTGTTCCTTGCCTTGCCCGCCGGCCCTTCGAGCTTGAAGTCAATCTCTGTGCCTTCACTGCGGCCGATCCAATTGCGCTGCATCACCTGCACTTTTTCGGGCCAGTGCTCAAGCCTATCCAAATCCTCGAGCAGTTCCTGGGCGTAGTTGGTAGTGCGAAGGAACCACTGCTCGAGCTCGCGCTGCTCGACCGGAGTATCCTCGTGCCGCCAGCAGCAACCCTTGACGACCTGCTCGTTAGCCAGGACGGTTGCGCACCTGGGACACCAGTTCACCCGGCTTTTCTTTCGATAGGCCAAGCCGCGCTCATAGAGCTTGAGAAAGAACCACTGGTTCCAGCGGTAGTAATCGGGGAAGCAGGTGGTTACCTCGCGGGCCCAGTCGTACGCAAATCCCAGGCGCTTCATTTGCGCCTTCATATTGGCAATGTTGCCGAGCGTCCAATCGCGGGGCGGCGTGTTGTTCTGGATGGCGGCGTTCTCTGCCGGAAGTCCGAACGAGTCCCATCCCATAGGGTGGAGGACGTTATAGCCCCGCATCCACATATAGCGTGCGAGAGCATCGCCGATGGCGTAATTCCGTACGTGCCCCATGTGAAGTGCTCCCGAAGGATAGGGAAGCATCTCCAGAACGTAATACTTGGGCTGCTTGGAACCGGGTTCAGCGCGATAGAGCCCCGGGTCGGCCTTCCATCGCGCGAACCACTTCTCTTCGATCCGCTGGGGATCGTAGCGTTCGTTGCGAGTGTCGGGTTGGTTGGGCGTCTCCGGCATGAGGGAACACAAATTTGGGTTGAACTCTTAATTTTACACGCAATCGTTTTTTTGTCTGAAGGGGGCAGCGGCTTCGGCGAATTACGCAGTTTTGCCTTTTCGGGCAGCGAGCAACGATTGCAAGGTTTTCACATTCCGCAGATCGTCACCGGGCTTATCAATCGGAGTTTCGGCAATGAATGCGGCGTGGGCAAGCCGCGGATCTTTGAGCAGCCGCCGGAACGGCTCCAGGCCGATGCTTCCCTGCCCTATGTGCTGGTGGCGATCGAGCCGCGAGCCGCGGGCTGCTTTGGCATCATTGCAATGCCACACGCGAATATTTTTCAACCCGATGGTCGCGTCCAGATAGTTCAGCGTCGTTGCCATTCCTTCCGCACTTACAATGTCATACCCCGCGACGTGAACGTGACAAGTATCAATGCAAGCAGCGACAGGTAAAACTCCGCGAAGGTGCGCAATAAGTTCGGTCACCTGCTCGAAGGTACTGCCGAGCGAAAACTCAGCCCCGGCGGTGTTCTCGATCAGCAGTGTGAGGTTGTGCTTCGCAAGATCTAGCCCGTGAGCAGCTGCGGCAATCGCACTGGCAACACGCTCCAGTCCCTCTTGCCTGCTGCCGCCCCGAAAAGAGCCGGGGTGAAGCACCAGGTATTCGGCGCACAGGGCAAGTGCCCGCTCCAATTCGCCGCGAAATGCGTCAACTGATTTGCCGTGGAAATGCGGCGTGGTTCCGGCCAGATTGATCAGGTAATTGGCGTGGATCACCAGCGGCTTCAAGTCATATTTCCGCCGCAGGTTGTTCATGACTTCACACTGTGATCCCGCCAGCTGGTAGGGCTTCCACTGTCGCGGACTGGAAGAAAATATCTGAAAGGTATTGCAGCCCAGGCGATACGCGCGCTCGGCGGCGTTCTCTACCCCGCCCGCAATGGACGTGTGAATGCCAATGCGGCGCGGGAGATGGACGGGGCGTTTGGGAGCTGGAAGGTTCAGGACATCGTGTTTGGTGAGAGATCTGCCCATACTGTAGTACGAATATTCGAGTCTAGCATCGGGTTCGCCGCCGGCTTTATTGCAGCGGGACACATGGGACAGTAAACTTAGAGTTTCATTCGAGGTCAGTCATGCTGGTAGTAATGCAGGCGCACGCGACCGAAGAGCAGGTCCGTGCCGTATGTAAGAGGATCGAAGAGCTGGGCTATCGAGCGCACCCCATTCCCGGAGCACAGCGCACCGCCATTGGGATCACCGGCAACCAAACCGAAGTGGAACAGGGCACAATCGAAGAGATGGTCGGGGTGCAAGAGCTAATTCGGGTCAGCAAGCCGTACAAACTGGTCAGCCGCGACATCAAGGAAGAAAATACCGTCATCACCTTTCCTGGCAGCGAGGCGAGCATCGGGGGACGTACTCTGGCCATCATGGCCGGGCCGTGCGCGGTGGAGAGCCGGGAGCAGGCGTTCGCGGTGGCGGAGCGAGTGTACTCTGCGGGAGCGCAGTTTTTTCGCGGCGGCGCGTACAAACCGCGGACCTCGCCATATTCGTTCCAAGGGTTAGGCGAAGAAGGCCTGCGCATTCTTTCCGAGGTCCGCGAGCGCTTCGGCCTGAAAATAGTTACGGAAGCGGTGGACAACGAATCCATTGACCAGGTTGAAAAATACGCAGACGTGATCCAAATCGGCGCCCGCAACATGCAGAATTTTTCCTTGCTGAAGCGGGCGGGGCACGCAAAAAAGCCGGTACTCCTGAAGCGGGGTATGTCCGCCACCCTGGAAGAATTCCTAATGGCGGCAGAGTACGTGATGAGCGAAGGTAACTACAACGTGATCCTGTGCGAGCGCGGGGTGCGGACCTTCGCCGATCATACGCGGAATACACTGGACTTGAGCCTGATCCCGGCGGTGCAGCGCCTGAGCCACCTGCCCATCGTTGTAGATCCCAGCCACGGCACTGGAAAGCGAAACAAGGTTACTCCCATGTCCCGGGCCGCGGTGGCGGTGGGCGCGGACGGGCTCATGGTCGAAGTGCACAATAATCCCGACAAGGCGCTCTCTGACGGCATGCAGTCAATCTATCCCGATCAGTTCGACGAACTGATGCAGCAGGTCCGGCAAATTGCGACGGTGGTTGAGCGCTATGTACCCGCCGCCCGTGCCGACGCGGCCAAACCCGGAGCGCGACCGGCCGCCGCTCGCTCTTGAAAAAGGCCGTATTCTTCCTGGTTGCAGCAGGAATTATTGCCCTGCTGTGGTGGAAGCTGCGCACTCCGCCACTGCCCACTTACGATCCGGCTTACCGCGAATACGCCTACATCAGCAACGGCGAAAGCAATACCGTAACCGTGCTCGACCTCACGCCCCGACCCTATCCCCGCTTCAATGTGCTGAAAACGATTCCGGTAGGCACGAACCCGACCGGTCTCGCGGTGAACCGCAAAAAGAACGAAATCTATGTGGTGAATAGCGATTCCAACAACGTGAGTGTGATTGACGCTGAGCGCAACGTGGTAGTCGCGACCATCGGGGTCCACCGGACGCCCTACTTCATCGACGTTTCTGCCGATGGGCGGCGGGCTTATGTGGCGAACTCGGGTTCGGGCAATATCTCGGTAATTGACATGGATAAGCGCAAGCAGCTGACCAACATTAGGGTTGGCAATGCACCCGGCCTGGCGCGGGTCTCGCCGGATGGCAGCCTTGTCGTCGTGTCGAATAGAGCGGACAGTTCGGTCTCGCTCATTGACACCGCGAAGCTAACAGTGACCGCGACGTTGCCGATCTGCAAACAGCCCACCGATATCGCCATAATGCCCGATTCCAGCAAGGCATTCGTGGCCTGCTCCGGAGCGGCTCAGGTCGCCGCCATTGATTTGAAAAAGAACGCGGTGCTGGCGCTGCTCGATGTCGGCAAAACTCCGGTCCACCTCGCTTTGAAGCCGGATGGCGGCGAGTTACTGGTCAGCAACTTCGATTCGGAAAATATTTCCATCATCGAAACCACGCCCAACGAAGTTGGTGGGAGCTATTTAATTGGGACACATCCGGTTCGCGGGGTGGTCACTTCGGATAACTCTCTGCTGTACGAGAGCAATTTCGGATCGGATTCGGTGGCAGCTTACAACATAGACAACGGGCGGGTGGAGAACTCGATTGCGGTAGGCAGCCACCCCGAAGGCTTGGCATTGACTTCAAACCAGGATTTTCTCCTGGTTATCGATACCGGCTCGGCCGACGTTGCTATTATCCGGGTGAAGAAGCTGCCCGCCACTTCAAAGATCAGCGCGGAACGGGCTCTCTACAACATGGTGCCCGTAGGAATCCAGCCGAACGACATCGTGATCAAGGCCTTCTTCAAACAGTCGCCGAAAACAAACTAGGATCGGGAAGAGGCGGCTTTGGCGCAAAACTTGTCAAATGCCGCTCTGAGATCGACGGCAATATCTTCGGCCTCGCGACTTTCGATATCGCTGCGCTGCATCATGTAAACCAGCTTCCCATCTTGCAGCAAACCAATAGACGGTGAAGATGGAGGATACCCCTCGAAATAGGAGCGTGCCCGCTCCGTGGCCTCTCTGTCCTGACCGGCGAAAACGCTGACCACTTTCTCCGGCAGAACCCCGTGCGCAAGCGCCATGCGGACCGCCGGACGCATCCGGCCTGCAGCGCATCCGCAAATGGAGTTCACCACAACCATTGTGGTACCGGGCTTACGCAGCACATCATCCACATCACCGGCGCTCCGCAGTTCTTCGATTCCGAGCCGAGTCAGTTCTTCGCGCATGGGCACAACCATCAGTTCAGGATACATTGGGTCTCCTCGTTGTCTGTGCACTCATTGTAATACGCGCCCATCCCGGAGAGGCCAGCCTACGCTGCCAGGCAGCAAAAGGAACCAGCGGAATGAACACTTGCGGCCTTGAACTGCAATGCTCTGCACCGCGCCGAGAAAATCAGGCTGTATGATTGCATTACTCGATGCTCATCCAGGAAAACGTTCCTCTGGCACCCCTCACGACCTTTCGCGTGGGAGGCCCGGCGCGATATTTCGCTCAGGCCGCTACGCCTGCGGATGTGGGCAGCGCAGTTGACCTGGCGCGCTCGCGCAACTTACCCCTCTTCATCTTGGGCGGTGGCAGCAACCTTGTAGTCGCGGATTCAGGCTGGCCGGGGCTGGTATTACAGGTTGCGATCTCCGGAATCGAAGAACATGACCAAGCAGGGCGCGTGATTTTCCAAGCCGGCGCAGGAGAAGAATGGGACAAACTGGTTGCATTCGCCGTGGCACGGAATTGCGCGGGTATTGAGTGCATGAGCGGGATTCCGGGAAGCATCGGCGGCACTCCGGTTCAAAATGTGGGAGCCTATGGACAGGAGGCTTCCGAAACCATCGAGAGCGTGCAGGTGCTGGACCTGCGAGACGGCCAGATTCGCGAATTGTGCAAGCCGGCGTGCGGCTTTGAATATCGGACCAGCATCTTCAATACCGGCGAGCGCGGGCGTTACATCATTTTGCGAGTGACCTACGCGCTTACTCCCGATGGCGAGCCGCGCATCGAGTATGCCGATCTAAAGAAGTACTTCGCCGGCCGCATCGGCCGCCCGACGCTGGCGGAAACGCGGGAAGCCGTCCGGCAAATTCGCGCCAGCAAAGCCATGCTGATTGTTCCCGGCGACGAAGATTGCCGCAGCGCGGGATCATTCTTCAAAAATCCTGTCCTCAGCGGCGATCAATACCGGGAGTTGACCCAGAGGGCAGCAGCTATGAAATTGGAGGTTCCAAGTTATCCCGCGCTTGAGGCTCGACGTAAAGTCTCAGCCGCCTGGCTCGTGGAACACTCGGGATTTGCAAAAGGCTACACTCGCGGGGCTGTAGGCATCTCGCATAAGCACGCGCTGGCTATCGTGAACCGAGGCGGTGCGACAGCGGCCGACATCATCGCGCTTAAGAACGAAATCCAGAAACGAGTTGCCGAGACCTTCGATATTGAATTGAGTCCCGAACCGGTATTCGTAGGTTTTGAGCAGATCTAGTCGCAGCGGCCATTTACGGCTGCGGTTTAACCGATTCTCACTCGATTGGCTCGAGCAAAACCGGTTCTCGACCTTTCTCCGGCAACTGCACTAACACCGTTGCCAGGAGCACGATAACGATTCCCACCGCTTGCACCGGTCGCACCAGTTCAC
The DNA here is from genome assembly GCA_035651655.1 of Terriglobales bacterium. NCBI lineage: Bacteria > Pseudomonadati > Acidobacteriota > Terriglobia > Terriglobales > Terriglobales bacterium. The sequence continues at coordinate 528,734 of DASRFG010000023.1, forward strand.
CTAATGCAATCGCGGTAATAAGAATTGAAAAAACCGGCTCTAGACAACTGGTGACCACAGCACGCGTGGCATCGAGGTGCTGCAGTCCCGCAAAGTAAAGCGGGAAAGGCAACAGCACAGAGGTGACGGAGAAAATCAAAAGAAAGAGCCACTGGCCTCCGGAATAATGTGCCGCGACAATCTTCCAGGGCGGGTTGATCACCAGCCAGGAGAGCGCAGCGCCGAGCAATACATAGAGCAGCACCTTCCAGCGGTCGTAAACGGCCAGCAACCGGTGCCCACCCACGTTGTAAAAGGAAAATGAGAGTGCGGCCAGCAGGGCTGCGCCAATTCCGACTGGGTTGAGCAGGAATCCACCACCGCCGATGATGCCGATGGCGAGAGCGCATCCGATCACTGCCAGTCCGACCGCTGCGATTTTTTGAGGAGTGGCCCGCTGCTCCCGCCGCCCAACCATGTAAAGCAGGACCCATACTGGCGCCGTGTACTGCAGAATGATCGCGGTCGCAACATTCGTCTTCTGGATTGCCAGGTAATAAAAGTAATTCGAGGCCGCGATCCCCAACACTCCCAGGACAAGGCATCGAACAATGTCCCGTCTGGGCATCAACAGCTCGCTTCGCTGACGTACGAGGAGCAGAGCGGGCAATAGCATCAGAACGGCGAACGTGCTCCGGGTTTGCGCGAGGATGAGTGGATCAATGACATGCCCGGCGTGGACGGCGAGGCGTCCGGTAAATGCCGCGCGGCCCAGAGCGGCTGAAATACCCCAGAAGAAAGTACAGGCGGCGATATAGAAATATCCGCGAAGAGGATGGGATTTACTCGGCAAGCAGCTCATTGAGCCGCTCAGGATCGAATCCGATCATGACCTCCTCGCCAATGACGAGCGTCGGGGTCGTGCGGCTCTGATACTTGTGCACCAAATCCTGAATGGCGTTCTGGTCAAGGCTGACGTCGCGCTCCTGGTATTCAATACCTCTCTCCGAGAGGTACGCCATTACCGTGTGGCAGGGAGGTCAACCAGGCTGGGTAAAGACGACGATTGATTTGGCCATGTAGATTTCGAGTCCTCAGCGTAACAGAAAAACACGCAGTTCAGACATACTCGATGACTACGGTAACCTTTGCGGTTTGCTGAAGCATGGCCGAAACGGAGCAATATTTTTCCTTAGAGAGGCGGACCGCATCTTCCATGGACTTGGCTGAAACCTTTCCGCCCACCCGGTAGATAAGCTTGATGTCGGTATACACGGAAGGTGGCTGCGGGGCGCGTTCGGCTTGGGCACGCACCTCGAGGTGGGTAAATGGTTCCCGCTTTTTGCGCAGGATGCCGACCACATCGCTGGCGGTGCAGGCGCACAAACCAATAAGCACCAGTTCCATCGGACTGGAAGCAGTCTTGTCACTCGCTGCATCCACCACCAGCGCGTGCCCGCTGCTGGCAATCCCAACAAACCGTTCTTTGTCTGTCCACAGTGCTGAAGCTTCGGTCATTTCTCCCCTTTAGAGCTGTCTTCAACGTGTATTGTCAGTTTGCGGCTCGGGATGAATGAGCACTCGAAAGAGCTCGGGGGCCTCTCTCTTAAACCGGATCTCCAAATCGGTAATTAAATCGTGCACGCGTGCCAGGGGCAGGTTGTCCGGCATGGTCACGTGGCAGGAGACATAGAGCCGCTCCCGTACCCGCTTGATCTGCACGTCGTGCGCGTCCAATACCTCGGGGAAGTCCCGAACAACTTTCCGCAAACGGTACTCCAGTCTGGCATCATGCTGGATCTCGTCTCCTGGCTCAATCGTGCCTGGCTCACTTTCAATGTGGGTGAGGATAGACGAGATTTCCGGCACCTCGCTACGAATTTCAGATTCCAGCAGGGTCACTCGATCGTGCGCTTGCAACAAAGTGAGGTGTTCGTCCAACTCCAGGTGCTGCTCGACATGCAAGCGTCCGTGCAGGTCCTGGACGCTAACATCGTGCACGTTGAAATTGTTACGAGTGGCCACGCCGCGGATGCGATCAAAAATGTTTTCTTCTCGGTCCGCCTGGGGTATGGAGTGCACCACCACATCGGCATCAGGGAGGATGCGGTGAACCGCCTCCGTAACGGCGCCCGCCATCTGCTCCGACTTCTGGAATGTCAGGTTGCGCCGCAGCCCCACCGACACATCCGCGAAATAGCGGTTCCCCGCGCGCCGTATACGTACGCGGTCGAGCTCCAGAATGCCTTCCAGCTTTCTGACTTCGTCAATGATTCGGGAGCGTATTCCCGGTGGAGCAGCATCGAGCAATGCGTCAATCGTTTTACGCGCGAGCCTTGAACTGACGTACACAATCACGCCCGCGACAAAAAGCGCCGCCACAGGATCGGCGTCGCGCAGCCAGCCCACATGGAACTGCCTGCCCAGCCACACCAGTACCAGGCCGATCACCACCACCCCGGTTGACCAGATATCCGTACTGAAGTGAAGCGCATCAGCTTCAAGCGCCTGGCTGTCATACTTATTGGCGATCTTGGCAAGGGCCCGCGAACGCCAGAAATCAACCCCCATGGAAAGAAACAGAACCAGGAACGCAACTGGGGTGGATTCAATCTCGACGCGACGATAAAACAGGCGAAGAATGGCCTCGTAAATGATCCAGAAACAAGTCAACAGCAAAAGACCAGTCTCGAGGAAAGCTGAAAAGTTCTCTACCTTCCCATGACCATATTGGTGCTCGGCATCTGCCGGCTTATCTGACACGCGAACCGAAAACAGGGTGATAACTGCAGCAATGAGGTCGAGACCGGAATGGGCGGCTTCGGACAGAATGCCCAAGCTGCCGGTGGAGATGCCAACGACGATCTTCAAGGCAGTGATGAAGATTGCGGCGATAACGGAATGGCCTGCCACTGCACGCTTCTCAGCCTGCATTGGTCCCGCGGCGAAGACCGCTTGATCTGCCATGAGTTAGACCGTGGCCCTACCACCCGATTATCGCCGTTTCCCGGCACTCAGCCAACCACCGCAGGTCAGCGAACGGGCAGGCTCTCGCGAAAACAGCGAGCCGCCGCGCACAGAGCGGGTATGCTAGGATTTCAGATTACCCATACTGGAGGCAGTTCACCTATGTGTAGTCGCTGGTTGCTACTGTTTTTACTTTCAACTCTGGCTCTCGGGCAAAACGCCCCGTCCGCGAGCCAATCTCCCTCGCAGAACCATGTCCAGCACGGCAGGCTTCCCCACACACCAGCCGCCCAGCCGAAGGCAGCACCCAAGGCAGGGGCCGCCGCTTCTAGTCTGCCGCCCGATGCAGTGGTAATTACTGTGCAAGGACTTTGCGAAAAGGAAGCCACCGGGGAGCCCGCAGCAACCACCAAGAATTCCGCCGCCAAAACTAGCGATACCCCCTCCAGCGCGGGATGCAAGACGCTGATTCGGAAAGCTCAGTTTGAAAAACTTGCCGACGCGCTCAATCCCAATATGACGCCGGCAGTGAAGCGACAACTCGCTGAAGCTTATCCTCGGCTTCTGGTGTTTGCCGATAAAGCGCGAGAGATGGGCCTCGATAAAGATCCTCGCTTTCTGCAAATGCAAAAATTCGCGACCCTTCAACTGCTGGCGCAGGACTTCAGCCGGCACATGCAGGAAAAAGCTGGCGACATTTCTGATGCGGACGTGGAAAAGTACTACAAAGATCACGCCTCCAACTATGAGCAGGTGGAGCTGATGCGCATCTTCATCCCCAACACTAAACAACATGCTGAGCCCAGCACAGCAGATCCAAAGGCTCTCGAATCGAGCACGGCGACCCCAGCCAAGACTGATAACGCCGCCGATGAAGCCGCGATGAAAGCGGAAGCGGAGAAGATCCACACCGCCGCCGCTGCCAACGGGGATTTTGAAGCCCTGCAGAAAGAAGCGTTTGAAGTTTCGGGACTCAAGTCTGCATCACCCAATGTGAAGCTGGGCAAGGTAACGCGCGCGAACCTGCCTGAGACTCACCAAAAGGTATTCGATCTGAGTGTAGGCCAGGTTTCAGAGCTGCTTTCCGATCCAGGTGGATTCTATGTTTACAAGGTAATTTCCAAGAGCGCCGTACCGCTCAGCGAAGCCAAGCAAGAAATCCACCAGCAACTTCAGTCCCAACGCATGCAGCAGTCAATGGAGACGCTGATCAACTCCGTCAAGACTGAGCTCAATCAGTCCTATTTCGGTGAAGCAGCCCCGGCGGCAGGACCGTCAATGCGTGCCCCGCGCGCACAACCAGGACAACCAAGCGCTCCCCCCGCACCGCCTCCGAGTCAGGAGTAAATGTCCGAGGGGAAACAGCGTGTCCTGATTACCGGTGTTTCTGGCAATCTCGGCACGCGTGTCCTCTCGCAACTGGCGGATTTCGACGTGATCGGTGTGGATCTAGCACCGCCTTCTTCAGACAAACTGTCCCAATTTGAAGCCGTTGACCTGGGTGACGAGACTGCGTCCTACACCTTGATGCGGCTGCTGCGGCAAAGCGACCCCTATGCCGTCGTACATCTGGCGTTTGTAATTGATCCGGTACGCACTGGCGTGCTGGACAAAGACCGCATGTGGCACATCAATGTGGCCGGCACAGCCCGGGTGATGGAAGCAATCACTGAGGTGAACCGCGTTGGGGGAGCGATCCGCAAATTTATTTTTCCCAGCAGTGTCTCCGCCTATGGGTCCGACCTGCCGCTTGCGGTGACAGAAGACCAACCCTTGCGTGGACACACTCTGCCCTATGCAATTCACAAACGCGAATCGGATTTAGTGGCGCAGCTGCGGGCAATGGAAATATCAAAATGCAGAAGCTACATTCTGCGGCCGCACATCTACGCGGGGGCGAGCGTGCAGAATTACCTGATGGGCGCCTTTCGCGGCACCCCCAGTGGCATGAGCCAACGTGCGCAGACGATGCGGGCTGAAGATAAGCACCTCCCCAGCCTTCTGCCCATGGGCCGCCGATACTTGGACAATCGCATTCAATTTGTGCATGTGGACGTTGTTGCGCGCCTGATCGCTTATCTGCTGCGCCGCCGGGAAGAAGATCCGCAACTCACAATTTTGAATGTTGCAGGACGCGGCGAGCCTTTAACCTTCGGCCAATGCGTGCAAATCTCCGGCAACCAGCTTGTGCGCGTTCCGGGAAAGCTCCTGTTTAGAAGTGTTCTGGCCTTACTGTGGAAGCTCGGCATATCTGGGATTCCACCCGAAGCCGCGCCTTATATGACCGGAACCTACATCATGGATACTTCTCGACTACGGGCTTTCCTTGGCGAGGATTACGAAAACGTAATCCGATACACGGTTAAAGAGGCCTTCGCGGATAGTTTCCGTGCCGTTGCGCCCAAGGAACAAACCGTGGAGCACACCGCAGCGGGCTAGGCGTCTTTCTTTCCTCTATAGAGTCCGGCAACGCCCAACGTGTATGGCGTCCAGGTCACCGAATCGAATCCGGCCTGATGCATGCGTTCTAGCATCTCGTCAGGTGATGGGAAACGCTCTACCGATGCGGGCAGATAGGAATAGGGCCCTTTGACGCCAGAGACCAGGGTTCCAATCGTGGGCAGCACATGGCGAAAATAGGCGCGATAAAGGGTTCCGAAAAGACCGCGCGGTTCGCCGAAATCAAGGATTCCCACTTCGCCGCCGGGACGCAGTATGCGAAGGATCTCCGACAGCCCGGCATCGTAATTATTCAGATTGCGGAATCCGAACGCGCTGGTGACCAAATCAAAGCTGCTGTCTGGAATGGGTAGCTGGAGCGCATCGGCTTCGATCCAACGCAAATCGTTTCCTCCAGACTTCTCTCGTGCGCGCACGAGCATGGCGTGCGAAAAGTCCGCCCCCACCAGGGTTGGCGTCAACTTACCGATCTGTTTACGAGCCGCCTGCCGATGTAGGGCAAAGGTCATGTCCCCAGTGCCGCAGCAGAGGTCCAACACACGCACACCTTCTCGATTGAGAAGATGCGAAAAAGTTCCTGCGGCGCGTCTCCACCACAAACGATCGATGTTGAACGAGAGCAGATGGTTCAGCAGGTCATAGCGTGGCGCAATCGAGGTGAACATCTCGCGCACGGCGCGGGCAGCCGCTTCTGGGTCTGTTGCTCCCTGTGGAGCCGCACCCACAGGGAAGCGAGGTTCGGCCGCCTTGCCAGTCTTATTCGAGAGGTTCCGATCACGGACTTGCATTACAGGATCAGGCTTGCGAGAGGTACCGTAGCTCTTCAATTGCCTGGATGACGGCACTGTCTGGAATGTCTGGCACGATCTCAGCGGATCCAATGGTGCGCGGCAGTACGAAGTGCACCACCCCGTTGCTGGTTTTCTTGTCCGACTTCAGACGGCGGAAGACGCGCTTTCCGCGCAGGTCAACGCGCGGCAAAGGTGCCAAGGCGATCACTGTAGAAATGATGCGCCGAGCGGTGTCCGAGTCGGTCTTCTGCAGTGCAGCAGCGATCATTGCAGCCGCTACCATGCCCCACGCTACTGCTTCCCCGTGGAGAAATTGCTTGTAGCTGGTCTCGGCTTCCAGGGCATGGCCGATGGTGTGTCCAAAGTTAAGTACGCGGCGCAGGTCGGTCTCCTTTTCATCAGCCGTGACCACGGCAGCCTTGAACTTTACCGATTCGGTGATTAACCATTCCAGCGCACTTAGATCGCGTTGCAGGATAGGATCGCGATTGTCTTCGAAACGTTGAAAAACTTCAGGAATGCCAATCACACCGCACTTCAGCGACTCGTAAAGGCCGGACCGAAATTCACGATCGGGTAATGTGGATAGCGTCTGCGGATCAATGAGCACCACTCGCGGATGGTGAAACCGTCCCAACAGGTTCTTGCCGTCGCGCAGGTTGACTCCAGTCTTTCCGCCAATCGAAGCATCTACCTGTGCCAGAAGGGTGGTGGGTACCTGCACGTAATCAATGCCGCGCATGTAAATGGAAGCCAAAAATCCAACCAGGTCGCCCACCACTCCGCCACCGAAAGCCACGAGCACGGAGCCTCGATCCGCACCCAACCGGATGAGCTTGCGGGCGAGCCGTTCTACCGTCGGCATGCTTTTACTGCTGTCACCGTCGGGCATTTCGAGCAATTGCGCTTCCAGGCCGGCATTGGCGAGAGAGGACATCAGGGCCGGCCCCCAGGCTTTGCGCACCGCCGGAACGGTAATCACAAAGAAGCGGGTGCGCTCCGGGAACAGTTCACGGAGCAGTGCGCCTGACCGTCCCAGGAGACCTGGTTCGATCAAGGCATCATAAGGATGCGGAGGAATGGGGAGATGAACAACCGGCACGCCACCATGATAGTACAAAGATGGTATCCGAGTTTCCTACTCGGCTTTTTTGCGATGCTGCGGGAACAGGAGCGATGCGGCAATCGAAAGCGCCAGAACACCGGCTACCACCCCCAAGGCGAGTTCTGTCGAAAGGGGGTAATGATGCGATACCAGCATCTTTCCCCCAATGAACACAAGAATTACTGCCAGACCGTAATGTAAGTAATGGAAAGCTTCCATCATTCCTGCCAAAGCAAAGTAAAGCGACCGCAGCCCGAGGATTGCAAAGGCGTTGGAGGTGTAGACGATAAAGGGGTCACGGGTGACGGCCAGCACCGCGGGAATGGAGTCAACCGCAAAGATCAGGTCAGTCGTCTCTACTACCACCAAGACCAAAAATAGGGGCGTGACATACAGCCCATGGCGGCGGACAAAGAATCTTCCCTCGGGCGACTCCTTAGTGACTGGCAACCAGCGGCGGACTGCGCGCACCACCGGATTGCCTTCGGGATGGATTTCCATTTCTTTTTGCCGGAAAAGCCGGATCCCGGTAAACACCAGGAATGCCCCAAAAACGTAGATGATCCACTGGAACCGCTGGATCAGGCTCACGCCCACCAGTATGAAAACGGCGCGCATGATCAGCGCTCCGATAATTCCCCAGAAGAGCACCCGATGCTGCTGCGGACCGGGAACATGGAAATAGCGGAATATCAGCAGGAAGATAAACAGGTTATCCACACTTAGCGACTGCTCGATGATGTAGCCGGTAATGAATTCCAGGCTCGATGTTCGGCCATGCCAAAAATAGACCAGCACGGCGAAACACGCCGCCAGCGCCATCCAGACGGCGCTCCAGGCAAACGCCTCGCGAAAGCGAATGGTATGGGCCCGGCGGTGGAAGACCCCCAGATCAAGGCCCAGCATCACCACCACAAAGAGGTTGAACAGGACCCAAAAGAGCAGGTTATTCAATGGTCCCCATCTAGCCGCAATTTTGTCCGATGCGGCGGGCACCAGAATACTAGAGGAGCCGGAGCGATCCTGCCTATCGCGGGCGATAGAGAAAAATTCCCACCTGGGACGGCACACCGTCGAGCACACGCGTCTATGTTAGGGAGCGGCAACACTGATCTGGAATCCGGAGATTTTCATGCGATCACGTGCTCAAATTCGATCCCACCCGATTCATCCCATGTTGGTTAGCCTTCCTATAGGGCTGTGGGTGGCCAGTTTCGTTTTCGACATCCTTGCGGTCACGCGAGTTGACGCTTCCTTCGCAGCAGCCGGCTTTTACGCAATCATTGGTGGCTGCATCGGGGCGGCATTAGCGGCGGTTCCTGGGGTGATTGATTTATTTACGGTTGTGCCACCGCGGTCCAGCGCCAAAACTCGTGGCTACTTGCACGGCGGATTGAATGTCCTGGCCCTGGCCGTGTTCATCACGGTAGCAGCTATCCGGGGCGGTCCGGCCGCGATGCCGCCGAATTCTTCCCTCTTGCTGTCCGGGCTCGGCGTGATTCTGCTGGGAGCTTCCGGTTGGCTGGGCGGAACTCTCGTATATCGTAATCAGATTGGCGTGGACCATCTCTACGCGAATGCTGGAGCGCTGAAAGAACGGACGCTCCGCGGTTGGGACCAGCCGGTGTGCAATCAGGGTGAGCTTTCCGATGGTCAGATGATGCTGGCACGGGTTGGGGACCTGCGGGTGGTGGTGGGCCGGTGCAGTGACGGGGTTTTTGGATTCGAAGACCATTGCACGCACAAGGGTGGCCCGCTCTCCGATGGCGCCCTGGTGGGCTGCACCGTGCAGTGTCCGTGGCACGGCTCGCAATTTGACATCAAGACCGGGAGAGTAGTGGCAGGTCCCGCTAAGAAAAAGATTGAAATCTACCCAATTGAAATACGCAACGGCGAAGTGTACGTGTCTCCCCATCGCCCACAACAGCCGGGGCGCAAGGAAGCCGCCTGAATTTTCGTGTCCCTGCCGATTCGGACTTGGCTTCAGGCAGCGTGCGGCTTGGGAGAGGTAGCAGTCGCAGATGTAGTCTTCGCCTTCGGAACCTGCGCCTCGATCCTGGTGGGCGGGTGCAATCGCATCTGGCGACGTAGTTGCGTCAGAATCACATCAGGAGTTTGATACGGGGGATTCTTTGTCTCTTGCCTCATGGCGCGCCTCGCTTGTTCCCATTTTGGCTCTCGAGGCAAAATTTGACAAGGATTTTCGAGAGCTGCTGGCCTGAACAGTTGCCGCATCCAGAAGCCCAGAGCTATCCCCGAACCGGCCAGAAATAAGCTTTCGTTCGAAGAATATTTCCTTCAACAATCTTTACCATTGACGGCTAAGCTGCTGTTCATGTTACGCTTGACGACACGTTTCTGGTTTTCCCCAAAGAAGAGTTAGAAGAATGCCCCCTTCGCGCCGGCGGAAAATTACCAAGATCATCCGCTACCTCGTAGTTGTCCTTCTGACCACGGCCGCACTCCTGCTGGCTGCGTTCATGCCTGACCAGCAAATCCAGCCCTTGTTCTTCCTGTACTTAGGGGCTGCTATGGTCGCGGGCTGGTACGGCGGTTGGAAGTCCGGCATGCTGATCACCTGTCTTGCAGGGCTGGGACTCTTTTACCTGCTGATTCCTGCTACCCCGAGAAGCGCTTTTCAGAGCACGGAAGAGTTCATCCGTTTCACTATCTTCGCGGCAACTGCCTTGCTCGCGTGTTGGGGCTTGGCGGGCTTGCATTTTTCGCAAGTGGCCCTGCGCAGCACCAATCAGAAACTCGATCGCGCGGTGGGAACTCTGGAGACGCTGATTGAGACCATGCCCATGGGAGTGGTAGCCGTGGAAGCGGAGACTGGGCGCGTTACGCTGGCTAATAGTGAAGCCGCCAGCTTAGCTGGGGTCTCGCCCAATCTGCATTTCGATTGCGGAGCAGACGTGCTCGCATCCGCACCTGAGAGCCCAGCACGCGTGGCCATGTTTCGTTCACTCGACACCGGCGAGGCAGTGGACAACGTCGAGTTCGCGGTAAAGACCAAGGCCGGTGCGGAGAAGGTCGTCCTGCTGGGCACGGCGCCGATCCGGGCTACAAATGGAGATGTGGTGGGAGCGGTGGCCACCTTCAGAGACATTACCGCCTTAAAGCGCGCCGAGCGCTCGCTGATGGTGAACGAGAAACTGGCCGCGACGGGCAGACTAGCGGCGGCCATTGCACACGAGATCAATAATCCGATATCGGCGGTTATAAATCTGCTTTTCCTGCTGCAAGCAAAGACGCTTGATCCCACCTCTCGCGGCATGGTGGAAGTGGCCCAGCAGGAGATGATGCGAATGGGCCACATAGTAAAGCAGATGCTGGCCTTCTATCGGGAATCAAGTTCTCCGGTTGCGCTGCGGGTCTCCCAGATGATGAACGATCTGCTTTCTCTTTACTCCGGCAACATCCAGGAGCGCAACATTACCGTTGAAACCGACTACAGATTCGGCGGAGAAATAGAAGCCTATTCCGGCGAACTAAGACAGGTACTCTCCAACCTGATTACCAATGCCGTGGAAGCCATTCCCAACGGTGGCCGGATTCGCGTGCGTGTCAGCGCCTCAAACTTGTGGGACCGTTTCGGTACTCCGGCAGTGCGTATCACGATTGCCGATACCGGCACGGGAATAAAACCCGAACATCGAGACTCAATCTTTGAGCCATTTTTCACTACCAAGGCTGACAAGGGGACGGGGCTCGGACTGTGGGTCACGCATGGCATCGTGCGCAAGCAGGGTGGAAGCATCCGGGTTCATAGCCGCACCCAGCCGGGTAATAGCGGGAGCTGCTTCGGCGTTTTTCTTCCGATTCAAGCGGTGCAGAAGAAGCTGGTATCACCAGTTCAGCGCGCCTCCAGCGCCCAGTCTGCCATCTGAGCTCTGCAGCACGCTACTTGCGCAGATCTAAAAGCCGCACAGTCTTCAAGATCACGTCGCCCACGATTCCCAAACTCTGCGGGCTTAACTTATCCAGCGTGTCCTCGTTGGAGTGCCAGTAGACATTTCCGTATCCGTAGTCGAAATCGATTAGATCGGCGACGGGCACACCAATACGGGCAAAAGGCTGGTGATCATCGGTGACTGCGTTGGCACGGCCAAAGAAGTGGGATTGATATCCCAGTTCGGTAGCTGCTTTGTAAACCAAGTCTTCCAACCATGGAGTGGAGTTCTGGTCGCGATCAATATTCAGGTCCTTATCGCCAACCATGTCAGCCAGCAAAAAGCCTTTGATCCGGGATGCCGTGCCGTCCTTTTTCCATTTCTCAGCAAGATGGCGGCTGCCGTAGGTGCTGTCCGTGTCTGACCATTCCTTGATGGCTTCTTCGCCATCGAACCACACCAGCCAGACGCTTCTGCCGTCCCGTTTCTGGGGAGAGCGCAACTGGTCTGCAATCGCCAGCAGCAGGCCGGTGCTGGAGCCGCCATCATTCGCGCCGACGAAATTCTTTTTGGAGTAAAGGGTGTCGTAATGGCCAGCGATTACGATGATGCCCTCCTCCGTACCCGGAAACTTCGCAATGAAGTTGCGCATCGGGAAATTGCCGGCGGGCGTGGAATCGGTGAATGCATCTTCTTCCAAATTGTCTAACTTCAGATGTGACCGCAGGAACTCTTCTGTTTTTTTATGCCCGGCACTGCCGAGATATCGCGGGCCGAATTCCACCACCTGGCGGGTGTACTGCATGGCCTTTTCAGGGTTAACCTGGGGAGCCGCCTTGGTTTCGGGTGCACCTGGCTCTTTGACGTCCAACCTAGACGTTGCCGGAGTTTGGAGTTGTGACTGGGATTTGCAGGCCATTGAAATCAGGAGCAGGACGAAAATGCCCAGCTGCCGGAAGTTTGCGGAAGTCTTATAACCGATCATGGCTTCGCCGCTGCTTCACGGCGCGCACGCCTGCGAGTGGGATGGACCAGCCAGGCCACGGCGATGCTGAGGACATACAACCCGACCATCGGCGCGGCAAAGATGCACATGTTGAGAATGTCAGTCGTGGGCGTCAGAATCGCGGCGATGATGAATATCACCAGGATTGAATAGCGCAGGTTGCGCCACATCCAACCGGCAGTGACCATGCCCATCAGCGACAGAAAGAACACCATGATCGGCATCTCGAAGATAGCGCCCAAGCCAATGATGATGGTTAAAAAAAGGTCGGTGTATTCGCTGATCGTTATCATGGGCTGGAACTGTTTGTCGTAGCCGATCAGAAAATTCAGCGCCTGCGGATACACAATTTCGTACCCAAAATAGCCACCCGCCACGAATAAAAAAATCGTTGAAAACATGAAGGGCATGACGTATCGCTTTTCGTTTCGGTATAACCCCGGCGATATGAACATCCATACCTGGTAAAGCACGTAGGGCGACGCAACAAACAATCCCGCCAGCAATCCGACCTTGATGTGAATGTTAAAGGTGTCTGTAGGATTTAAATAAACGAGCTTATCGGGAAGGTGATTGCGCTCGAGCGCCAGCATGATGGGCCGCTGCATAAGCGCCAGAATACGGTCCGCATACCAAAAGCAGGCGAAGAAGCCCACGGCCACGCCGAGCAACGAGTAAATGATGCGCTTTCGCAGCTCCTCCAAATGCTCGAGGAAGCTCATGCTGGACATCTCCTCGTTTTGGAAACGTCCAGACAGAGGCGATACGTCTGAATCAGGCATCTGGGGCCTTGACGGGTGGCATTATTTCCGGCTCGGGAACGGATTCAACGTGAGCCAAGCCATCCCCGCTGGCCACCGTTCCCGGTGGAGGTTCTACGGGAGAGGTGGAATGGAGGTTGGTTTCAACTTCCAGGTTGTTGATTTCGGTTTCAATCTGCGCCTTGAACTCGTTGCTGGCACGCTTGAACTCGGCCAGGGCGCGGCCAATCTGTCGTCCAATCTCCGGCATCTTTTTAGGACCGAAAATGATCAGCGCCAGCACGAAAATGAAGATCATTTCGGAAAGACCGAGGTTCATAAGCGAAGATTTTACCAGTTCTAAGTTGGTAGTTCCGAGGTTCCAGCACCGAGTAAGTTCAAAATTGGCTCGGAGCCTCGGTCCCTCCACCCCTTCCGCGCGCTCCAAATTTTGTGGCCTGCATGGGCGCTAGCGCATCTTAAGTAGTTGTAGAACTTGGGCGTAGGTACCCGGCTGATAACGTCTTTAAGGGTCACGGTTTGCGGATTTCGGCCTTGTGGCAGCATGGTATACTGCGATTAAGTTTCGACTTGGTCTGCCTAACCAAGTCGCACTAATCCATCCCCAAGCTAAAGGATTTCAAGATGGTACGTGGCGCTCGCCGGTCTTTGTTCCTGATCACGCTTATTCTCATTGCCTGCGGTTTTCTGGGCGTTCTCTTCGGCCAAAAGGTTGGAACCGCTACCTCCGGCAGCGACGGTGACATGCGCGATGGCTTGCGCGCGTTTAGCGACGTGTATGACGTGGTGGAGCAGAATTACGCTGAGCCAGTCAATGCCGATAAGGCGATCTACAATGGCGCCATTCCGGGCATGCTTCACGCCCTGGATCCCCATTCCAACTTCTTTGATCCCAAGTCCTACTCTCTTCTGCGCGAGGAGCAGCGTGGCAAATACTACGGCGTAGGAATGACGGTAGGCCCGCGAAACAACAAAGTAATCGTCATCGCCCCATTTGTGGGGACACCTGCTTACCGCGCCGGCATTCACCCGGGAGACGTGATCATTGCGGTTGACGGCAAGCCCACGGACAACCTGAGCACCACCGATGTCGCCGAAATGCTCAAAGGACCCAAAGGCACGACGGTGCACATTACCGTTCTACGGGAAGGCAGCGACAAGCCGCTCGACTTTTCCATCGTGCGGGATGAGATTCCGCGGTACAGCGTTGATTTGCACTTCCTGATTCGCCCCGGGATCGGGTACATGCACGTTTCTGGTTTCCAGGAAACTACGGAGCACGAAGTTGCGCAGGCATTAGACGAATTCGGCGATCTTAAAGGCTTAGTGCTTGATTTGCGTCAGAATCCCGGCGGACTGTTGAGCGAAGGGGTTGGCGTCGCAGACAAGTTCCTGCGCAAGGGCCAGGTGATCGTTTCGCATCGCGGACGCTCCAGCCCGGAGAAGGTCTATCGCGCCACTCACGGTAATGCAGGCAAGGATTACCCCCTGGTAGTACTGGTGAACCGCGGAACCGCCTCGGCGGCAGAAATCGTTGCCGGCGCAATCCAGGACCATGATCGAGGTTTGATTGCCGGCCAAACTACGTTTGGCAAGGGCCTGGTGCAAACGGTTTATCCGCTTTCCGAGAACACCGGTCTGGCGCTCACTACCGCAAAGTACTACACGCCTAGTGGACGCCTCATTCAGCGCGAATACAACGGTGTCTCCCTGTACGACTATTACTACAATCGTGAGAATGAGGAACCCAATTCCAGCCACGAGGTCAAGCTGACCGATAGCGGCCGCACAGTTTACGGCGGGGGTGGAATTGCGCCAGACGTTAAGATTCCACCGTTGAAAGGCAATCGGTTCCAAGACACGCTGTTGCAACATTATGCATTTTTCAACTTCGCCAAGCACTACACCTTGACTCATCATCCCACCAAGAGTTTTGAGGTGGATGACCAGGTGCTGCAGGACTTCCGCCGGTTCCTCGAGCAAGAACACGTGGCCTTCACCGAGGCCGAACTGACAGAGAACCACGATTGGGTGCGCTCCAACATCAAGAGCGAAATCTTTATTGACGCTTTTGGTCAGGAAGAAGGGCTAAAAGTCCGCGCTGAAAGCGATCCTGAAGTGGTTAAGGGACTGGATCTTCTCCCCCAAGCAAAGCAACTTGCCGACAATGCCAAACACGTAGTGGCAGAGCGAAATGCCGCTCACGTCTTGAACCGCTAGTTGGCGCTTCCTAAAAGATCCAAGGCCCGCATTTGCGGGCCTTTTGCTTTCCCTCGAAAAGAGAAATCTTTTGCACATTCGCCGAGATTAGATCGAGTCCCTGCAGAAAACTGATCGATTCTCCGGTCACCCCCTCCGGTTAAACATACTGTTTACTTATATTTAAGGTGCGCTGACATGGCTATTCACGGCAATGATCCAGCAAAAGCTGCAGCCAGAGGTGGCCACGAACTTGCAAATCTACGAGGGTGATCGCACCCTCGAGGCGAGGTAGGATCTCTGTTTGACTTGCCTATACCCTCATGGGAAAATGCGCAAACTCACCTCCTAGCCGGCATTTAACGCTCGTTCGATGACGGTTAGCAGACTTTCAGGCAAGGAGTGGTAGATGAACGAACTTATCCGCAGGATGTGGTCCGATGAGAGCGGGCAGGACATCGCCGAGTATGCTGTGATGTTGGCTGTGATCCTGGTAATCGTGATCGGTACCATTCAGTTGATCGGCACCAAATCGAACACTGTCTTCTCTCAGGTCGCCAGCACTCTAGGCACATAGACCTTCAAACTTTATTAAGCTTCAAAGACCGCCTTCTCGGATCGGCTCGCCCCAGACGCGGCGAGCCGAACCTATTCCACGGCCGGTCCGACCGCACTTTTACTTGTCGAACTTCTATTGCAAAGTGGTGCTAGTGTTTCGTTGCGGTCGCGATATGTCCGCAACAATCGCTTTCACTAGTTCAGAGGGAGTATTGGATTGTTGGTAGACCTGGGTGATGCCATTGTTGATGGCCGCCTGGAAGGTAAGCACATCTGGTTCGCCAGGGGTTAGCACAGCTACGAAAGCGCGTGGGAAGACCAGATGCACCACTCCGGCCAGCGGCCAGCCATCCCCACCTTCGCCTAAACGCGACGAAACGATTGCTAGCTCGAAGTAATGCTGGGTGATGGCCATTAATGCTGTTGGTAGATCGCGCGCTACAACGCAGACGTAACCCTGGGCAGCCAGTGCCGACTGCATCCCCGACAATGCAGTGAGGTCCGAGTGAACGATCAGGGCCATTTTGCTCGGTTTAGCTCCCGCCGGATTCAAAGTCGCACCCCCGTTTCGCGTTTGCGGGCCAGGAGCCGATTCACCGCCGGGACTAATTCCTCAAGGTTGACCGGCTTGGTAGCCAGATAATCCACGTGGATTTGCAGCGCGACTCTCGAATTCGAAGTGCTGGCGTAGCCAGTACAGATCACGGTAACCGGAGCCGGACTTAGACCCTTGGCAGCGCGCGCCACATCCAACCCTATATCCGGTTTCTCCATATTAAGGTCGGTAACCACGGCGTCGAATTTGTGACCATCCTGGAGTAATTCCAGCGCCTCGGAGCTGCTGTGCGCGGTGGTGACAGTATATCCTTCGTCCTGGAACACCATGCTCAGCGTGCGAGCAATGTTGACTTCATCGTCAACGATCAGGACTGAGGGCTTATCGGCCAATGCCATGGCGGGGTGACTCTGAACCAGCAGCATACCTTACATTAGATTCCTGAGCAGCTCAAGAAGCTGCCATCGCCAGGTTGTTGGCGCGGCGCGCTACCAGCCGAAAGAGGGCGGCCTTCATTTCATCAACATCTACCGGTTTCAACGCAAGATAGTCTACCTTCAGGGCAAGGGCAGCTCGTAACTGCTCAATTGATGGGTAGCCGGTGTAGAGCACCACGGCTGGCGGGATGGGGAGGCTTTTCGCCTCCTGGGCGAGTTCCAGTCCGAGACCCTCGCGCTCCAGATTCAAATCAATGACTGCGGCATCGTAGCTGTGCTCTTTGAGCAGCTTGCGAGCCGCTGCGCCTCTGCCGACTGCAGTCACCAGGTATCCCTCTTCCTCTAAAATAAGTTTAAAGGTGAAAAGAATACCTGCGTCATCGTCAACCAGCAGGACTAACCCGAGTTTGGAGGACTCCATGGAATTCATGCTGGGGATTTGGTCCCTGTGGTAGTTGCGGGTGGGATGTGCCACTGCCAAAAACGGGTTGCATCTGGAGTCAACAGCGTTGTCTTTCGGCAACGGCTACTTTGCTTAACCACTAGCAGCAACCGAACGGCCGACGGCCTGTTTGGCGCGCTTCTCGTATCGCTGCCAGAGCTGCAGCCACCCAGGTAATCGCAACAGCCATAACCAGAGCGGAAATAAGCCACCTCCACGTAAGGTATTAGAGGCATGCCGTAGCGGGCGTGTTGGCAGGCCCGGCGATAATAGGCCATTTAGGCAGCACGGAAGAGAAAATTTAAGATCGCGAGTTGCTGTTTTCGTCCTGCCAAGCCGGCTTCGACGTGGTGGACCGGGCGAATTTGGTGGAGCTAGTCGGGATCACCCAGTACCGGCGAAGGTCGGCCTCGGGCACGATGCTGCGCAGATAGTGCGGAGTTCACCAGATAAGGGTGACGTTCCCATCTCGGTTCCCACCCGCCCCATTGTGGACTACGAAAGTGTCGGGACTGGCCACCCTGATATCAACCACGTGACCAAAATCAATGTAGAGGATATGGGTGCCAGCAACGCCGCTGAAGCCCTGGGTAATCGTAGATTTCAACGTCGATTCCAGCCCCGTCCATTCTAGGAATGAAGCCGGAACATGTATCATGCTGACTTGGCCCACACCTCGAACGCCAGAGGTGTTGCAAACGCCCATAACTAGCACCGGCCGGCTCGTTGCGGGTGTGATGGCCGCACTATCGGTGTTAGGGGCGAGGTTATAAGTGAGAACGGCCGCGTTGGCCACGGTAGTATACGCGTGTATCCCGGGCACCACGATTGCAAGGGTCAAGGTAACAACTACTACAGACAGGAGCAGGCTTACCATACGAGAAACTGCACTGTGACTATTCATTTGTTCGTCCTCTCTATAAAGGCCTTGAAGATGGTCTTGTTCAAAGGCGAATTGTGCTGCGTGTGGGCGATTTGGTTAACACATATTGAACATGCCTTATAAGGACACGGCGATAGCAAATGCCGAGTCCGACTGCGCCGCCTAAGGTCAACAAAACCGAGAGCAACTGCATTCGTCGTTCATGCGCGACGAGAGCGGCGGGATCGATGGGTTTTCCTGAGGCGAGCAGCGACGGGGGAATTACAAAGACGTTGTTTTTGACTTTCAGTCGTGGTGCCATGGCCTGAACGACGATTCCCAAGCCAAAGATTACCCAGCATAAAACCACCAGAATCCGCCGCGGCCTGCGTGCGACCTCGAGCATGGTTCACCGCAACAGTTCTTCCCTTGGTCCAGTATCCTCAGAAAGAAACCTAGTGCGTGGCGGAAGATATATTGAGATTTCCGGGGAGTCAATGGGCAAAATCACGGTAGAAGTTCCTTGCGGACGTAGTGAAAATCCTTGCACATGTGCAGCGGCCAGTGCCAGCCCCGCCAATTTAAGCGTTACCCTCTACGGTGCCGGAGAATCAATGCCCTCATAGGTATCGTCGGACAGAATGCCCATGCAAAAGTTCAGTACACAAAGATCATGAAACTTACGCCATATGAGTCATCCCCATCATTTGCGTCGTACGTGACGACATCAACCGCATTGACATCAGCGTCGGGGAAAACGAAATTTGCGCCCATATTGTTGGGAGCGGCATTACCGGGACCATAGTGAGGAGTGAGAGAGATAAAACGATCATTGACGGGAAATCCGAAATTGACTCTAAACACTCCATTCGTCGAGCTAGTCGCGGTGAACCCGCAGGGGGGAGCGGAGGCCGCGCTGCCGGCGATAAATGAATTGAAACAGCGAAAAATTCCACCACCACTCCCTACGTATGCCATGGCTTTTACCCAGCCACCTTTGTCGCGATTTTGCGTTACGTTTCCGGCCGCGGACATCGCAAACCCGTTGGCGCTGTCCCCCTTTACTCCTGTGCCGTCCGCGCTGACCCCAATCACGCCGAAGCCATTGGCATCGTTGGTACCGTACACTCCGCCATTATTCACGTCATGCGAGACACCGTACACGGCGTGAAATTTGTGGCTCTCGCCCACTATTCCGGCGTTCAATTCACTGAAACCGTACACTCCCTGGAACTGAAGGCTTTCGCCCCAAACCCCACGCCCATTGAGGGTACTAATGCCGTGCACGGCGTCACCCGGGCTCTCAACCTGCAGCCGGTTGGAGTTTGGAAACACGAAATTACCGCCAATTTGCACATTGCCAGCATCACTGATCCCGAAGTCGTAGATGGCCTGACTGCCTGTCGTGCCCGGGTCGGCCGTGGTGCGGAAGATCAAGAATCCACCATTGGTGTGACCCATCCCGAACCGCATAGTGGCATCGTTGGTTTGCCATCCCAGCGCCGAGCCATTCGGCAACTCCACAGAGCCCAGCCAGCCATTGGTCGTCCATGCCGGCCCGCCAGCGAGACCAAGCCGGTGCTTCGGAGTGGTAGTTCCGATACCGACGTTCCCATTACCCAACACTCCCACTTTCTCCACACCATTGCTACGCAGGCTGAGGATCTTGCCGCCTGCCGTGTTGTTGAAGACCCCGGCGATTCCAACAGGGCTGGCGTTTGTTCCATACAATCCGATATTTGATCCAGCGGTTGCTTTGCTCTCTCCCAACAGCCCGATGCCGCCAGCTCCAGTGGCTGTGGCCTGAACACCAACTCCTGAGCTCCCTGAGGCAAGTCCTCGCATGCCTCTGCCGCTTACCGTGGAGCTATCGCCACGAACTCCGTAACCAACCCCCGCGGCTGTGCTGGTGTTTAGCCCGTACACTCCAATGCCGGCGGCGCCGGGAGTTTTGCTGACTACGCCGTTTCCGGTGCCGGTTTGTGTCACTCCGACTATTTGGTCGGCAGTGGCGCCGCTGAAATTGGTCGGGCCCGAAGCTACTGCGGCCGCCCCGGCAGCCGATGACTTGGTGTTCGATTTTGTGCGAGCGTTCGGCTGAACTTGAGCTTTCACCTCCTGCCGAACCTGCTCTTTCAACGTCTCGGTAGAGACGAATTGCGATGCAGGTTTTCCCGCAAGAGTCTCCGCCTCCTGCGCCTTCAACGCGTAGGGAACGCTTACCAGGAGGACCCGTGGCTGCTCCTCCTGTCCTTCCACCCGAATGCCCAGCCACTGCGCTTCACCGGTTGTAAACAATTCGATCGGAACTCCGTCACTCTTCGTGGCTCCGAGCAGCACATTGTAGCGGCCACTTGCGTCCATGGGTACATTCTGCGTCTCCTGCCAGAGCGCAGCTCCACCCGATTGATCTTTGTAGAGAGCGAATGTGACTCCTGCCGTAGCGCTCAGCGGTTTGCCCTCAGTGCTGCGCAGCACGCCGCCAAAGCGAATCAGTCTGGGAACAATGACCGTGGACTTCGGAGATGGCTTCTGTTGGGCGGATGCCGAGCAAATCACAAGCATGGCCAACATCAAAGTTGACACGGTCTTTGCCATATTGTGGCTCCTGGGGGGGCGAAGTGAATAGGTTTTAAGCGGAAACAAAAGGCATGCCCCGAGAATTGGTCGGGAATTCTGATCTAGGTCAACCTGGATGTCAAGCCCGTTGCGGCTTTGAATGGATCCCGGCGGCCATCACGTTCGGTTTCGGTGCTGCAACCAAAGCAGTTGCCACCCAATTCTGTTCCATCCTGTTCCAAGAATCCGTCGGCTTGCTGGGATGCGTGTAAGTGATTGGAAACATGGTGGAGCTAGTCGGGATCGAACCGACGACCTCATCGTTGCGAACGATGCGCTCTCCCAGCTGAGCTATAGCCCCACAGCGCAAAAGTCCTGCGGCGCAGGCGAGTATTTCAATTCTAACAAGCCGGCTGGGGAACGCCAACGACCGTGCGGCAGCCACACCACCACATATAATGGTGTTGTGAGCTCACTGGTTCGCAAGATCGCAGAGGCTGACTTCCCCACCCGCTGGGGCAAGTTCCGCATTTTCGGATTTGAAGGCGAGTTTTCTGAAAAGAAAGGTGAGCGCAAGGAAGAGGCAGTCGCGCTGGCGATGGGCGACATCCTGTCGGCGCCACCGCTGGTACGCATACACTCCCAGTGCCTGACCGGTGATGTGTTCGGCTCCCTACGCTGCGATTGCCGCCAGCAACTCGAAATGGGGCTAGCAATGATCGGTTCGGCTGGAGCCGGCGTGCTGATTTACGAGCAGCAGGAGGGCCGTGGCATCGGACTGATGGCCAAGCTGCAGGCTTACGAACTTCAGGATTCCGGACTGGATACCGTTGAAGCCAACGAACGCCTCGGTTTTAAAGCCGATCATCGTGAGTTTGCCTTGCCTGCCGAGATCCTCAAGAAACTGGGTATTGCCGAGGTGAGGCTCCTATCTAACAATCCGGACAAAGTTGCCGCCCTCGAGGCGGCCGGTATCAAAGTGGTTGAAAGAGTTCCTTGTGAGGTCGAAGCGCACTCCGCCTCAGAAAATTACCTGAAGACGAAGAAAGAAAAGCTCGGGCACCTGTTCACTTCCCGCTGAGCAGTTGTCGCAAGTCTGCCCGGTTGCGGACCGGCAGAGTGCGTAACGCAGCGCGCGCCAGCGCGAGGTAAACCTCCTCAGCGCCAGGTACTCGCGCGAGCGCCCGCAGATTAAGCCGGACCGTCGCCACATCACCACGCACCAATGGACCGCTAAATGAGGCGGCCGGACCACGCTCTACATAATTGCGCAGGGTCTGGCGTAGAATCGGCTCCATCTTCTTGCGTGCAGAGTTTCGTCCAGCAGTTCCCTTCCCCATGCCCGCTGCCCCTCCCACCTGTTCAGCCAGTGCCAGCAACGCCACGACTAACGGCGAGGCAAACGCGCCCCAGGCATGGTAAAGCGGCTTGTCTTTCGCTTTGACGCTAAACGCATTCCCGCCGAGCTTTCGGACAATCTTTCTCGCCACCCTCGCCGCTCTGGGATCACCTTCGATGGCGAACGGCACTCCGGCTAGTTTTTGTGTGGATGCTGAGTTACCAGCCGCCGCGGCGAACGTCATCAGCGGGTGGACGGAGGCAACACCCGTGCCTTTTCGCTGCAGCGGCGCCAGTTCCTTCGCTGCAAGAGCGCCGCTGGAATGAAAAGCTACTTTGTCTTTCCAGGCTACGTCACGACGTTGTGCGAGTAGTCGGGAGAGATCAGCAATAGCGCCGTCAGGAACGCACAACCAGATTACGTCGGCATCCAAACTGGGTTTGTCGACTGGAACCGCAGTGGCGCTAACTCTGCGGGCCAAGTCCTGGGCAAGACGCTTGGAACCGCTGGTCTCGCGAAAAATAATTTCAGTAATTCGGTAACCCGCATTGCGCAGCGCGAGAGCGAGCGCGCGTCCCAGATTTCCCGGTCCCACAATTGCGATTCGTGGCGTGCCTGGCACGCGGGCAGCATAGCAAGGAGGCCGCTACAGCGCCAAGCATGGCAGGCTGTTATATTTTTCGGATGGGCAAGGGCAGGTCGTCAGCAACAAAGTCGTCCACAAAAAATCAAGTGCGCGTGCTCTCCTCACGAGTGATATTCAAAGGTCCGGCTTTCACAGTACACAGCGACCGAATTCGGGAACCCAGCGGAGTAACCGTCCGTCGCGATATAGTGCGCCACACTGGCTCGGCGGTAATCATGCCGGTGGATGATTCCGGACGCGAACTGCGAGTCTTGCTCGCCCGCCAGTATCGCTACGCGGCAGGAAGATATTTGTGGGAATTCCCTGCTGGACGAATTGATCCCGGCGAGACAGCCCTGGCTGCCGCGAAACGCGAACTGCTGGAAGAAACTGGCTACACTGCCCAGGACTGGCAGCGCGCACTGTTCTTCTATGCCAGCCCTGGATTTTCCGACGAGACAATGGCTGTCTTTCTGGCGCGAGGGTTAAAACGCGGCAAGGCTAAACCGGAAGAGGACGAGCGCATCCGCAAGCGACTATTTCCACTCTCAGCTGCCCTACGGATGGTGCAGCGCGGCCGCATCCCGGACGGCAAGACCATCGCCGGCGTATTGTGGCTTGCCTGCAACCATCTCTGCTGAAAACCGCTCTGCTACTGGCTTTTCGTATGTACCATCTTGACAACAGAGCTGAAAAAGCCGCAGAATAATTCCAATCCCTCAATCAGGATCGCAGGTCCAGTCGAAGTCGAAGTTCCTCCATTCCGAACCAGACGCTGGACACACGTCCCTGTCCCGAGGCCCCAACTGTTCCCCAGAAGGGGACGAGAAAGCTGTTTTTGGAGGACGAGCAAGTGGCACGCATAAAAGGCGTAGTGAAGTGGTTCAACAATGCCAAGGGTTTCGGCTTTATCGGCCGAGACGATGGAGCGGATGTATTCGTGCACTACAGCGCGATCAGCTCCGAAGGTTACAAGAGCCTGCAGGAGGGCGATCAAGTGGAATTTGAGATCGTTCAGGGCCAAAAGGGACCCCAGGCGGGCGAGGTCGTAAAACTTTCATAGTCAGTTTAGTTAAATTAAATTTGTAGCCCAGCCTGCGCCAGGCTGGGTTTTCTTTTGGCATATTCAGTGTCGCCGCGAATTCGGCGATGACGGCGGCGATAGCGATACAATTCTTTTCTGCCCTGATCTGACAAGAAACACACTCGCATGGACAACAAAGCAATAGCTGGGGTTCTTTACGAGACCGCCGACCTAATGGAAATCAACGGCGATGATTCCTTCCGTATCCGGTCTTATCGGAATGCCGCGCAAGCTATCGAGAGCCAGTCGCAACAGCTTGAACAGCTCACCTCTGACCCCAAGAAGCTGATGGAAATTCCTGGCATTGGAAAGCGCATGGCGGAGAACATCCAGGAAATCTGCCGCGAGGGCAAGCTCAAGCTTCACACTGAACTTCTGGAGAAGTATCGTCCCTCCATGCTGGAACTGCTTAGGATTCAGGGCCTGGGACCGAAAACTATTGCGCTGATCTGGAGCGCGTACAAGGTCTGCGATCTGGCGGGAGTGGAGAAACTGGCGCGCGAGGGCAAGCTGCAGGAACTGCCGCGCATGGGCGAGAAGCAAGAAAAGAAAATTCTGAAGTCAATTGAAGACTACCGTCGGATTGCCGGACGGTTCTGCCTGGATGACGCAGATCAGATCGCGCAAGACATGATTCAGCACCTCGCCGGTTTGGAAGGCGTGGACAAGGTAACTCCGGCAGGATCATTGCGGCGGGGGCGAGAAACAGTGGGCGACCTTGACATTCTGGTGACTGGAAAATGTTGCAACAACGACAAACAGCGCTCTGCCGTGATTGATCAGATTGTGCGTTTTCCAGGGATCTTGGAGGTAATCGCGCGCGGAGAGAACAAAGTCAGCTTTCGTCTGCGTGGCGGCATGCAGGTGGATGTGCGTCTGCTCCTGCCTGAGTCGTTCGGCGCTGCCATGCAATATTTCACCGGCTCCAAGTCGCACAACGTGGCGCTGCGCCAGCGCGCTCTCAAAATGGGGTTCACCCTGAGTGAATACGGACTGGACACTTTGGAAGGCAGCAAGCGCGTCGCCGGTAAGACTGAAGACGAGATTTACGCTAAGCTCAAGCTCGATTGCATCCCGCCGGAACTGCGGGAGAATTGCGGTGAAATTGAGGCTGCTGCTGAGCACAAATTGCCGGTCTTGATTTCGGTTGAAGATTTGCAGGGCGATGTGCACATGCACACCGTGGAGACTGACGGCCGAAACACCATCGAAGAGATGGCCCAGGCGGCGGGCTCACGAGGATACAAATACATGGCCATTACCGACCATTCCAAGAATTTAGCCTTCGCTAATGGCCTGGACGACAAGCGCGCTTCTGAGCACATCCGCAAGATCCGCAACGCAAACAAGGACATCGAAGGCATCACAGTCTTCGCGGGAATCGAAGTGGATATCCTGGCGGATGGCGAACTGGACCTTTCAGATTCGGTGCTGGCGGAAATGGACTTAGTGATCGGCAGCGTGCACTCCGCCTTCAATCAGGAACCCGCGCAGATGACCGACCGGTTGCTTCGCGCACTCAGCAATCCGCACATCTCAATCGTGGGTCACCCCACCGGCCGCATCCTGTTGCGCCGCGACGCGTACCAATTCGACATGGAGGCGGTCCTGCAGGCTGCCGCGAAGAACAAAGTTGCCATGGAGCTGAATGCGTATCCCGACCGGCTCGATCTAAACGATCACAATTTGCGGCTGGCCAAGCAGCGGGGTGTGAAAATTGTCATCAATACCGATTCTCACCGCACCACGCATTTGGCGAAGATCAAGTATGGAGTCCTGCAGGCGCGGCGGGCGTGGCTGACCAAGGATGATGTACTCAATACTCTGCCGCCGGAAAAGTTCGCCAAAGCTATGAAGCGCCAGGCTGCATAGATGGGCGAAGATACACAACCCCTGCCACTCTGGGATAATCTTTCTAGCAGAGAGGCTGCTTATGCCTGACCAGAACGCCGCACCTAACGCGAGTCCCAGGCCGCCGGCAACTCCACGCGCAGTTAGCGAGGACATACCTACCCTGAGCGAGGAGTTCGACAATCCGAAATGGACCTTGCCTCCTGCCAAGGTACTTGTGATCGCAATTCTGGCTTTGGGGATTGTGGTGGCGGCAGCGATGTGGCTGCTGCGTTACAAGCCGGCCGGGGCAGGCAGCATTGACAACGTCGCTTCTGTGGAATTGGGAGACAAGGCCAGCGTGCTAGTGGCCATCACTTTCACTGTTCAGAACACCAGCGACAAGATGTTGTACGTGCACGGGGTCTCTGCGCTACTGAAGACTGACAAGGGCGACTTTCCCGACACGGGTGCCAGCGCAGTGGACTATGATCGGTACTTTCAAGCCTATCCCTCGTTGAAACAGAATGCCTTGCCAGCCTTATTGGCTGAGACCAAAATCCCTGCGGGCGCGCAGGCAAGGGGTACGGTGGTGGTGAGTTTTCCCGTCAACCAGGATGCCTTCGAACATCGCAAATCGATCAGCGTGCTCGTGGACCCCTACGACCAACGACCGGTAGTAATCACCAAATGAGTTGGATGGAAGAATTTCAGGAATGGCGTATCACTCCGCCATTCCCGAGAGCTACTGTGCGCCTTGCGGGGTCTGGCTCAACACCGGCCGGGGAGCACTCTTGGGTGTGCTCAAATAACCGGCAATCCTGTTTTTGTCCACCGTCCACACCACAACTTCGTAGAGCATGTGCTCGCGACCGCTGTAAAACTGTATCGGCTCGTTGATGGTGCGGTCTTTCTTTTCGATCATCCGGTCATCCGACAACACGTTCAGGGTGAACTTCCCCTTCTTGGCGTCTGCCTTCTTAAGCTGCAGGCTTACCGTTGAAATCGGAGTTGGATTGGCCTTTTTCTGTAACGTAAACTCGTAATAGTTGCGGTCACCCTGATGCTTCAGAGCTTCTAGATCGTCGCGGGTATGGGCGATGAGTCCGCTCTGTACGCCCAAGTCACCGATGGCCCGTTCCAGTTTCTCTTTGGTAGCTTCCAGGTCACTTTTCGCGGCGGCCACCTCTGATTTGACCCCGCCCACGTCGCTCTTGACGCCGGCAACTTCACCGCTCATCTTGCTGAGCTGGTGTTGCTGTTCGGTGGCCAAACGAGCTTCAGAGGCACGCTGCTGCCGTTGCAGGTCGCTGGCCCGCTGCGAGAGCTCTTTCTTTGTCATCCCAAGCTGCGAGGCGAGAGCTTCATTACTGGCCTGCACAGTACTTAAACGCTGATTGAGCTCATGGAGCCCACCGCGTGCGTTCTCATCGGAGTGTTCCAGCCGGTCGAGGCGCGCCTTCATCACGACGATGAAATATCCTGAACCCACGACGTAGGCGATCACCAGGCCTACCAGCATCCATTTCCAGAAGCTCGTGCGCGATTCCGGAGCATCCTGGTACATGTAGCCAGCGTCGCTATCCTGTATTGGGGCATCCTGGCCCTGAACGTCCATTTCATCCGACATAGGTTCGCCTTTCAGGATTAAGTATCGTCATTGTTGAGCAGAAGTTAAAGGGTGTCAATTGTGCCGATAGTTCAATACACTGACGATTTAGGCCAATGGATTGCACAGTACTGTGAGAGATCTTCGATCCCAAAAGAGCCTTTTTCTCCCTAAGCAGCTCGGGCGCAAGACGTTCTCATGCGTGTTTGCGCAAAAGGGTAGGCGGGGGCGGGCGGAAGTGTTTATCCGTTTTTTGGTATCGAGGTGCTCACCTTTGGTGCTTTACGAAAGTGCAAACTCAAACAGATGAATAGGTTCGACAAAGTCGTAGTGCTGGCGCTGCTGGGAATCGTGGCATCTGTCGCCGCGATGCACACTCACGCCAGGGCTGTTACTCGGTCCCAGGAGGGCGCGGGCCTGCCTGGAGAACCGGCCATCCGTATCCTTCAACCTGCGCCAGGTGAAAAGATAACCAGCAATTACGTGGACGTGCGCTTCGAACTGGCTCGCGCGGGGAGCGTGCCCGGAACTCCCAATTTTCAGATTCAACTTGACGACCACGATCCCGTGAAAACCAGTTCTACCGAACAGTCATTTACCGGATTGTTACCGGGTACTCACACCGTCTGGCTTCAGGTAGTAGATGCCAACAACACCCCCCTTGCCGGAACCCAGACCAGCGTTGAGTTCATAGTTCTGCCGCCCAAACCAGATCAGGCGGCCACGAATTCTCCTGCTGGGGGTACACCGGTCACCGATTCCAGCACCTCCTTGCCTTTATTAGCGATAATCGGTTTCGGAGTCCTGGCGGGCGGCATTACCTCGGCCATCCGCGCTCGCTAGTAGTAACCTCGACACATCTTCTAACAGCAGCACTGGTGCGGTACTCTGGAATCTCGCATCTCATAAAATGCCACTTTTTAGTCTGCTGAGGCCGCACGGCCCACCACTCTGGACAGCAAAGAGCAATGAGGCAGGAGAACAACCGGGAGAAGAGAATAATTCTGCCCTGATCTTTGCCGGAGGCGCACAAATTTGGACATCAGAATAGAAAAGCTAAAGCGCTCCTGGCCGATTCTGCTGATCATGGCAGGAACCTTGCTTCTGGTTTACGTGTCCGCGCAGTACGGGCGGATGTACCTGGAGCAACGCCGGTTGGCGGCACGGTTCCACGAGCAACAGCAGCAAGTCGCGGCGTCGCAGGGGTCGCCAAAGAAAATCTCTGCTGAAGAGACACTCACACGCTTATACATTCCCGCCATTAAGCTGGATGCAGTGGTTGTTGAAGGAACCTCGCGGCATCAACTGCTACTCGGCCCCGGCCACATGAAACAAACCCCGGCTCCGGGCGAGAACGGCAATTCGGTGATTACCGCTCATCGAGACACTTTCTTCCGTCACATTTATGAACTGCACAAAGGTGACGTAATCGTCGTGCAGCGCGATGGCAAGGAGTACCACTACGAGGTGATGGGTAAGCGGATAGTTCAACCGGATGACGTTTCTGTGGTCAAAGCTAGCTCTGACGCGGAACTTACGCTGATCACCTGCTACCCGACTTACTATATTGGCCCGGCGCCCGAGCGACTGGTTGTGTTCTCGAAGTTGGCATCCGATTCGCCAGCCACCCCTGCGAAGTCTTCGCAGCAAGCGGCCACGATAGGCGAAGCTAAGTAAGAGTACTGCACGCATCTCTTCCGGTCCTCCAGCCCGCAATACAGACCGCGGCAGCCGCGGCTGCTTTCGACAGTTCCAGATCTGTCCGCATTTACAATTGGCGTCGTGAAGAAGACCTGGGACGTGATTGTCATCGGCGCAGGCGTCATTGGCGTTTCTCTCGCATGGATGTTGCGTAAGGAAGGGGCCGCAGTGCTGATTCTGGAGCGCAACCAGCCGGGACGTGAGGCTTCGCATGCCGCCGCTGGAATGCTCGCCTACTGTGATCCGCACATTCCTAAAGCGGTGCAGCCGTTGATCCGGGCCAGCGCTCGGCTTTATCCCGAATTTGTCCATGAACTGCAGGACGAATCTGGCGAAAACGCCGACTTGCGGAGCGAGGGCGCCATCATTCTCGGCGCGCACGAGAAGTCCCTTTGTCCCGATGTAATCGCATTGGATGCGAAGCGACTGGAAGAACTCGAGCCCCATCTGGCCCATACTCCCCAAAAAGGAGAATTGTGGCCGGAGAAAAGCGTCGATCCTCGCGCTCTTTTTTCGGCAGTGCTGAAGGCTGCGAAACACCGAGGCGTAGATGTCTCGTCAGGTGAGCGAGTCACGGAGGTACTAGTAGAAGACGGGCGTGCCACAGGTGTCTTGACCTCCAAGACACGCTTTGCCGGCAACAAGATGGTGAACTGTGCCGGAGCTTGGGCGACCGAGGTGAAATCACCGGTACGCCCCGTTCCGACCCGGCCTGTGAAAGGGCAGATGCTCAGTCTGGTTTGGCCAGATAGACAGCTTCTACGGCATGTAGTGCGAGCTCCGAATGTGTACTTGGTTCCGCGCAGCGATGGGCGAATTTTCGTGGGTACCACGGTAGAAGACGTCGGATTCGATAAGCGCACCGAGCCGGAGACAATTCAGCGCTTCCACCAGGCTGCTGCCAATCTGATTCCCGAGCTGGGTCAGGCGCGCATGCTGGAAGATTGGGCGGGATTGCGGCCCGGCACCCCCGACGACATGCCTATCCTTGGCGAAACCGAACTTCCCGGATATTTTGTGGCGGCCGGCCATTTTCGCGACGGTATCTTACTGGCGCCAATCACTGCCAAGCTGATGACTCAGCTTTTAACTGGAGAGAAGTCTGAAATTGACATTGCTCCCTTCTCGCCGGCGAGGTTCGGCCTTCGTTAATCCGGAATGAGCGGCGACCAACCCAGCCTTGGCGTCGGTTTCCGGTATACTGACGCACTCGGTAGGTGATTTAAAACGTTTCAGAGAAGTTAGAAGAACAAGGAAAAGGGGCCCATGTCGAGTGCGGCAGTTGATTACGCGCGTCAGAACCAGCAGCGATTTTTGAGCGAACTCAAGGACTTGCTGCGGATCCCGAGTGTAAGTACCCTCCCCGATCATAAAGACGACGTCCGGCGGGCCGCTCAGTTTGTGGCCGATGAGATGAAGCGCATTGGCCTGGAGCATGTGCAAGTTATCTCAACCAGCGGTCATCCTTTGGTTTACGCTGATTGGCTGCACGCGGCAGGCAAGCCCACCGTTCTCTGCTACGGCCACTACGATGTCCAGCCGCCCGATCCCTTGGATGAGTGGAAGTCCCCACCCTTCGATCCCACCGAACGCAATCAGAACCTCTATGCTCGGGGCGCGGTGGACGACAAGGGCCAGATGTACATGCACTTGAAAGCCATCGAGTCGCTGATGAAGACCGGCAATGGCAAGCTGCCGATCAACGTGAGATTGCTCATCGAGGGCGAGGAGGAAGTCGGCGGTGAATCCATCGCGGCCTACGTACGAGATCACCCCGACCGTCTGCGGGCGGACTTTGCTTTGATCTCCGATACGGAAATGTTCGCCCCCGAGACGCCAACCTTGTGTGTCGGTCTACGCGGCATGGTCTATACCGAGGTAGAGGCCACCGGCGCCATGGTTGATCTGCACTCGGGCATGTATGGCGGTGCCGCGCCCAATCCTTTCGAGGCGCTCGCCCGAATTATTTCCAAGCTCAAAGATGAAGACGGCAAGATTCTTATTCCCGGCTTCTACGATCGGGTGCAGAAGCCCAGCGCTGACGAACTTAAAGCCTGGGAGTCGCTGCCCTTCGACGAGGAGCATTATCGGCAGACTGAAGTTGGCTCCAAGGTACTAACCGGGGAACCGGGATATTCAGTCCTCTATCGGACTTGGGCGCGCCCTACCGTGGAAGTACATGGCGAACCGGGAGGGTTTACAGGAGCGGGCGCCAAGACCGTGATACCGGCGCGAGCCTCGGCAAAAATCTCCATGCGCCTGGTTCCCGACCAGCGCCCAGACGAGATATGGAAGCTCTTCAACGACTACGTGCAATCCATTGTGCCTAAAGGGATCACCGTGAGGATCAAGCAGTGGAGCATGGCCGACCCGATCGTGATTCGCACTGACAGCGAGTACGTGAAGGCCGCAGCTCGAGCCATGCACGATGTGTTTAAGAAAGACACGGTTTACATCCGGTCCGGCGGTTCCATCCCCATCGTCGCCGACTTTGAGAAGTCGCTCAAAATTCCTAGCGTGATGATGGGCTTTGGACTTCCCGACGATAACCTTCACGCGCCCAATGAAAAATTCCACATTCCCAATTTTTATCGGGGAATTGAATCCATCATCCGCTTCTTCCAGATTGTCGGCGGAACGTCGTAAAACAACTCGCTCGCTTGAACTAAAACCTGCATTGCCGGGCCTTTGGAAAACTCTCTCCAAACTCCCTTTCCAATTGCTGCGATGCACCGTTTGCGCTACATTTAAAGGCGCTCTCGCGATTCCCCGACCTAACTTCCTCACCAGCTTCAGGTTCTCTGAGCGCATAAGGTGTCCAAGAAGCAGTGTTACTGGCATGGTGCACACTACATATTGCGATTCGTACTTGACCGAGTCACGAACTGCCGGATAAAGTAGTCGTAATCGGTTCCGTTGCCAGGTGTGGGGACAAGATTTCCAGCTAGGCCCCAAGCCTCCGGAACCACAGTAGTTACCAGCCAAAGAGCACGGCCACGCAGGACGTGATGCCCTCACACCAGGCAAGGAGTGGAATTGCTCAAACTAAAAAAGCTGCAAATTCTGGGTTTTAAGTCCTTCTGCGACCGCACCGAGCTGAAGTTCCACGGTGAAGGAGTGGCGGCCATTATTGGCCCCAACGGATGCGGAAAGTCCAATATTTCCGATGCCATCGCTTGGGTTCTGGGTGAGCAATCGGCGAAGACACTGCGCGGCTCGCGCATGGAAGACGTCATCTTCGCTGGCACTCGCGATCGTAAACCGACAGGCATGGCGGAGGTGTCGCTCACCCTGATTGACCCCGAAGTTTATGAGGGCGGCGATGTTCACGACGAAACCCAGGTCGAGATCCACGACGAGATGCCCCTGGAAGAGTGGGACGAAACCGCACAGCGGGCTCAAGCCGCCCAGGAAGCCGATGAATATGTGCAGGAAGTACAGCCCGGACAGACAGAAGAAGAAGCAGTTTCGGGCACACCGGTTGCCGCAGAGGCCGCTGCCGGCGAGCAGGGGGGAGAAGAATCAGGCACCCAGAATTCGCAGGTAGTTCTCAAGATCAGGCGCCGCAATTTCAAGCGAGTGACGTTTAAGAAGGGCGAGATCGCCGTCACCCGACGTCTTTTCCGCTCCGGCGACAGTGAATACCTGCTGAACGGGAAGCTGTGCCGCCTGCGCGACATTCAAGATCTGTTCATGGGAACCGGCCTAGGGCCGGAGTCCTACGCCTTGATCGAGCAGGGCCGAATCGGGCAGATTCTGAGCAGCAAGCCCACCGATCGGCGCGCCATCATTGAAGAGGCGGCAGGAATCACCAAGTTCAAAACCCGCAAGCGCCTGGCTGAAGCGCGGCTAGAGGATGCCAAGCTAAACCTGTCCCGCGTGAACGACATTTTCGATGAAGTTACTCGGCAGATGAACTCGTTGAAGCGACAAGCCTCCAAGGCCGAGCGCTATGCCAGACTTCGCGACGAGATGCGGGCCAAGTTGCGGATTGTATTAGCCAGCAAGTTCGCGCAGGTGGAGCAAGAGAATCGTGAACTGGCAGCGCAGATCAATGCCGCATCGGAAGAGATGCAGGCACAGGGCGCGGCCATCCAGCAGCTTGAAGCTGAGCATTCAGGGCGTACGCAGCGCGGTTATGCCATTGAATCCGAAGCGCGGCAGAGGCGCGAGCGCCTCAATGCGATCGCGTTGGAGATTGACCGCGCGCAGGCCCGTCGAATTCACAACCAGGAGCGCTGTGGGGAGCTGCAGCAGCGGGCGACAGCATCAGAGACCGAGGCCGCACAGGCGCAAGAGAAAGCGCTCGCCTTGCGGGCGGAGTGTGAGGCGAATCGGCAGGTGCTGGAATCTGCGGCGGCCGATGTTGCCGTGGCCCAGCAGGAGCTCGAGTATTGTCGCCAGCAGGCAGCCCAGGCTGCTGCGGCGCTCACCGCGGTTGAACAGGGCCAGGAAATGGATCGTGCCGCCATACTGCAGTCCTTGGCCGCCGGGTCAGACCTGCGCAACCAGGTCGTGCTCTCAGAAGAGCGGCTGGCTGCGCTGGAGCGCGACGCCCAGCGCATCGGGCAGGAATTTGAATCAGCCAGCGCTCAACTATCAGCCTTCGGAGGTGAACGCGGTCAGTTGGCGCTCACCTTTGAATCTGCTTCCCAGCGTTTGGCAGGGCTAGGTGAGCAGATCGAACAAGTTCGCTCACGAATCGAAAGCCAGCGCCGGGAGGAAGTGGAATGCAAGTCCCGCCTCGACAGTCTGCGCGCGGAATATGCCAGCCTGCTGGGAAAGAAGAGCTCGCTGGAAGCAGTGATTGCCGAGCACGGGTATTCCACCGAATCGGTGCGACGTCTATTCCAGTCCGGTGGTATGCAGGGTGGTCTTGCGCCCGCCGGGGTGCTAGCGGACTTCCTCGAAGTGGAAGATCGCTACGAGCATGTGGTGGAAGATTTCTTGCGCGACGAACTCAACTACATTGTAGTGAAGTCCTGGGATGCCGCTGACGAGGGTCTACGGCTGCTCCGGAGCGATGTGGACGGCCGCGCTACCTTCCTGGTCCATCCCTCGGATTCGCAGGCACGTTTTTCGTTCTCCGTAGATGAGAGCGCGCAAGCGGCTCCCCCGCCCGCTCCTATTATTCCCCTGAAGAGTTGCATTCGTGTGCTCAATGGGTTCGGCAAGTCGCTGGAAGTGATCCTGCCCAAGCTGCGGGACGGTTACATCGTCCCCGATCCCGAATTCGCCAAAAACCTGGCGCTGGAAAATCCGCAGGCTTTCTTCCTTTCCCAATCCGGCGAGTGCTTCCATAACGTGACCGTGACCGGAGGTAAGCAGCGGTCCGAGGGACCACTCTCGATGAAGCGCGAATTGCGAGTCGTGATGCGCGACGTGGCTGAGTTGGAAATCGCGCTCCGGGGCGAGGAGCAGCGAGCCGGCGTTTTGGCGAGAGAGATCAAAGATCTCACTGCCCTGCTGGAGCGGCTGGAGGACGAAAAGCGCGAAGCTGAAAAGCAAGCCATGACTTCGGGCCACTCTCTGCAACAGCTGGATGCAGAGGCCGCGAAAACCAACGAAAGACTCGCCATCTATCAACGCGAGCTGCAACGGCTTGCTGGGGAGCGCGACGAACAAAAAAGCGCGATAGCGGTGAAGCAGCGCGAACTGATCGAAATTGAAGCCGTACGGACCGAATTGGAGCGCAACGCCGCCAAGGCCCAGGAGAGTCTCTCTGAGCTGCGGCGCTTCCGTGATGAAGCCGCGCACAAAGCTTCGCAGCAAATGGCCAGCGTGGCGACCGTCGAGGAACGTCGGCGATCGGCGGCCGTGGCGCTGGAACGGATCGAATTGCTGGTCGCCGAAATGGCTGGCCGGGAGCAGGCTCTGCGCACGCAGGTTGAGGCGGCGCTGGCAGAGCACCAACAACGAGAGAGCGAGAATGTCGCCCTGGCGGACCAGCTCATAGCGGTAGAGCGTGAGCGCGCTGAGGCCGAAATCGGTGAGCGCGAGCTGCTGACAGAATCAGAGCAAGTCCGCGCCCGCCTGGCACAGATTGATGAACAGCTGCGCTCCGCCCGGCAAGCCATGGATCAACTCCGCGATCGGCGCGCCGAAATCAGCACCACAGCGGCCAAGTTGCAGTCGGATTTGCAGTACATGGCGGAAACATGCCTGAATGAGCTCGGTGTCACTCGTCAGCAATTGCTCGAAGACACCACATTGATGCCGGTGGCCGGCGAACAACTGGCGCAAGAAGACGCCATCTACCATCAGATGAGGGCCCACCTCGATTCCATGGGACCGGTGAACATGATGGCGCTGGAAGAATATAAGGAGACCGCGACGCGCCACCAATTCCTCGAAACTCAACGCAAGGACCTGTTGGAGTCCATTGAGAACACACAAAATACGATCCGGGAAATTGATACCGTCTCGCGGCAGAAGTTTGAGGAAGCATTCGGCCACATCAACGAAAATTTCCAGATGACGTTCCGCAAGCTGTTCGGCGGCGGTCAGGCCTTCATGAGGCTCACCGACGAAGAGAACACGGCCGAGAGTGGCATTGACGTTGTGGCCTCGCCCCCTGGCAAACGTCTGCAGAACGTGCTGCTGCTCTCCGGAGGCGAAAAAGCACTCACCGCATTGGCGCTACTGGTGGGCATCTTCCAGTATCAGCCGAGTCCCTTCTGCATTCTTGACGAAGTGGACGCCCCCCTGGATGAGGCGAATATCGGGCGCTTCACCGAACTGGTACGCGAAATGAGCGTGCAGACCCAATTTGTGCTGATCACCCATAGCAAGAAGACCATGAGCATCGCCCCGGTCATGTACGGGGTGACGATGCAGGAGCCGGGCGTTTCCAAATTGGTTTCGGTCCGATTTGGGACCTAAGAGTTGCGAGCCGGAACTTATGTCGTCCCACGACATAAACGTTTTTTAATCTTGTCCAGCTTGTGGGGCAAAAGTAGCTGGCCGATTTTTCCACAATTGCCTCCCTGCAAAGCCTTGTCCAGAGCGCGATTCCCAAGATGCGAGCCTTGTCAACTTTTTTCTCTTGAAATGCGCGGCCTCCGACCGTAGTACTTTCCCCCACCAGTTGACAAAAAAATCTGAGGGGCTAGAATACGCCACGATTTTTCTGTGTAGAATTTCTTCATGACTTCCCAACTCCTCGATACCGTTCTTCTCGAAACCAACATTGATGAGCTTGAGCTTCACGCCAGTGGTAAGGTCAGGGATGTTTACCGAGTAGATAACGAGCGTCTGCTGTTTGTCGCCACTGACCGCATCTCCGCGTTCGATTACGTTTTGGCCTCAGGAATTCCCCATAAAGGGAGAGTTCTTACTCAGCTTTCCCTATTTTGGTTTGAGCTCCTGAAGGGGATCGTTCCCAATCACCTGATCACCGCCGATGTGGACCGCTATCCGGCTCACCTGCGGCCGCATGCCGACCAGTTGCGCGGGCGCTCCATGCTGGTGATGCGTGCTGATATGGTGGCCATGGAGTGCGTGGTGCGGGGATACATTTCTGGTTCCGCGTGGAAGGAATACCAGGCCACTGGCAGCGTGTGTGGGATCGCACTGCCGAAGGGCCTGCGCGAATCGGACCAGTTGCCGGAGCCGATTTTTACACCGGCTACCAAGGCCGTGTCCGGACACGACGAGAACATTTCCTTTGAACGCATGGCGCAACAAGCCGGCCCTCAATTAAGCAAGGAACTGCGGGAAATCAGCTTGCGTCTCTACAAGACAGCCGCCGATTATGCCCGGCAGCGCGGAATCATCATTGCCGACACAAAATTCGAATTCGGGCGCACTCCCGGGGGCCTGGTATTGGCGGATGAAGTTTTGACGCCGGACTCCTCTCGCTTCTGGCCGGCTGAGACTTACCAGCCGGGTAAAGCGCAGGAATCTTTTGACAAACAGTACGTACGCGACTACCTGGAACAAATCCGCTGGAACAAGCAGCCACCCGCTCCCGGCCTGCCGCCCGAGGTGGCGCTCAAGACGAGCGAGAAGTACCTGGAAGCATATCGTCGGCTGACCGGGAAAGAACTGAATGTCTAAACGTTGTACCAGTAAGAAGCGCCGGCGCGCATGACGGGCGTTGATTGGGCAATTATTTTAGGTCTGTTGCTGTCGGTGGCTTTGTCGGCATCGCAAGGTTTTTTTTACGAGGTCTTTTCACTGGCCGGAGTGGTGGTCGGGTATTTAGTAGCGGCGTGGGAATATGAATCGCTCGCCCAATGGTTCATGCCCTATGTCAAGGCGACCTGGGTGGCCGAGGTAGCTGCGTTTTTTGCGGTTTTTCTTGTGGTGGTGCTGGCGGCCGGCATTCTGGGCGGGATTGCCCGCTGGCTGTTGAAGAAAGCTGGTTTGCGCTGGTTCGACCGTCTGTTGGGTGGGGCTTTTGGGTTGGTGCGGGGCGTATTGATGGTGACCGTGATTGTGCTGGCGGTTGCCTCATTTACGCCGGGATCGCGATGGCTGGCGAATTCCAGCCTGGGACCGTATTTCCTGGTGATGGCAAGAGGCGCCATCTGGGTAGCGCCTGCGGAAGTGCGAAACCGCTTCCGCCAGGGCGTGGCGGCTTTGCAGGGATTGACCCCGCAGGTGAATAGTGAAGGTTCAGGAACGTCTGCAGTGCGACGGTAGTGGTTACTCTGGCTGAGTTGACAACAAGCTCCTTACAAAGGAAAGAGAGTTCCCGTGAAGGATCAACTCGAAGCATTAATCATGCAGATGTACAAGAGCGGCATTCTTTATTCCGAGGCCGTACGCGAATTCAAGAAACGTTTCATCCTCACCGTCTTACAGGAGAACAACGGTAATCAATGCCGCGCCGCAAGGCAGCTGGCAATGCATCGCAACACCCTGAGCCGCACTATTCAGGAATTAAAGATAGACGTACGCATGCTGCGCGACGGTACGCGACGCCCGCCCCGTAGCGCCCGACCGCTCGCCTTGGAGAAGAAGATGGCGAGGTAATGCGCCAGCTCACTCCAACAGCAAATTTCCAGACAGATTCCCGCAAAAAAGAAAGGCAGCCGCGAAAACGGCTGCCTGTGATATTTAAACGACCTCACCGGCAACATGCCGGCGTTCGCTTACTGCGAGCGCCGCGTGCGGCGGTGTGCGGGTGCTGCCTTCTTCTTCGGCCCTGCGGCCTGCAGCAAGACACCTTTGCTGAGAGTCATGACAAACGGATTGGGAGTATAGGAAACCGGAATCCCCTCCACTGCGATTTCCTGCCCGACTTTGGGCATGTCGCGCAGCGGAATTGGGGCCGCCATATCCAGCACCAGATCCGCACGTTTTGCGTCTATGTCATCCTGGCTGGCGGCAAGCTCCAGCCGAGTTCTGGTTGCATTGATCACTTGCGCCTTCAACTGTAATGGGACGCCCTTCAGCGTATTCCACACCTGGTCGGCAGCTTGCTGATTGCCGGAGGAGAGAATCAACTCCCAATCCGCAAATGACATGTCCTTCACAGGAGTTTTAGCCACTAAATCAGCGGCCTGCTGGGCGGGACTGGGCGGGGGCGGAGCCGGCGCTACGGTGAATCCTTGAGGGACAGCCGGAGTGGTTTTGGCTTGGGCCACCAACTCATTCCAGCCCTGGTCGGAGCCGTGGTACTTCACGTACTTTGAGCGTCCGTACTTCACGATGTCCGCGTTGCCGTTGCTGAGACCTACCGCACGCGCGATGAACCACAAACCTTGAGGATTGATCGGTTTGTCTTCCAGGAAGGCGAGAGACAAAGGATAAACATCTCTGAGGTTGTTAGGATTATCGCCGACCGCAATTAATAAATTCTCCTGGGCGGCCTTGTAGTCCTTGTTTTGAAGCGCAGCCAAGCCGATCACACCGTGAAAAATGTCACTCGTCTGGGTCTTCAGCTTCTGCCAGTCGGCATCAGACATCCCCTCGGGCTTGGGAGCCGTGTTCAAAGCTTGCAGACCTTGCTGCGCAAATTGAGCACCCTGGGTCAGGTTCTGTTGTGCATTCTGGCCGCTCTCGGCCGCCGCGCGTTTGGTGTAGGCCAGAAGTGCCAGTGCCCGAAGATTGTTGGGATTCGCCTGCAACACGCGATTGGCGGCTTCCTCCGTCTTGCCGTTATTGCCGGTCTGCTGGTAGGTGGCCATCAGCAATTCCAAAGCGTCCTCCTTCATGACGCTGTTGGGATACTGCTGTAGAAACGACTCCAATCCGGATACCTTGGCATTCGGATCCGTCTGCTGCACCGCACCAACATAGGCGTTGTACTCCGCAGGATCCTTGATTTCTTTCTTTTGCTGCGGCTGCTGAGGCGCAGCTTGGGCGCCGGGGGCAGCTTGCCCCGCTGGGGGCGTTTGTTGGCCGGGCGCGGCCTGTCCGGTGGGAGGCGTTTGAGCAGGCGCCGTCTGCTGCGCGGGGGCCGCTCCTGGAGCCGTCGACGGGGTCGACTGCTGTGAGGTAGGCTGTTGCGCAACGGCAACCGCGGCGATTACAAGCACAAAGCTGACGAGCGTCTTTTTCATTCCATGGCTCCTTACAATTTATTGGGAAAAGAGGGCGACTTCCTACTCAGGTACGCAACCGCGTCCCGGAGCTCTCGGACGTGGGCTCGCATTGCAGTCCGCAAGTCTATCCCGGAGAACCGCGACCCTCACTCCGCCTCCAACTGTCCATTCAGTACTGGACTCCAGGCAGGAGCAGAGAGCCGGATTATAAGTATGTACCTCGTCTAAGGCAAGTTGCCTAACCCTGCAGAGACTTTCCCATGTGGATTAGATGCAAATATGCGTGTTTCTGGATGTTTGGCGCACTCTCGTGAATGGATAATAAGGGACCAAGAAAAAGGCAGCTCACGAGCGCTTTCCGGCGCGAGAGCTGCCTTTACGCACTAAACGACTGGCTAGCGATTCTTTCTACGAGTAACCACGCCTGCGGCCAGTGATCCGATACCCAACAAGCCGAGCAAAGGAAGCGGTGATGCCGTCTGGGGCAGGTTCCCGCCGGCGGAAGCGCCAGCATTCTGGTCATTCGCCGCGCCCGCTGCGCGATGTTTGTGAGTCGTGGTTGTGGTGGTGCTGGTCTGATCGGTCGAAGTTGCGCTTTGATCGGACGGAGTGCTGCTGGGAGTAGAAGTAGCATTCTGGTCCGGATTCGAAGAGCTCTGACCAGTCGCGCTGCTGCTGCTCTGGTCCGGGCTCGTGCTGCTGCTGTTGCTCTGGGCCACCGACATGCCGACGGTGATCAGCATGACCGAAAGCAGAAAAAGTAATTTTTTCATCGAAACCTCCGTGAAATAGTTGCTTGTGGTGTTTGGAGATTAGACCTCGATTGTCGGCGGCGGGTTTGCCCGGGATTTCGGCTGGTCAGGGTCGCGCGACAGAGCTGCGGATTGCTACAATCGCCTTAGATCCAACGGCCTAAGTATCATCTGCCTGGTTCCACGGCGCGGAGTCGCTGGGCTTGCCTGAAGTTACGCTAAGGGTGAACCGTGAGACAATGCAGTTCCCTTTTATGAATGTCGGCATGGATTTCAAGCTGCGTACATTCCATTTACGTCCGCTGATTGCGTTGTGCCTTTTCTCCGCCCTGCTGTCGGCAACCAACTCGGCTTCTGCGCAGGTGCTCAAGATCACGGTTCACGACACCATTCACCCGATCACCAACGAATATCTTGGGCGTGCATTGGCCAAGGCGCAGCAGGAAAAAGACCAGGCCGTGCTGATTGAAATCAACACTCCCGGCGGCTTGCTGGATTCCACGCGCGACATTATCGAGAAGATTGTGGCGTCACCGATACCCGTGATCATCTACGTCACTCCCAGCGGGAGCCGCGCAGCCTCGGCTGGGTTTTTTATCCTGGAGTCTGCCGACGTGGCGGCGATGGCTCCGGGAACGAATACGGGAGCCGCGCATCCGGTCATGATGGGCGGCAAGATGGACGATGTGATGAAGGAGAAGGTAGAAAACGACTCGGCAGCCCTGATGCGCTCCGTGGTCGCCAAACGCGGCCGCAACGTGGATGTGGCGGAGAGCGCAGTTCGCAAGTCAAAATCGTTTACTGACCAAGAGGCGCTCTCCCAAAAATTGATTGACGTGGTGGCGCCGAATGAGGATGACCTCTTCAAGCAGATCGCCGGTAAACCTATTCATCGCTTCGATGGCACCACCATCACTCTCAATCTGGTCGGCAAGCCTGTAGTCCCTTATGAGATGACCCTGAAGCAGCGCATCCTCTCCTACATCATGAACCCGAACGTGGCGTTCATTTTGCTGGCGATAGGGGCACTGGCGCTTTACGCGGAATTCAACCATCCCGGAGCGGTCATCCCGGGTGTAGTCGGAGTTATTTTCATTCTCCTCGCCGCCTTCGCGCTTGATCTGCTGCCGACACGTTATGCCGCCCTGATCTTGATCCTGGGATCCTTCGTGCTTTTCGCGCTAGAAGCCAAGTTTGCTACCCATGGAGTTTTGGGAATCGGCGGCATCGCCATGCTCACACTCGGCGCATTGCTGCTGGTGGATGGACCCATTCCAGAAATGCGAGTGGGGCTTTGGACGGCGTTGGCGGTCAGTATTCCGCTCGGGTTGATTACGATTTTCCTGATGGATATTGCTTTGCGCGCGCGTCGAAGCAAGGTCGTTACTGGAGCCCAAGGGCTCGTCGGGGAGATCGGAGTTGCGCGTACTCCTCTGTCACCCTCCGGCAAGGTTTTTGTGCACGGTGAGCTCTGGGACGCCTTCGCTCCGACCAATATCGATGCTGGACAGCCGGTCGTCGTGCGCCGGGTAGATGGTCTGCGCCTCGAAGTGGAACCCGCGCCGGCGGCGCAACCATCGCAAGCTCCCGTGTCAGTCTAGACGGTACCAACCCCCGGGGCGCTGCCCGCTGCCCCGCACCATTCCAAGCAACTGCGCCTTGAGCGAGGAGTCATCGCAAGCGCAACCAATTGATATACAATCCGCGCAGCGACCCGAAACGAGAATGTTTTTGGCCCGGCGGAGGCCTCCATGATCTCCTTCCCCATCATCGTCATCATTGTTGTCGGTTTGTACATCCTCAGTTCAATCAAGATTCTCGCGGAGTACGAACGGGGCGTAATCTTTCGTCTCGGCCGCTTGCTGGCGAATGCCAAGGGCCCAGGGGTGATCCTGGTGTTCGCGCCAATTGACCGCATGGTGCGTATCTCGTTGCGGCAGGAAGCGCTGGAAGTTCCTCCGCAAGACATCATCACTCGCGACAACGTCACCCTGAAGGTGAATGCCGTGATCTTCCTGCGCGTCATTGATCCGCGACGCGCGGTGGTGGAGGTCTCGAACTACGTTTACCAGACATCACAGTTCGCCCAAACCACGTTGCGCTCGGTGTTGGGCGAAGTGGAACTTGATGAGCTATTGGCGCACCGTGAAAAAATCAATTTGCGCTTGCAAAGCATTCTCGATCAGCACACCGATCCCTGGGGCGTGAAGGTGGTCAATGTCGAAGTAAAGCAGGTGGACATGCCGGAAACCATGTTGCGCGCTATGGCCAAGCAGGCCGAAGCGGAACGCGAGAAGCGTTCGAAGATCATCCACGCAGAAGGAGAATTCTCTGCCGCGCAGAGGCTCGTAGATGCCGCGAGGCTGCTCGCTGAGGAGCCGGTCAGCGTGCAGCTTCGTTA
This sequence comes from Terriglobales bacterium, assembly GCA_035651655.1. Classification (NCBI taxonomy): domain Bacteria; kingdom Pseudomonadati; phylum Acidobacteriota; class Terriglobia; order Terriglobales; species Terriglobales bacterium. The sequence goes on from DASRFG010000023.1 coordinate 571,143, forward strand.
CCTGCAGACACTGACCGAGATCGGCGTGGAAAAGAACACGACCGTCGTATTCCCCATCCCCATTGATCTGCTAAATGGACTGCATAAGGCACTTGGCACAAAGGCGGCACCCGGCACACCATGAAGACACACTGGCTTTACGAAGAGTCTCAACAACCAGTTGGAGGAGCCACCGAGATGGCGTTGTCGCAGGATCAGGACACCGAAATAACTTTGGGAACGGGACGGATGTTGGCGATCTTCTTCGCCCTGGTGGCACTCTGTGCAGTGTGCTTCGGGGTCGGGTACTCGATGGGGAGGAACAGCTTCAAGCCTGACGTCGCACAAACGGCCACGCCGGACGCTTCTGGAGTCAAGCCTAACAACGCGAAAACGAAACCAGCGAAAGCGACGGATACCGGCCTGACTTTCTTCGAGACTGTGAAGCAGAACGAGGGGGATGCGCCGGCGAATCCCGCGCCCAGTCCGGATGCGCAAGCCAGCAAACCCGCTGCTGACTCGCCAACCCCGAACAATGCTAACGCAGCGCAACAGCCATCCCAACTCACCGGCGTCCTAGGCGCGAGCGGTTACATGGTGCAAGTGGCGGCGGTCAGCAAGAAGGAAGATGCAGACGCCTTAGTGGCCGCTCTGCAGAAGAAAAACTACGTTGTAGTGGTCGCCGGCAATGAGCCCTATGATCAGCTTTTCCATGTGCAGGTAGGTCCGTTTAGCGATATCAAAGACGCTGAAACAGTCCGCGCAAAATTGGTCGGGGACGGCTATAACCCAATCCTTAAGAAATAACCGGGGACCATCAATCGGTATCGAAGCGCTGTTCCTTCCAGGGATCGCCGTAAATGTGATATCCGTTCTGCTCCCAGAACCCCGGAACATCTTGGTTGAAGAATTCCATTCCCCGGACCCACTTCACTGATTTCCAGCCATACAGGTGCGGCACAATCAGGCGTAAAGGATATCCGTGCTCGGGCGTGAGTGGCTCACCGTCATGATGGGTTGCGAACAGCACGTCCTCGCGATCAAGATCGGGGAGCGGTATATTTGCGGTATAGCCTTGCTCTGCATGTGCCAGCACGAACCCTGCCCCAGGCTTTAGCCGAACCAGCTTCAAGAGCTCGCGAAAGGCAACTCCCTGCCAACGATTGTCAAAGCGGCTCCAGCGTGTGACGCAATGGAAATCGCGCGTCACCTCAATTTTTGGAAGAGCGTTTAATTGTTCCCAGCTGAGCCGGACAGGCTCCTCAACCAGTCCAGCGATGCGAAAATCCCAGGTCTTGAGGTCTGCCTTCGGAACCGTCCCATACTGCAGCACCGGCCACTTGAGAGTGAGCGATTGTCCTGGAGGCAAGCGGCCTTGGCGCCGCATCTCCAACTCGCGCTGTTTCCGTTCATTGCCTTCAAACAGCATATGGACAATTAGACGCAGTTGCTCTTGCGCAGCTTCAAGTGTTTTCGTCTACCGGAATCAAGGGAAGGAAAGCGGACGAGCTACTGTGGGCAACAAAAAAGGCGCGGTCATGGACCGCGCCTTTCACCACTCATGACTCAATCTAAACCATGCTGCTGACAAGTTCACGCACCCGCAAGCGGGCTTGGTGAAGGCCGAACTGCGATTCCTGCTCTTCCAGTCCCAACGCACGGGCTATGCGGGCATGGTCGTAACCTTCCACATCGTGCAATAGGAAGATCAAGCGCTCGGTGGGCGGCAGCTGTACCACTGCCCGCTCCAGGTGAACACGTTTCACGTTATGCCGTACCGAAGAAATTTCAGCGCAAACAGGAGCGCTAAGACACAGGGTCCCGACGGGCATCAATTCCCGGATTTCGCTCAGCAGTACTTTATCCAGAGTCTCTGAACTCGGAGCCGGGCTCATGGCAAAAGCGCGGCGGAACACGCTGCCCGCAATCTCCTCAGCGCTCATTTCATTGTCGGTCATCCAAAATGCGAGAGAGTAAATGCGGTGGCGGTGCTCGTCAAAGCTTTCCTGGTAGGCCCCGAGAGGTTCCGTGGCTGCAGGAAAATGTGCCGCTAGTGCTGTAATCTTTGCCTGGTTTACGGCGCTTGCCATCGTTGCCCCCTGAGAGAAGTCTTTCAATTTGAGGCCTGTACCCGACCTCATGACAATCAGACTGTTGCACTTACTGAGCCAATCGTTTGTTCGATGAAAGCTCGCTGTCGATCTTTCGATTCAAACCCGTTGGGAGGGAAAATGTCGCCAAAAGAACCGGAAAGACCGCCGATTGCCACTCGTAATCGTCTTTCTGGGAATTTTCGCCGAAAAATTCGGGTTTCGGTAAAGTTAGGGCGAACAGGAACCCTGAACATCAAAAGTGGTACCTGGATGCCTACAATGGGTCGCTTGAGTGACAACAGGGTTATTGAGAAGCAGATGCGGCGTGCACTTTGCTCAGCACGCGCCGGGTGGCAGCTATGATGTCGCCCATGTCAAAAGGCTTAATCAGATATTGGATTCCCTTTTCATCCAAGAAAACCTGGGTCGCGGCATCAATTACTGCGAAAGTGAACAGCAGATGCTTCTGGCTACCCGCACGGTTTTGTGCCAGCCAGTCGAACATCCTCTGGGCTGCCCAACCATTAGGCATGCTGCCATTCAGGATGTAAGCATCGAAATTTTCTGCTCTCATCAGGACGAGAGCTTCCTCTGCAGAACTGGCGGTTGCGACCTTTGCCCCTGCGCCTGCGAGCACTTCGCGTTCGAACTCGAGCACGCCCTCCTCATCGTCCACCAGCAGAACGCGGCCTTCAAGGGCAAGCTGCCGCGGAGGTGAAATAATTGGTTGCTGCAACTGAATTGTCTTATCTGCCGCAGGCAGGCAAACCAGCACGACCGCCCCACCCTCAGGCGAATTCTGGGCTGAGATTTCGCCTCCATGCTCCTTTACGATGCCATAGCAAATGCTCAGCCCAAGCCCGGTGCCTTTTCCAACACTCTTGGTTGTGTAAAAAGGATCGAAGATGCGTTTGGGGTCGAGAAGCCCGGGCCCACTATCATGGAACTCGACACATACGCGGGCTTCCTGGCTATAAATCCGCACTCGCAGGATGCCACCTCCTTCACCCTCCTGGATTGCGTCCACCGCATTGTTGATGATGTTAAGGAACACCTGCTCGAGCTGGTGAGGGTCAGCAATCACGGAGGGAAGATCAGGAGCCACCTCGCGTTCCAAAACAATATTGCTGCGCTTGAGATCGTATTCCCGCAGAACCAGCGTGTCCTCCAGCACGCGGGGAACATCTACTTCGATCTTCTGGGGCTTGCGTTGTCGAGCGAATGAAAGCAGGTTCTGTACCAGGCGGTGAGTGCGTTGCGCCTGGGTGAACAACTTGCGAACGAAGTCCCGTGAGCGCTCGCCCAGAGCTTCGTTTTCCAGCAATTGAGCGTACCCCAAAATAGCGGTCAACGGATTGTTCAACTCGTGCGCGACGCCCGCGATTAATTGTCCAATGGCAGACATTTTCTCGCTCTGCAGCAGCTGCTCCTGGGTCCTGCGCAAGTCCTCGTAGGCGCGCGAGGTCTCCTCATACAGACGTATTTTGTCCACAGTAGTAGCCAGCTGACGGCCGATTGCAATCACCAACTTTTCGTCGCTCGCGGTAAATTCGCGTTCCTCACGGCTGCTGATGCCCATCACCCCCAGCGGTTCGTCCTTGCCCCACAGGATGGCCCACATCCACGAGCGTAAGCCTTCAGCGCGGATGAAGTTGGTTACTGGCTCAGGCAGGCGCGTAAGGTGCTTTGGAGTAAGGACTTCAACTCGCATGCGCACGATAGCTTCCCACGATTCATGGGACAGGATGAGTTCCGGGTGCAGTAATCCCATTTCGGTGCGATGGCCCCAGGAGGCGCGCCGCCGGAGTTTGTCTGAGCCGTGTTCGGTCAGGTAGACCGAACCCGTCTCCGCGTTGAATAAGTGGATCACCTGCCGCAGAGTAAGGCTAAGAATTTCGTCCAAGTCAAAGGACTGTGTGGCAATGACCGCAATGGCGTTGAGCACGTGCAACTCGCGATTGCGGCGGCGAATTTCATCCTCTGCTCTCTTCTTTTCAGTGACATCAAGGAGGAAACCTTGGTAGCGTTCGATTTCGCCAGCAGCATTACGAGTGGCAAAACTGGTTTCCACGGCAGCCAGGGTGCTTCCGTCACGCTTGCGAAGCTGTACTTCAAAGCTACGGACGTGATTATGCGTCTCTATTTGCCTGAGCAACTTGCCTCGCTGCTCCAACGAGGCGTAGAGCGCATCGGCATTCAGCGCCAGTAAATCGTCGCGTTGTGCGTACCCCAGCATGGTGACCAGGGCGTTGTTGCAGTCCAAGAGCTTGCCGTGCCGGTCGGCGACAAACACTCCTTCATGGACCTGTTCAAACAGGAGCCGGTACTTTTGTTCCGCGGCGCGATATTCGGTGGTGTCGCGAACAATATGTATGGTGCCAAGCTCTTTTTGACGGTCATCGTCGCTGTAGGAAGGGGTCCAGACATAGGACGAAGTCGAGACCAGAGAAGACCCCCCGAAGCAAGGGTCGGCGCCTTCGGCGAACTCAGCCGTAATGTGTGTGCAATACGGACATCCCTGCCATTCGGTTCGGTCGTGCGGCAATACCTGGTCGCAGGTGCTTTCAACTACTTCCAGCGGTGACCGACCCAAGCGGGTCAATAACGCGCGATTGGCCTTCATGATGCGGTATTCGGAATCGTGGACCAGGATGCAATCCTCGATCGAGTCAAAGGTGCTGACCCATTCGCGCTGAGAGCGCAGGATAAGCTCAAGCAGCGCCAGGTTCTCTACTGCGATACCTAGCTGGTTAGCGGTAGCCCCTAGAAATTCCAGCTCCTCCATCAAATACGAACTCTGACGGCGATACGACAGGGCGAGCAGTCCGATTACGGATGTCTTACCTTTCACAGGTATGGCAACCACGTAACGCATGCCATCTCGTTGGAAGTGATCCCGAGTAGCCGGATCGAGATCGCTTGTCTTCAGCAAGGCTGGGGTAGAGCGGGCCACCAGGGTCGCTAGTGCTCTATCGTGTTCCCAGTGCTGACGATTTTTAAGGAATTCGGGGGCCACTCCCAGCCGCCCAGCGATGATGGTGCGGTTCCCTTTTAAGAAGCGGAACCACGCGGCACTCGCGCCCGTCAGCTGCTTTAGCTGTTGCAGTGCCATTTCCAGCATGGCTTGCTGGTTGGGTGCCTGAGTGATAGCTCCGGCGAGGGCATTTACCACACCCAATTGGCGAGTGCGGATTTTTGACTCATCCAGGACGATCATCAGCATGCCAAGACAAAGCACGCTCTCTATCGCAAAATCCAAGCCGGAGAATAAATGTCCCTTCGCGATGCCCGGTTCCAGGTGCAGCAAGGGCAAGGAGGCACACAGCAGCCAGGGACCGATCCGCCAACCACCCCAGCTTTGCCGTATGAGCCGAACCAGGGCAAAAAGAATACAGACTCGGAATGTGCCTTCAAGTGCCCACAGAACCAAGGGTGAATGGGGCCAGAATATGTCCCGCAGCACCGCCATCGCGATTCCCATGGTGGCCGCTATAGCCGCTGGCAGCAGGAGAAATTGACTGTTGGTGTAGAGCAAAATTGCCGCGGAGAAGAGAAACACGGCTGCAATGAAGGCGACGGCCGGCGCCCAGCCCAGCCCGAGGTTCGAGGGCAGTAACCACTGCGGCCCGCGGTAGATGAGATAGGCCAGCCAACCCAGCATCCAGGGGAGAAGGTAGCGGTGCCGGAAAGTTCGAAAGACAAGAAGGCTGGCTCCCAGAAGCACCAGTATTTCCGGGGCTTCGGCGGGAGGTAAGGCGCCGACGAACTGAGCGCCGCCCATCCAGGCGCACCACCGCGAGAAGTTCATTCCAAATCGGGAATCGTGAGGCGTATATACCACGGAACCCGAAAGTAATCATGGTTACCACCGGTTATGGGCATTACGGCGGGGGAACTGCGCTACAATGGCCTTCCCCCTGAGCTGAGTACAACAAATGGCAGCCGAGCGCATTCTTGTGGTTGATGACGAGGAGGCAATCAGAGAGATTGTGACCTCCATGCTGAGCTCTGCCGGGTATCAATGCCAGCAAGCGTGTTCCGGCAAAGAGGCGTTGGCGGTCATTGAGTCGGACCCCCAGTTCGAGCTTGTGCTCTCTGATTTGATGATGGCCGAACTCGACGGCATTGGCCTGCTGGAACGCGCCAAGGAACAGTATCCCGATATACCGGTTGTGATGGTCACCGCCGTCCATGACATCTCTGTTGCCTTGGCGGCAATTCGTAATGGCGCCTATGACTACCTGCTCAAGCCGTTTGAGCGTGAGCAATTACTCGCGACGGTGCGGCGCGCGCTGGAAAATCGGCGCCTGAAGATTGAGAATCGCTCCTATCAAACCAACCTCGAATCTCTGGTGAAGGCGCGAACCGACCAGCTTTATCGCGCGATGAGCGACCTGGAACGCTCGTACGACATCACGCTTGAAGCCCTCGGGGACGCGCTCGACTTAAAAGACGCAGAGACAGAAGGGCACTCCAAGCGCGTTACTGCCTTCACCATCGCCATCGCCCGAGCTATGGGGGTGGGAGACGATAGGATACGTGTCATCGCGCGTGGCGCCTTCCTCCACGACATTGGAAAGATGGCCATTCCGGATGCCATCCTGCGTAAGCCGGGAGCCCTCAATCCAGAGGAAGTCACCATTATGCGCGAGCACTGCTTCCGCGGTTACCAGATGCTGCGCAAAATCCCCTTCCTGGCTGAGGCGGCCGATATCGTGTATTCCCACCAGGAGCGCTACGACGGCACTGGGTATCCTCGCGGACTCAAGGGGTCTGAGATCCCAATGGGGGCACGCATCTTCTCCGTAGCTGACACGCTTGACGCCATCACTTCCGATCGGCCCTACCGGGCGGCACAGTCGGTGGAGGCTGCGCGTGAAGAGATTGCCCGCTGGGCTGACCGGCAATTCGATCCGGATGTGGTCAAGGCATTCCTGGCAATGCCAGCGCGGATCTGGGAAGAATTACGTAAGGAGATTGACTCGCAGATTTACCGATTTGCGTATTCCGCAGCAGCCAAATAGCAGTTCACCTATGGCTAAAACCTGTGGGGCTAGCGGGTAAATAACGAGGGAAGGGCGCGCAACCCACCGCTATTGAACCGCCTGCAACGACTCCGATACGCGATTGAGGGCAACTTGGATCCGGTCGAGTTCTCGCTGGGCAGCCTCGTTCCACTCCACGGCGTGCTGCAGGTTGTCCGCCAGCCAGCGCAGACTCTGCCGCCCACGGTCCGTGAGGAACAGCACTCCCAAACCACCGATTCCCATAAGTGCCAAGGGTACATACCACGTTCGCATGAGGCCTCCTTCGAAAAATAGCCTTACATAATTAGATGCACGCCCGCAACTGTAAAGTTTAAGACTTCAGCGGAACCCTCCCCCTTTGGGCGGGGCTTGGGTCGGTAATTTCAGGCGCAATAGTGCCAGCGAAGTGCGTTCTATTGGTAGATTACACTCCTGTTTTGTCGCGGGCGCGTTCGGGAGGGAAGACATGCAGATGAAGATGGCAGTCTGGGTTGTGGCACTCATCACCAGCCTAAATTTGGCCTCTGCCCAGGAACATCCGACGGTAAGCGCTCAAGCGAATACAGTTTATGTAGGAGCCGATGGCAAGTACGAAGCGGCGCCGGATACGGCGCTGGTGCAGTTTAGTATTTCCACTCAGGCTGATACTGCCAAAGCCGCCTACGATCAGGCTAGCCGCGGAGCGGAGCAGGTCCGTCAGCTATTGCGTTCAAACGGAATCCCTCCACAAATGGCGGAGTTTGGATTCTTCTCTCTGCAACCGATTTACGACTATCGCTCACCCAAACACAAGCTCGTCGGATATCGCGTGAACAGCAGTGTATCGCTCAAACTCAAAGACTTTTCCAAGGTCTCGCCCATTCTGCAACAGCTCACCGACATTGACGTGACCGAATATCAAAGCATCAATTACATCCTGGAGGATATGGACGCTGCCAAACTAAAGGCGGTAGACCAGGCCTATGCCCACGCCCGGCAAGAAGCAGACGCGCTAGCCAGGGCCGCCCAGCGCGCTGTCGGAGAACTGTCTTACGCTTCAGTGGATACGTTCGAACAGGTCAGACCTATGCCCATGGCCGCTCGCGCCATGATGGGAGCCATGGACAAGACTGCGATGGCCGCTCCCACCGAAGAGTTCACTCCTCAGAAGGTCACCGTAACCGCGCACGTCAATGCTTTGTTTACCCTGAAATGAAGCAGGATCACACCTTTGAGAATATTCTGCCGAGCACAGTTTTGGCCTTGGCGGCAGGAAGGTTAAGGCGCACCAGGATTGCCCCCACTTCGTTCTGTTGCAGCCGCTGCGTATTTTTGCGCAGCTGGATCATCTCCTGAAAAGCTGTAAAGCGATCCAAGCAGTTAAAGCAATCCTTTATGTGTTCTTCGGCTAGCTCGCGCTCCCGCCAGCTGACCTGACCATTAACGATATTGTTGAAGGTCTTGAGGGCAAGACATCGTTCTGACTTGGTCTTTTCCGCCTCCTGCATCAGCACTCGAACCGAAATATTGAAGGCGTCAGGCGAGCTACCGGGAAGGACTTTTGTGAGCCTTTCGTCGGCAACCTTCTGGGTGGCTTCTGCCGTGGCGGCTGCATTCATCATCATGGGCGCAATCTGCTGCGCGCTATAGCCCTTGATGAACATCCATAACATCGCGCGCTCGATCAATGTAAGGTCCTTCATAATTTCGCGCATCTGTTCCAGGGAAATCTGTGGAACTGGCACGCGGGCGACTTCCCTTCCATAGGCAAATACCAACTCCCTGAAGGACATCAGGAATTCACGTTCGTTGGAAAACTTGATCTGTCGGAACCATTCATTCTGATTGGCTCTCGCTCGCTGGAAAACAGCAAGAACATGCGTCTCAATGTCGGGCGACAATGTCGGGAAATAATGCTGCAAGAGAGTACGGGTAAGTGCCCCGTAGTCGCGCGCAAAGTCCTCCCAACCCTGCCGCTCGCCTCGGGAGCAGTCCTCGACTATGGAAAAGACAGTACGGATGGCCATGGTTAATCAGTTTGCAGGGGCGTGGGATCGCACGGGGTCAAGTGGAAGCTCACGCTGCATAATCATCTCGATGCTTGTGCCCGGCTCCAAGCGAACATCGTTGCCGCGAGTCAGCATCGCAATCGCCAGGCCGGCGGCGCCGCCAATCCCGGATCCAATCAAAGCTCCCTTCCCGCCGCTGCTCAAACCGCCTACCACAGCGCCGGTGGCAGCAGTGCTGGCAGCTGTACCAATCTTTTGCCCAGTCTGGCCCTCCTCCTGGATGGTTCCTTCCTCACCTTTCGTCTTTTCGTGCGCGGCTCCCGGGAGTCTGTCTACTGATGCGGGCATCAGGAGGGTATAGCCGTTCGGAAAGATGAGAGTTGTAAAGTGCATCAGGAGTTCGGCTTTACCTTTGACCCGTCCCGGGCGACGGACGCGGTCAATGGTTCCCTGGACGTAGGTGCCGGCCGGAATCAGCATTCGTCCATTCATGGCGACTGGAAAAGCGGTTTCCGCATACACTGGATCGCCTTGGCGGGCCGTCTTGGTGGAGATGGCCTGCTTGAGCGAAAGAGGAATTTTGGTTCCGGCTGGAACCACCAGCGCCACCGCCCTTTCAGAGCTTGTGTCCGCCTTAGTAGTCAGAGCAGGTGCGGATTCCTTGCTGTCCCCGGAGGCGGGTTGGTTCGGTGCCTGCCCCCACGCCAGCGCGGTTAACAAGATGCAAAACCCAAAGCTACGCATACGCACTCCTCTGACAAGTATAAGACTTCGGGGACAAAGAGAGTAGCGCGGCGGCAGCTATTTGCTAGCCTCTTGTGCGCCGGTCTTCAGACCCGCGGGCGCCCAGGCGTCCACGATTGCTTTTGACATTCGAGCGATGAGTAGTTCAGCTTCATTTTCCGCGTTCCAGCTTTGGTCTTTATTGTCATAGGTAAAGGCGGAGATCACGATCGGCCCGGATTTACTTTCGATCAGCGCAACATCATTGCGCACGTCGTCCAGCATGCCAATCTTGTCGGCGATGGCGGAGGGCGTCTCGGATGTGTCCACGACTTCCAAATAATGCGGAATCATGTTGCGATATTGCTGGTTACGCATAATGCCGATCATCTGCCGGCAGAGCGCGGAATCAGAGATGCCGTTCCAATCCGCGGGTGCAGAGGTTGGCGGTTTCGCGCTCGTGGCGCAGCCTTCGACGCTCTCCATGACCTCCGCCATTTCCCGCGCTGTAGTCTTTCCCAGCCCGAACTGCTTGCTGTCCGGAGGTAGTTGGCCCTCGGCAGGCTTGTAAACTTTCTTATACAGGTAGGTATTCTTCAGGCCCATGCTGTTCATTCGCGCGTTGACCGAGGGGATCCCGACCTGATCGATCACCATATTTGTTCCCGTGTTATCGCTGACGGTCATCATCAGCACGATGGCGTCCTGCAACGTGAGCTCGAGCCCAGGCTGGAGAAATGTCAGGACTCCCGAACCGGGTACCTGGTTTTCTTTAGTGAGCGTGACTTTGTCGGTCAGGCGGCGCTTTCCTGCTTTGACCTGCGCGTAAGCCTCTACCATGAGAGGCAATTTGATCACCGACGCGGTCGCTACAGGCCGATCAGGATTAATCGCTACAGTTGCGCCCGTCTTCATATTGATCGCATAGAGCGCCACCTTCCCATGATGGTGCGCCGCCATGGCCTCAATTTTTTGCTGCAAGTTGGCAGCAAACGCAGGGGTGACCAATAGCGAAAGAACCATTAAATTCTTGGTTAAGCCCGGATGCATTGTTTCCCCTTTGCAAATGTCATGGGACCAGCCGAATGAATATAACCCGTGTCGATGGTTGGCATAGCCCGGATGTTGCCGACAGAGTCTTCTGCCAACCCCTCAGGCATAATATTGTGAATGACCCTGCCCGCAGCGCCGGAACCTACGACATCCGACGCGCCACTGTTGAGGACTGAACATCTCAGCCGAGTGGTGAACGGCGTTGCGATCGTAGATGACATCTCGGTTGAGGTCCGCACTGGTGAGACGCTCGCAATCTTTGGCCCAAGTGGCTCAGGTAAGACATCATTCCTGCGACTTTTGAATCGCCTGGATGAGCCCGCCAGCGGAACAGTTTTTATTCAGGAAATAGATTATCGGCAGATTCCGCCCCGTGAACTTCGCCGCAAAGTGGGGATGGTCACGCAACGGCCTTTTCTGTTTCCGGGAACCGTAGCCTACAACATCGCTTTTGGGCCACTACAGCGCGGCGAAAATTTACCGGACGACACCATAGAGCTGTTGCTCACCAAAGTTGGCCTGCCCGGGTTCTCTAACCGCGACGTGACTAACCTATCGGGAGGCGAAGCTCAACGCGTTTCACTCGCCCGCGCCCTTGCTAATTCGCCAACTGTTCTTCTCATGGATGAACCAACGTCCGCCCTGGATGACGACGCCAAGCAGGGCGTCGAATCACTTATCAGGAGCATCATCCGCGATGCCCGGCTCACCTGCGTGATCGTTACCCATGACATGCCCCAAGCTGCCCGCATGGCTGATCGAGTCATGATGATTCAGGCTGGTCGTGCTATTCGCATAGGCCCAGTAAAAGAGGTGCTACATGCTCAACTGGTTCTTTAACGGCCAACTACAGCTAGGCCTGGCCCAGGCTGCGGTTTCAGCTGCGTTGGCAATCGCGGTAGTTCTGCTTGCCCGCAAGCGTCATATCCACCTAGAACGAGAGACCGCGATAGCGCTAGTCCGAGGACTGGTCCAGATCATTGCGGTGGGTTCCGTTCTGGTGGCTTTGCTGCATGCGCCGCGGTGGGTCAGCATTTTCCTGCTTACAGGAATGATCTTTGCCGCCGGAGCCACCTCAACCCGGCGTGCCAAGGGCATTCCCGGGGCATTCAGAGTTTCCACTTACGCCATCGCATTAGGAGCTGGCGTAGTGATTGCGATCATGACGGGTCTGGGCGTAATTGACACCGCGATCACGGCATTGATCCCAGTCGGCAGCATGTTGATCGCGAATTCAATGAATACGAATGGCCTGGCATTGAACCGCTTTCGCTCTGAAGTGTTGGCACATGTGGGTGAGGTGGAAACTGCCCTGGCATTGGGCGCCGGACCTAACGAAAGCGTCGCACCCTACGTACAGGCATCGTTCGAAGCCAGTCTCATCCCGGCGATTGATTCGCTGCGATCGCTGGGGATTGTCTGGATACCTGGGTTGATGGCAGGAATGTTGCTGTCCGGCGCGAGGCCGATTTACGCGGCTATCTATCAGTTCGTAGTTTTGGCGATGATCTTCGCAGCGTCAGGTCTCACCTCGCTGGTGAGCACGACTTTTATCCGTGGTCACGCGTTCTCTCCCGCGGAGCAGCTCATTCTTCGGCCTACATTGGGAAAATAGATCAGATGGGATTCTTAGCCCGTGCGCTGCCTTGTGTTTAGCAGGTTGTCCATGAACTGCGACTGCAGCTTGTGGGCACATTGCTCGCCGCATACCGGGATGGCACTTTCACGCACAGCGACCTCTTCATCCCATGGCGCCAATGAGAGTACGGGCGCGTTGCCAGAGGGATACGTCGTCCACATCATCCACCAATGATTGGTGTTGCCCTTCAGCACGCCGCAGTTCGGTCCGGCGCAACGCTGGAGAAAGTACTTTCCAGCCTCTTGGGTCATGGGAGAAGGCCTCACAGTCCCTTATTTGTAAATCAGGTATTTCTGGCGAACCTGCTCAAAGGCCTCGAGTGCCTCGCGCCAGTCGGCTGCGATACGCTGCGGATCCTCTCCCGCCATGATCGCATCGAACACCGCTTTGTTCGCGAGCAACTCTATCATACGGTCCATGTGGTACTGCTGCGGATACAGGTGGCGCAGTGCTGACGCTAGTTCGATGCCCAGTTCCGGCGCGTTTAAAACGGTGCGATCAAGAAGAATGATGTTCACTCCCTGGCACAGCTGGCCGGCATAATTGCTGGCGTTTGGAGTGAAGCTGATGGGTACCAATCGAACACCCGGAATCTGCCGGGCGTTCAGGAAATCAGCCAGTTCCCTGGCACTCACCCAAGGCGCACCCACCAACTCGAACGGGGTGTCCGTGCCTCGGCCCACGGAAACATTTGTACCTTCAACCAATGCCACTCCCGGATACAGGGTGGCTTCGGTCAAGCTGCGCAGATTTGGCGAAGGATTTACCCAGACCAGCGATGTCGAGTCAAACCAATCGCCGCGCATCCAGCCCTGCATCGGGAGAACGTTGAGATTCGCGTTAAGGTGCCGTTCGACGTTAAACATCCTCGCCAACTCTCCCATGGTCATGCCGTGGCGAATAGGCATGGGATGATAGTTGGTGAAACTTTGCGTTCCGGAATCGGGGATTGGCCCTTGGACCATCGATCCGGTAATCGGATTCGGCCGATCCAGAACCACGATCTCAATGCCCGCCTGCGCCGCCGCTTCCAGGAAATAACCGAGCGTAGTTTCGTAAGTGTAGAAGCGCACGCCCGCGTCCTGAATGTCTATAAAAACAGCGCTCAGGCTCTTAAGCACATCGAGTGAAGGACGGCGTTCGGCGTCAGTGTTTCCATAGACGCTATAAACCGGTACTCCCGTGGCTGAATCGGTGGAGTTGCCGATTGAAGTGGTGTCGAGCGTGCCAGTGACACCGTGCTCGGGGCTGAAGATGGCGGCTAGTGAGACTCCGGGCGCGTGGGCGAGCACATCAATGGTGCGGTGGCCTTCGGCGTCGAGACCGGTTTGGTTGGTAAGAATTCCGATGCGCTTCTGGGTTGCCGTGCTATGAAAAAGGTCGAGATCGAAATTGCTGACTTCGAGAACATCTATGCCCGTTTTTACCGCGCCCGCCCGGACCTGCACATTGCGCGCGGCCGTCTCGGCTTCGTTGTAGCCGGTAATGCGCGCGAGCCGCACCTGGTCTTTTTCGGCTACGGTCAGGTGCAGGGCGGCGGCGACCGCAGTCGCCACTTTGGAGCGCAATGAGATGGCAGTGCCTTGTCCGCGCGGGTGCACTCCGTTGGCAAGAATGATTATGTAGGTGCGCGTCGTGGGATCAATCCAAATGGAGGTTCCCGTCCAACCAGTGTGGCCAAAGGAGCCGACGGGCAAGAGTTCGCCGCGATTGCTGGAGAGAGGCGAATCTATGTCCCAGCCAAGCCCGCGCACGCTGGTAGCTGTGGGCGGTTGCTGGGGCGTACTCATTTTCTCGATGATGAGGGGCGAAAGGATTTTTCCGCCATCCAGCAGGTCCTGAGCGAACTTGGCGAGGTCATCGGCGGTGGAGAATAGTCCTGCGTGCCCAGCCACTCCGCCCATGCGCCGCGCCCGGGGATCGTGCACCACACCGCGCAGCATCACATTGCGCTCGTCATACTCGGTGGGCGCGATCCTGGGCAACCATGCATGCGGGGGCAGAAAACGCGTATGCGCCATTCCGAGCGGCAGGAAGACATGCGCTTCCGCATACTTATCGAGCGGCATGCCGGATACCCGCTCTACCAGTGCTCCGAGGACAATGAAGTTGGTGTCGCTATAGATGAATCGTGTTCCGGGTGGGCTCGCCGGCTTCTCCTGAAAAGACATCTGGTAGGCAATGTCGCGTCCCTGCCATGGTGGGTTCAGATCAATGTCTGGGGCCAGCCCGGAATAGTGCGTCAACAGTTGGCGGACAGTTATGTCCTGTTTGCCATTGGCAGCAAACTCCGGAATATAACGTATGACAGGATCGTTGATCCGCACTTGACCAAGCTCCACCAGGCGCATCACCGATGTGGTTGTGGCCACCACCTTGGTAAGTGAAGCAAGATCAAAAATGGTGTCCACCGTCATGCGCTCGCGCCGCGGCTCCAGCGATCTCCAGCCAAATGCTTTGCGATAGACCACATGCTTGTCGTGCCCGATCAACACTACGGCGCCGGGTACCTGACGGTTGGTAATTGCATCCTGAAGAATTGCATCTACTTGCGGAAGCGGAATGGCGTACGACTTCTTGGTTTTTGCGTATGAAAAACTGGTCAGAATGAGTATGCAGGCCAGCGCAGCAGCTCGGTTGCGAAGCCGGAGAATCATCTTCAATGGGAATAAACTTTGCAAAGTGAAGTAATTGCGAATTTACACAACCCCCGATCCGTTCTCAAGTGACCATTATGTGCCCCCTGGCAAACTCGCGCCCACGCAAGCGTGAATGATCGGCATCTTTACCGACCCGAGCGCAGTCTGCTATAAGCGAATGGTCAACCGAATCAATTGCCAGGGCCAGCTCACAGCTCGCACACGAAAATCCTGAACCCCGCCTACCAGCAGCAAGATTCAGTGTTTGCCAAGGCCTTCGAAGTTTTGCGTAAGGGTGTTGCCGATCGTGCGTTTCCGGGATGCGCTGCCGCAGTCAGCTATCGCGGGAAGCTGGCGGCACTGAAAGGCGTCGGGCGTTTCACTTATGAACAAAACGCCGCGGAGGTGCAAGCGG
Source organism: Terriglobales bacterium (assembly GCA_035651655.1). Taxonomy (NCBI): domain Bacteria; kingdom Pseudomonadati; phylum Acidobacteriota; class Terriglobia; order Terriglobales; species Terriglobales bacterium. Next base: position 586,699 of record DASRFG010000023.1, read on the forward strand.
ATACGATCTTTGACCTTGCATCAGTCTCCAAGGTGGTTGCCACTACCGCAATGGCCATGCTGCTATACCAACGCGGACACCTGGAATTGGAAACGCCGGTGGCCTCCATCGTCCCAGAATTTTCGGCGGGAGGAGACGAACGACGAAAACAGGTCACCATCCGGATGCTCCTGGCGCACTCGTCCGGTCTACCTGCTTATGAAAAATTGTTTCAGAAAGCGCACAATCGCGCGGAACTGGTGAAGAACGCCATTTCAACGCCCCTCACCGCCGATCCCACAACTCACGCCGAATACAGCGATATCGGCTTTATTGTTCTGGGTGAGGTCCTGGGGCGTATCGCCGACGAACCGCTCGACCGTTTCTGCCAGAGGGAGATTTTCGGCCCACTGGGACTGGCCCACACCTGCTTTTGCCCGCCAGCGAACTGGAAGCAGAGCATTCCGCCAACCGAGGATGACCGTGAATTTCGGCGGCGAATAATCCAGGGGGAGGTCCAGGACGAGAATGCCAGCGTGATGGATGGCGTAGCGGGGCATGCTGGATTGTTCGCCACTGCCTCCAATGTGGCCCTATTTGCCGAAACAATGTTGAATGGTAGGAGTCCCATTTTCCGTCCTGAAACTGTGGCCCTGTTTACCCGTCGCGAGACTGTGCCACTGGGGACTTCTCGCGCGTTGGGATGGGACTCCCCGTCGTCGCCATCACAATCCGGCCACCATTTCTCTGCGGGTTCTTTTGGTCATCTCGGGTACACTGGCACTTCGTTGTGGGTTGATCCTGCGCGGCATCTCTCGGTGACACTCTTGAGCAATCGTACGTGGCCCGACCGTAGCGGCCAGGGAATAAAAGAGATCAGACCCCGGTTTCACGATGCGGTAGTTGAGGCGCTCACATGACCCTCGCAAAACACATTCCTCGCAGCGCCATTGGCGCTGGGCTCGTACTTATGCTCGCAGTTTCCGCTCTCGCCTACGCTTCGAACCAGCTGCTGGCCTCATCTCCCTACCACCACGGTTACGTGGTCTTGGACGCCGTTGGTCTGGGTGCCTTCTGCGGTGCTCTGGTTTGGGCTTATGAAGAGCGCCACAATCGCGTTATGGCAGAGAAGCTGGAGATTATCGCTGAGATGAACCATCGAGTGCGCAATGAACTGCAGGTGATCCAGTACTCGGCCTATTTCACCAAAGATCGCGAGCACATGGAGAGGATTTCCCAGTGCTTGTCGCGCATCGAGACGGCATTGCGCGAGGTACTTCCCGGAAAGACGTTCATCTTCGAAACTGGGAGCGGAGAGGTTCCCGGGGCAGATGAAGAATCCAACACCAAAAGACTTGGCCGCACTGGCAACTGAGCGGCGCAACCGTGCCGCTGCGGAGCTGGATACGCGATCGGCCCTCGAAATTGCCCGCATTATTAATTCCGAGGACGCGAAAGTTGCACCCGCCGTGCGCCGCGCTCTGCCCCAGATCGCAAAGGCAATTGACCTGATTGTCGCGGCTTTGGCGCGAGGCGGCCGAGTCATCTACGTCGGCACCGGCACTAGCGGGCGTATTGCGGCCTTGGATGCGTCAGAGTGTCCGCCTACCTTCAACACCGACCCTGAAACCATACAGTTTGTAATCGCCGGAGGTAAAAAAGCGCTAGGAGCCGCAGTTGAAGCCAGCGAAGACTCCCGCCAACTCGGTGTGCGTGACATAAAAAGAAAGCGGCCCGGCAAGAATGACGTGGTTGTCGGCCTCGCCGCTAGTGGACGCACGCCTTATACGATCGCTGCTCTGAGCTACGCTCGGCAGCACGGGGCAAAAACCGTCGCCGTTACGTGCGCGCGAAACTCGCCACTGGGCAAGGCAGCGCACGTGCAGATCGTGGCAGAGGTAGGACCAGAAGTAGTTGCCGGTTCCTCGCGGATGAAGGCTGGTTCCGCCCAGAAAATGATCCTCAACATGCTCTCCACCGGAGCCATGGCCCGACTGGGGCGGGTTTATGGCAACCTTATGATCAACGTGCAGCTGCGAAATCAGAAGCTCTCGGAGAGGGGACTGGGGATTTTGCAGCAGGCTGCAGGCGTGGATCGGAACACGGCCAAACGTGCAGTTGAAGCCGCGGGAGAGAGCGTCCCGGTGGCCCTGGTTATGCTCCGATCTGGTGTAAATCGCAAAGAAGCCGAGCGCAGACTAGCCCACGCCAACGGGAACGCCCGTAAGGCGATCACCGGTTCGGGAAAACGCAAGGTCACGTCCCGTCGCGTCAAGAGCTAAGTGAAATTCCCGCTGCCTTCCACAGGTTTCCTCGCTAGAATGTGGTTGCACTTTTCGGACGAACCAATGGGGTGTACATAGCCGTGGACAAATTCGTAATACGCGGCGGAAATCCGCTGCTCGGAACTATCCGCGTAAGCGGGGCGAAGAACGCGGCCTTGCCGGCCATGGCGGCCGCTCTACTTACCGAAGAACCCGTCATTCTGGAGAACATCCCGCAGGTCCACGACATTGAGACTACCCGCAAGCTGTTGGCCGCGATGGGCGCGGAAGTAGAACTGGGCTACGGACGCGCGCAGCACCGCACCACCATCTGCTGCCGTCACCTGACCGCGCCGGAAGCTTCCTACGACCTGGTGAAGACGATGCGCGCCTCGACCCTGGTGCTCGGGCCCCTTGTGGCCCGTACCGGATATGCACGCGTCTCTCAACCCGGCGGCTGCGCCATTGGCGCGCGCCCGATTGACCTTCACGTAAAAGGTCTCGAGAAACTGGGCGCCACTATCGAGAACGATCACGGCTACGTGGTTGCCCGGGCCAAACGGCTCAAGGGCGCGGAGATTCGCTTCGACAAAATCACGGTGACCGGAACTGAAGATCTGCTAATGGCGGCTACTCTCGCCGATGGCGAAACGGTGCTGCAGAATTGCGCGCGCGAGCCGGAGGTTGCCGACCTGGCCGCGTTGCTGAACAAAATGGGCGCCAAGATTGAAGGCGCGGGCACTTCCACCATTCGCGTGCAGGGGGTGTCGCGACTTCACGGCGCGCGTCATCGCATCATCCCGGACCGAATTGAAGCGGGAACTTTTGTGATCGCCGCCGCCCTCACCGGCGGAGATTTGAACGTCGCCGGCTGCGACCCCGGCCATCTCACAGCGCTATTGCAGAAACTGCACCAAGTTGGAATCAAGCTGTCGCAGGGGCCAGATGCGGTCCGTGTGATCGGAGACGGCAACCTGAAAGCTTCCGATGTAGTGACCGAAGAATATCCTGGCTTCCCGACTGACATGCAGGCGCAGTATATGGCCTTGGCCACTCAGACCAACGGCAGCTCGGTGATCACCGAGAACATTTTCGAGAATCGCTTTATGCACGCTCTGGAACTGGTACGCATGGGCGCGGACATTAAAGTTGCAGGCCGGCGGGCTACCGTCCGCGGCAAGACCCCCTTGAGCGGGGCGGCCGTACAGGCTTCTGACCTGCGTGCCTCAGCTTCGCTGGTGCTGGCTGCGTTGGTCGCTGATGCAGAAACGATCATCGACCGGGTGTACCATATTGACCGCGGTTACGAGCGGATCGAAGAGAAATTGCGCAGTGTGGGCGCCCAGATTCGCCGCATCGGCGAAATGTTTCCCAAGCGGGCGGTAGCGCCAGCCGTGCCGGTTTAATCCGTCAGTTCGCCACAAGCTCTTGAGATTCGAAAGCAAAGGCCACCCATTCAGGTGGCCTTGTTTATTCTGCAAATCCTAAGACAGCAGCTTAACGTCGCGGCCCACCGCGTCCGCGTCCGCTGCGACCGTTATGGCCTCGGCCTCCACGACCTCCGCGGCCACCCCCATGCCCACCATGTCCGCCGCCGTGCTGGCCGCCTCCCTGGTGAGAATCTGAACGATGTTCCACGCGATTGAAGTTAGGCTCGGCTTCAGCTGCCGCAGCTTCCTCTTCTGTAAACTCGCCGCCACCCTCGATGGTCATGGTACCCGTGGCTGCGCCGGCGGCCGCCGCGGCCTCCCCGCCACCCATCTTGGCGCGTTGCTCCTTCAGAATGGCTTTGCGCGAGAGCCGGATCCGGTTGCCCTCGATTGAAAGTACCTTCACCAGCACCTGATCGCCCTCTTTGAGTTCGTCGCGCACATCCTTGATGCGATGCTCGGCTACCTCACTGATGTGCAGCAACCCATCAGTACCAGGCAGGATCTCCACGAAGGCGCCGAAATCCGCCAATCGCGAGACTTTGCCCAGGTACGTCTTCCCTACTTCCGCAGTGGCCGTAAGATCGCCGATAATTTGCAGCGCCTTGGCGGCTGAGGTCTCGTCACTGGAGGCAACGTTCACTTTTCCGGAGTCTTCCACATCAATTTTGACTCCGGTCTGCTCGATAATGCTGCGGATCATCTTGCCGCCGGGGCCAATAAGATCGCGGATTTTGTCCACCGGAATCTGCAACGTGTAAAAGCGCGGCGCATGAGCAGAGACCTTCGAACGGGCTTCTGGAAGAGCCTCAACCATTTTGTCGAGGATAAAGAGCCGGCCTCGGCGTGCCTGCTCCAGCGCCTCGCGCATGATTTGCGCGGTGATTCCAGCCACCTTGATGTCCATCTGCAGAGCAGTGATTCCTTCGCGCGTTCCGGCAACCTTGAAGTCCATGTCACCGTAGTGGTCCTCGGCGCCTGCGATGTCAGTGAGAATGGCGTACTTATCGCCTTCTTTCACCAATCCCATGGCTACACCAGCTACCGGCGAAACCAGGGGAACGCCCGCATCCATCATCGAGAGCGATGCGCCGCAAACCGTCGCCATGGAAGAGGAACCGTTGGATTCCAGAATGTCGGCAACCACACGCATGGCATACGGCCAATCGTTTTCTGAAGGCAATACCGCAGCAATAGCCCGCTCGGCTAGAGCCCCGTGGCCGATCTCGCGACGACCCGCGCCGCGCAGGAAGGCGACTTCTCCAACCGAGAACGGCGGGAAGTTGTAGTGCAGCATAAATCGCTTCTTGGCTTCGCCTTCGAAGACTTCGAGCCGCTGCATGTCGTCCGAAGTGCCAAGAGTGGTGGTCACCAGCGCCTGGGTTTCACCACGGGTAAAAATCGCAGAGCCATGGGTCCGCGGGAGAACTCCGACTTCAATCCAGATGTCGCGAATCTGGTCGAACCCTCGTCCATCAGGACGGCGCTTCTGATTAATCACCTGCTCGCGGAAGATGCGCTCACGCGAAAGTTCGAAATATTGCGTGAACTTGGTGCGGGCTTCTTCATCCTCTTCCGGAATCGCTTCCAGCAGCTCTTTCTTGTAAGACTTTACCAGGCGGTAGCTTTCCGCTTTGGGATGCTTTTGCGTATCGAGTGCATCGCCAAGCCGCTCGCCAATCTTCCCGCGCAGCTTGTTGTAGTAAGCCTCATCAATTACGGGCGGAGTGAACTCGCGCTTCGGCTTTCCAGCCTTTTGACGCAACTGCTCGATACCTGCGCAGATCTTCTTAATTTCCTGGTGGGCAAACTCGATGGCATCTACCACGGTCTGTTCCTGGACCTGGCTGGCGCCCGCTTCGATCATCACGATGCCTTCAGCCGTGCCCACAACCATAATGCGCAGCAAGCCGCCACGCATTTCTTCGTAAGTGGGATTGACGATGAACTGACCATCCACCAGACCAACCCGCACTGCGCCCACCGGGCCCCCGAAGGGGATGTCAGAAAGGGTTAGCGCCGCCGAGGCGGCGTTGATGCCCAGCACGTCGGGGTCATTATTCGTGTCTGCGGAAAGTACAAACGCGATTACCTGAGTTTCACTGCGAAAACCTTCCGGGAAGAGCGGGCGGATGGGTCTGTCAATTTGCCGGCTGGTTAAAATCTCGCGCTCACTCGGCCGACCTTCGCGCTTGATAAATCCGCCAGGAATGCGTCCGCCGGCATATGTATATTCGCGGTAATCCACGGTAAGCGGGAAGAAATCAATTCCTTCGCGAGGCTCTTGATTGGCCACCGCCGTGGCCAGCACCACGTTGTCTCCCGAGCGAATTACCGCCGAGCCATGGGCCTGCTTGGCTAATTTTCCAGTCTCAAATGAAATTTGTTTTCCGCCGGAGAGTTGTACAGTAAGTTCTTGAACTTCTTGCTTCATTCTTGTTTCCTTCCAGGAGTATCGTCTGCGAGGTTCTGGTGCGGGACACGCTAGCAGAGGACTCGGTCACAATACCTCCAGCAAGCTGGCCAGCCTTGATGGTTGCTGAAACCCCGGCGCTTCTCACTTGGCGGTTCAACCAAATCGCCTACAGGGATTCCATGACGGATGCGTTTGGCCCAAACGGGACCTGTAATTGTCCCCTAGGGGACGCGGTTCCCTTCTGGAGGGCCCCTCGAAACAACTACTTGCGAATGCCGAGTCTCTGGATCACGTTCTGGTATCGCTCAGAGTTGTAGTTCTTGAGGTAGTCCAGCAAGCGACGCCGCTTGCTGACCAGCATGAGAAGACCTCGCCTTGAGGCGTGGTCCTTCTGGTGCGCCTTGAAGTGGTCCGTCAACTGACCGATGCGTTCGCTTAGAATAGCGATTTGGACCTCGGGACTGCCCGTGTCCGTAGCATGGGTACGGTGTTGATCAATTAGGGCTTGCTTCTGCTGTCGGGCTAGCACTGAACCTGCTCTACTCCTATATTCTCGATTATCTAGTGACGTCATCGAGGGTAACACGCTGATTGCGCGGGTGTAAAGTTTTGCTGGCGAGCAGCAGCCCGCGACGTCTCGGCTCGACATCTAAGGAAGGAATATGGTCATGTTAGAGCGTTTTAATCGAATCTCCGACGCCAAGATCGTCTGCCCAAACTGCTCGCATGAGAATCCCGCTCCTTACCGATTCTGCGGCATGTGCGGAAATGCCTTACCGCGATTGACCGCGGGTGTGCCAGGAGAGGCCAGTGCTCCCGCATCAAGGACAGCTGAATCACCTGTCCCCAGAATTGTGCCGCCTCCGCCTGAACCTGAACCAGCTCGCGGTCAGCCGATCAGCGGACCTTCCTTTCTGGGGTTGAACGAACCGACTGACCGTAGCGCTGATTACCTGCTGGATGAGGAAGAAGAGCCCTCAGGCCACTGGAGAATTTACGCGGCCCTCGCCATTGTGGCGGTGTTTGCCATTCTGCTTGGACTGCAGTGGAAGAATGGAAAGCTCAATCGCGCCAAAGTCATGGATCTGGTGCAGCGCGTCCAAACGGCGCTAAACTCCAAGAAGCCGGCCAGCACCACTCCATGGCCAGATCAAACCGCGACCGAACCGGCGTCAACTGAAGAGTCCGCGGCGGCCGTAAACGATCAGCACGCTTCTCCGGCCCCAAAAGTCGCAACCCCGCCGGAATCTGCGTTACCCGCCGCTTCAAAGCCGCCCGAGACACCCAACCAGCAAGCGCCTAGCGAGAGCGATAGCACTCCTGCTGCGAGCGCCGGAGCAGCCCACAACGCAACAACCCCAGGTGCTCCGAAATCAGACGAGAGCAAAGCGCCGAGCCAGGAATCTGCGTCCGTCGATCAGGCTGATAACTCGGGAGCAAGTACCGACCATGGCAGTAGTAATAAAGCGCCAGCGGAGAAAACTCCCACAGCAGCGACGCCTCGATCGCGCAACGCAGCCGCAAGGGAAACGACGCCGAATACCAAAAACGAAGACCCCGGCGCCTCTCTCGTCGCCCGGGCGGACGCGTTGCTATACAACAGCGCCGCCACCCAGGACTGCGATCGAGCGGTGGGTCTTCTGCGAGAGGCTGCGGGTAACGACAGCGCAAGTGCGAAGAGCAGGCTTGGCACGCTCTATGCGACCGGTCACTGCGTTCCCTTGGATCGCCCGAGCGCATACCGTTGGTTCGCATTGGCGCTCAGACAATCTCCCAACAATATGTCCGTGGAGCACAACATGCAGATGCTCTGGGGACAGATGACGCCCGACGAGAAACAACTGGCTGTTAAAATGAGCCAATAGTCGCGCGACCGCCAAAAGAAACTTTCTTCCCGGTTGCGAATCAAACTCCGTGGGGGACAATCATGGAAAAAGCCACATTTGCCGCTGGTTGCTTCTGGGGCGTAGAGGCAAGTTTTCGTCAACTGCCTGGGGTGAGTGACGCGATTGTCGGATATACCGGGGGTAATACTGAAAGCCCTACTTATCGCGACGTTTGCACTGACCGCACCGGCCACGCCGAGGCACTCGAGGTCAGCTTCGATCCGCAGAAAATTTCTTACGACGCACTTTTGGACCACTTTTGGAAGATGCACGATCCCACCACATTGAACCGCCAGGGTCCCGACTTCGGTACGCAGTATCGCTCGGCTATCTTCTTCCACTCTCCGGAGCAAGAGAAAGCTGCGCGGGCTTCGAAGGAACGCTGGCAGGCCCAGTTCAAGCGCCCCATAGTCACACAGATCGTCCCGGCTACTACCTTCTATAAAGCTGAGGATTACCACCAGCGCTATCTGGAAAAACGCGGCGCCAACGCCTGCCACATCTAGTTGTGCAATAGGGGCACAGGAGGATGCGGAGCCTCTGAGCGGCTGGCTGCCATAAACGACAACCGAAGAGCTCAGAAGTCTTGCTTTCCGGGTTCCAGCTAACAACTATAAGCAAACAAATCACTTAGGCAAAGCTGGGAGGAGAGCGAGTCGCAATTACGCACCCTTCCATACTGTACCTTTGCACAATTCCACCGAGACCCTCGCGATTCAGAGGCTGGTCCGTGGTAATGTTTACGAAATTCCCTCCACAGGCGACACTAGCCTTCGAGCAATGGCAGAGAAAGCACTCCGTTGCCCGCAGACGGCACCCAGGGAGGGTGCAGGTATGAACGCGATGGCAACCCTGCAGATCTTGTTTGGAAGCGTGATTTGCATGACCACCGCACTGACCTTCGTAGAACTGAGGCGGCTGCGTAAGAAATTGCAGTAATACTTAAGAAATATGGCTGAGCTTTGCACTCCCCTAATTAACTCGGTTTGGAGGGAACAATGAAGGACCTTCTTCGTAGAATGTGGTTGGATGATAGCGGTCAGGACATCGCGGAATACGCAGTGATGTTGGCCGTAATCCTGGTAATTGTGATCGGGACGGTGCGACTGATCGGTACGAAATCCAATACCGTCTTCTCGCAAGTGGCCAGTTCGCTCGGAACATAATCCAAACCCGAGCCTTGGCTTCGCCTTCGCTTCGCGGAACACCTGATGGGCTACTCTCTAGCCCGCATGGTGTTCCGCTTGTTTTTTCTAAGGAAGTGTAGGGCGGACACACTGTCCGCCGCATTTGTCCGCAAGACTCTCGCGGCCAGCGTCCGCCCTATACGACCTGCTCGTCGCTGATTATCTAAGCGGAATGCGCAGATCGTGCCCGGTCATCTCACCCGGCTGAGGGATACCCAACAGACCCAGCAGCGTGGGCGAAATGTCGCGTAAGGAGCCGTGGTTGCGCAGAGTGAATCTCTTGTCTTCTGCGCTGACTACGATGAGCGGCACGGGATTGGTGGTGTGCGCGGTATGCGGACCGCCGGTGGCTGGGTCAATCATCATCTCAGCATTGCCGTGGTCAGCAGTAATGATCATGGCGCCGCCACGAAAGCGCAGTGCCGCAGTGATGCGTTCAAGGCAAGCGTCAACCGTCTCTACCCCTTTCACGGTTGGCTCAATTTTTCCCGAGTGGCCGACCATGTCAGCGTTAGCAAAGTTTACAACGATGACGTCGAAAGCACCTTTCTCGATGGCCTTGACTACTTCGTCGGCGATTCCAGCCGCGCTCATCTCCGGCTTGAGGTCATAAGTCGCGACCTTCTGTGATGGGACGAGTACGCGCTCTTCACCGGGAAAGGGCGGCTCTACTCCGCCGTTAAAGAAGTAAGTGACATGGGCGTACTTTTCGGTCTCGGCAACGCGCAAATTGCGCAGGTTGGCCGCGGCCATCACGTTGGCCAGGATATTGTCCAGCGGCTCCGGCGGGAGCACTACTGGTAAGGTGAATTGCTTGTCATACCGGGTCATGCAGACGTAGTGCTGGTTACGAGGTGTGCGGTCACGTGGGATGGTCGCATCCAACCCGGCTGCATCAGGCAGTTCACTCCCACCGTTAGGTGTAAGCCCGCTGTTGCGCGCCAGCGCGCGTGTAATCTGGCGTGCACGATCGGCCCGGAAGTTGAAGGAGATGCACGCGTCCTCGTCCCGGATGATCGCCAGCGGCTCACCACGATTGTCAGTGCAGATGAAGGGCACGACGAACTCATCCGTGACGCCCTGGTTGTACGATTCCTTCACTCCTTGCACCGCGTCCACGAACGGCCCGGCTTCGCCTTTGCCGTGCACCATTACATTGAATGCCTTGGCGATGCGCTCCCAGCGCCGATCTCGGTCCATTGCATAGTAGCGGCCGCTGACACTGGCGATCTTGCCTGTGGAATACTCCCGCATCTTTTGCTGGAGCTGTTGCAGATATCCGGCGCCGCTGGTGGGCAGGGTGTCGCGCCCATCCATAAAAGCGTGCACGAAAACGCGGTCCACGCCGTTCTGCTTTGCCATCTTCAGCAGAGCGTAAAGGTGATTCTGGTGCGAGTGCACCCCCCCGTCAGAGAGAAGGCCGAAAATATGCAACCGCCGGCCGCCGCTACGAGCATGCTTCATCGCGCCCAGCAGCACCGGATTGGAGAAGAAGTCTCCATTCTGAATCATCTGGTCAATGCGGGTGATGTCCATGTGCACGATGCGTCCAGCGCCGATATTAAGATGGCCAACCTCGCTGTTGCCCATCTGTCCCTCGGGCAAACCCACGTAAGGACCGCTGGTATGGATCAGCGTATTGGGAAAATCGCGCAGCAAACGATCATAAGCAGGCTTGCGCGCCAGGGCGATGGCATTGGCCTGGGTCTCAGCGCGGTATCCCCAACCATCTAAGATGGTGAGCACGATTGGTTTGGGACGAATGGGCATTGTTTCTCCTGCGCGGCCTACCCTCTCGTCCTTCCCGCCATCTCTCTTTGATAGTTGAGCGCCTTCAATCCCAAAAATTCCGCGGTATTGCCGAGCTCTTCTTCAATTCGCAGCAACTGGTTGTATTTGGCAACGCGGTCGGTGCGGGAGGCCGAGCCGGTTTTAATCTGGCCGGCGCGCGTCGCCACTGCGAAGTCGGCGATGAACGTGTCTTCCGTCTCGCCCGAGCGGTGCGAAATCACCGACGTGTATCCGTTATTCCGCGCCAACTCGATCGCATCCAAAGTTTCGCTGACCGTGCCGATCTGGTTGACCTTAATGAGAATCGAATTCGCAACCTGCTGCTCGATTCCGCGCTGCAGGCGTTTGGTGTTGGTGACGAACAGGTCGTCGCCGACCAACTGAATGCGGCTACCCAACTCTTTGGTCAGAAGTTTCCAGCCTTCCCAGTCGTCCTCAGCCAAGCCATCCTCGATGGAGACAATCGGATATTGCCTTGCCCAGTCGCTCCAAAACCGCACCATCTCTTCCGAACCCTTTGATGACTTATCGGATTTCTTAAAAACGTACTTGCCGTTCTGGAATAGCTCGCTGGTCGCCGGATCAAGAGCAATCGCCACCTGTTCGCCTGCTTTGTATCCCGCGGCCTGAATGGCCTCCAGCACGACCTCAATAGCTTCCACATTCGACTTCACGGATGGCGCGAACCCGCCTTCATCGCCGACGGCCGTGCTATATCCGCGTTTCTTGAGAACGCCCTTTAAGGTGTGGAAGATCTCCACTCCCCAGCGCAGCGCTTCCGAAAAAGACCCGGCACCCACTGGCATGACCATAAATTCCTGGAAATCAACATTGTTGTCGGCGTGCGCGCCGCCGTTCAGGATGTTCATCATGGGGACGGGAAGCAGCGCGGCATCGCGGCCCCCAAGGTTGCGATAGAGTGGCACGCCCAAGGCATTTGCAGCCGCGCGCGCGGCGGCCATGGAGACGGCGAGAATCGCATTAGCGCCTAGTCTGGACTTGTTCTCCGTACCGTCCAACTGAATCATCTTCCGGTCGAGCGCTCGCTGGTCAGAGGCGTCCATCCGGACCAGCCCTCTGGAGATTTCTCCATTCACGTTGCCCACGGCTTTGAGCACGCCCTTTCCCAGATAACGCTTCTTGTCGCCGTCGCGTAGTTCCACTGCCTCGTGCTCTCCCGTCGAGGCGCCGCTGGGCACCGCCGCACGGCCTTTCGCGCCGCCCGCGAGTAGCACATCCGCTTCCACCGTGGGATTACCGCGAGAATCAAGCACCTCACGGCCACGAATTTCCTGTATCTGAGTATTCGCTTTCATTCCGTCTCTTCTCTCCTGAAACCCTTCTCTTCCGAGACTCTGGCGCAGCGGCAAAACCGCGATTATATCAACCGTAATCCAAGGACCCCGGATCAGCCCGGACGTACCTCCGCTGGTTCTAGTTGTCCTATCGGCTATTGTTCAAGCTTCTTTGCTGTTCTACAGTCGCCATCAGATGAGGGAGAGCACGGGGACTCTCCAGATCGGAGATCGAGCACCGGAGTTCACTCTGCCGGCAGCCAATCGTGAGGGCGAGGTTTCGCTTTCCGGCCTGCTGCGGCATGGACCGGTGATTTTGGAGTTTTTGCGCGGCACCTGGTGACCGAACTGCGTGAAGCGCATGGCTCAGGCTGAGCCCCTAACGGAGCAGATTGCACAAGCCAATGCGTCCCTGGTTTACATCGCGGCTGAGAAACGAAACGGGATTTTTCATCCGGAGAGGTTTTTGGGCGAGCATCCCATTTCATTTCCCTTCCTGCTGGACGAGGATCGCAGGGTGACCAAGGCCTATGGCTTGCACCACCGCTTTGGCCATGACGCATTAAACATTGCGCACCCGGCCACGTTGGTGATTGATCGTGATGGGACCATGCGATTCATTTATCGCAGCAAAAACCAAGTCGACCGTGCGCCGCTTGAGCACGTAATGGATGCACTTCGCAAGCTGAAGTAATTGAAACGGAATAGAGCAGGAGGTTCAATGAAGAGAGCTGGGCTTTTGATTTGCTTGATGTTGCTGTCCGCCGCCGCGGTTGCGCAGAGCAGCTTGTCGCTCCCCGTGGGCACAGCGGTGAAAATGAAATTGCAGATTACGCTGGCCACCTTCACTACCAGGGTGGGCAGCCAATTCTATGGTCGCGTAAGCGAGCCGGTGATGCTGGGCAATCGGATAGTTATTCCCCTCGGGTCGGAGATCAAGGGCCATATCACCAGGATCAGCGAACCGCGCCGGATTGCCGGCAAGCCGACCATCGGCTTGCGTCCCGATACGGTCACACTTCCCAATGGCCAGGAGTACGCGCTGAGCGCTGTGCTCGTGGACACCAATGTTGGACACGGCACTGACGTTAACGATGAAGGCCAGTTCAAAGGTAGCGGCCACGATAAGTATGATCTGCGCGAGTCTGCTGCCGGTACTGGCGGAGGCGTTGTAATTGGCGCGTTAGTTGGTGGCGCCCAGGCTGGCATCATTGGCGCGGGAATTGGCGCCGGTGCAACCATGGTCCATTGGCTGGTGAAGCGCAGGTCCGCTACGCTGCCTGCCGGAACCGAATTAGTGCTGGAGTTAAGCCGCCCTGTTAGCATCACGCCGGCAGCCGGGGTCGCAACCGGCGCTGCCGGTGGCGGCTCGTTGTAGTACATTCAGACTGTCAGTGCGGGCGACGGGTCCGCACTGGATTTTTTTCTGATTGCGACTTTTTAGTCCGGGCCGCAGGCTTGGTGTTCGCCACAATACCACTTCCCTCTTTGATAGTAACGAACTGCCCTGCTTGGAGATTCGTAAATTCATCCTTGCGCCCGCTGGGCCACACCACCCGTACCGCGTCAGCCTTGGTCGCTTGACCCAGCCCAAAAAACAGCCGTGGATCGGAAGCAGAAGCGTAGCTGCCGCCACCCAGCTTCTGCTGGAATTGTGACATTCCCCCGGCAACGAGCGTTATCTTTGCGCCCACGGCGTCGCGGTTGCTCTTGGTTCCGATGAGAGTGAACCCCAACCATGAGTTCCCTGCCGTCACACGAGTTCTCCATAGTTCAGCGGGGCCGCCATTATTACTAACCGCAAAATCTACGGAGCCGTCGTTGTCGAAGTCGGCCAGGCAAAGTCCACGGCCGATAGTGGGGCGCATGAAGTCAGCGCCGACTTGCGGGGAGACATCTCGGAAGGTGCCATCGTGCTGGTTCATCCACAAAGTTTTCGGCTCGGCGTACTGAACGCTCCCTTTATAAAGATGAATATTAGGCAAGATGTGTCCGTTGATCTGCAGCAGATCGAGCCAGCCGTCGTTGTCAATGTCCAAAAACTTTGTTCCAAAACCGCTCAGCACGTTCATTGTCTTAGCCATTTGCGCAGCGAAGGTGTCATCACGAAACGTTCCATCCTTTGAGTTGTGAAACAGACGGTGCAATTCCATATCAAGGTGGGTGACGTAAACATCGAGCAGGCCCTGGTGATCGAAATCGCCGGCGTCAATGCCCATGCCGGCCTCCGGCTTACCTTCTTCGCCGTAGGCGATGCCGGTTTCGACTCCTACTTCGCTGAACGTTCCATTTCCGTTATTCCGAAATAGAAAATTTCGGACCGAATCATTGGACTGGATGACGTCAATAAAACCATCGTTGTTGTAGTCGAATGCGACAACGCCAAGTCCCTTGCCCAGCGAGTTGCTCAGACCGGCAGCGCGGGTCACGTCGGTGAAAGTGCCGTCCCCGTTGTTGTGGTAGAGAGTTGGCGCAACTCCGCTGAAGACCGCCGGAGCACAGTAACTGCGGTAACCGGGCTTGTGCTCGCCGCAGTAAACATTCTTGCTGTAGTCCCAATCGAGATAGTTAGCCACGAACAAGTCCAGCAGACCGTCGTTGTCATAGTCGAACCAGGCGGCGCTGGTCGCCCACCGACCCGCATTAGCTACGCCTGCGGACTGGGTAATGTCCACAAATTTCCCACCCACATTGTGGTAAAGGTGAGAGCGCGGAAATCCGGTGACGTAAAGGTCCGGCTTGCCGTCGTTGTCGAAGTCGCCCACTGCAACACCCATGCCGAACGTATCGTTCGCCACTCCCAATCCAGCGGAGTCAGTTACATCGCTGAAGGTGCCATCACCAGTGTTCCGATATAAGGCATTGCGAAGCGGCTTGGACGGTTGGTACGACGGGGTAGGGCCACTCTGGACGAAGAACAGATCCAGCAGCCCGTCGCCGTCGTAGTCTATCCAGCCGCAACCAGCGCCCATGGTTTCGGGCAGGAACATATCTTTGCTCGCGGCGTTGTCGTGAATGAAACGAATGCCCGATTCGGCGGTTACGTTGTCCAAGCGGAAACCGAGCGGCGACTGGCCCTCAGTTCGGGAATGCGAAGCATGCGGTTGCACCGGCTGGGATTGGCTGCCGAGCAGCCACGCCCACAAGAGTACAGCGCACAAACATGTTCGCCGGACCATTCATGGGATCATAACCGAAGGCAGAGAGAACAGATGTCAGCGGTTGGTGAGAGTAGCCAGGGCGCGCCGGTAGTCGGGATCGTCGGGTGAAATTTGCAGCGCCGACTTCAATGCCTGCACTGCCTCAGCTTGATGACCCAGGCGAGAGTGGATTTGTGCAATCTCGTAATATGCGTCGGCCTCGCGCGGGTCTATTAGAACGGTTTGCTGGAACGCCTGTAGTGCGCGCTGGTCATCGCCTTGCTTCTCCATGACCCGGCCGAGCACGTACAAGAACTCAGGATGATAAGGTCTGGACCGCAGCGCCGCTTCGATTTCGACGCGAGCGCCGGTCACATCGCCCCTGGAAAAATTGATTTTCGCCATTTGAGCATGGGCAGCGGCGTTCTCGGGATCCTTCTGCAGCGCTTGCTCCAGGAGTTGCAAGGCGGGTGCGAGTTGGTTTTGGCGTGCCAACTCTCCGGCTTGTTCGGCTATGTGGTCCGCGTCTGAACGAGCGCTGCGCGCGGCTTCTTCGCGGTGCGAGAGTTCGTCAAATTTCGCCCGCGTGGCTCGCGCCAGTTCGTGCTGCTTCAGGCAATCGTATGCACGAGCAAGCTGGAAGAGTTCCTCAGTACGAGAGGCGTTTTGGGTATCCGGCTTCTGCCGCGGTCCCTCTTGCTCGCGGTCGCTCAGCGGCTCCAACAGCTTTTTCGCCTCCGCACACCCACCTGACCGCAACAACACCTTCGCCAGCAGCAGGCTCGCTGGCGTATTCTCAGGCTCTAGGGCTAACACTTTGCGGGCATCGCGCTCGGCGTTCTCATTTTGATTGGAGTCGGCGAAGAACTTGGCGCGAAAGTAATACGCCGCCGCTGAGCGCGGCCCGAGGCGAACGGCGCGATTGAAGTTATTCAGCGCCAGCTCTGATTTGCCGGTCAGCTGATAGCAAATCCCCAGGTCCCGAAGAGCAGCAGTGTTAGCTGGGGCCAGTGCCACCGCACGCTTCAGTACGGCGATAGCCGAGTCATAATGCTGCAATTGCATTTCGAGCTCGCCGAGCGCGACTGCCGGCTCCGCGTCCCGTGGGTGGGCCCGCATGGCGCGGCGCAGGACGATCTCAGCCTGCTTGTAATTAAAAACCGTACGGTAGGCGGAGCTCAGGCCGAGAGCCGCCGCCTGATTAGCGGGTTCTACTCTCAGAATTGTTTTATAGGCGGCAATCGCCTCGGGAATACGTCCGATCTGCTGCAGCGTTCGTCCCAACAGCAGATTGGTCTGAACATCCCGGGGATTCGCCGCCACGGCTTGCTGAAGCAACGGCAGCGAGTCCTCAACTCTGCCTTGTTCCATCAACAGCTGTGCTTGCTTGCGAAATGCGGCAGTGCTCTTGCTCGGAGTTTGGGAAAAAACAGAATATGAAGTGAGCAGAGAGCTGCTTATCAGAAGAATTGCCAGCCTACGGCGCTTAGCTTGTAAATAACAGTTTTGTCTGTGCGGGCGACGCCAGCCGCAAAACCAACGCTGATTCACGAGAGGCCGTAACAAGGCGGCTGCAACAAAGCGGCCGCCCCGTCTTCAGAAATTGAGCCGCAACCCAAGCTGTACCGCAAACGGCAGACTTCCGGGGGAGATCTGGTCCAGCTTCCGATAAGTCGCGCTAGGTTGCGGAACTGCGGTCAGTGCCGATGGAACAAAAGCAGAGTTATTGGGATTGGAGAATAAATTCCCGTGGTTTGTCAGGTTAAACATATCAGCAAGCAAATCGAGGTTGTAGCGTTCGCTGAATTTTAAGTTCTTCTCCACGCGAAAGTCGGTCTGGAAGAAATTTGGCTGTCGCGCCGGGTACCTGGGCAGCAGAAACGCCTTGCCGCTCGCCGGTGTCACCACTGGACGGTCGTTAAACGCAACCTGGTTCGCTACAGCGTCATTGTTGATGTCGTCCAGGCTGTACGCCGGGTAGGGAAGCCCACTGCGTACCTGGATGGAGTCGCTCAACGTAAACCCGTAAGGAAGAGTCACGACCACCGCCGACTTGAACTGATGACGAATATCTAGACCGTTGGTCCCATAGTCCAGATTGATATTGAACGGGTCCTGCGGGCCGAAGAAGGTATCGGTGTCACGCTCGCTTGAAGCATTGTCTTTATTCTGGGACACGGTGTAGCTGCTGAATAACTGCCAGCGCTGAGCAAAGCTCTTGCGCGCACTTACGACAAACTCGTGGTAGTTGGAATGGCTGAAGCTCGCGAGTTCAGAAGTACCGAAACCAACCGCCGCAATAGTAGGATCCGCGCCGGTAAAGGGCACGACAATGGCACGACCGAATTGATCATAGTGGTCCACCACGACGTTTCGTGCCCACTGCGTGGTGCTGAATCCCCCTGTGCGCAAGTGGTCGGAATGGGAGTAGGCATATGTAGCACCCAAGGTCCAAGTGGCAATGCGCTGCTCAACCCCCACTGTAAGATTCGAGACGCGCGGGTTTTTGAACGCCGGATCAACGTAAGTTATTCCCGGCGGTCCAATGGTTGCAATCAGAGGATCGTTCGGCTGCAAGGCTGAAGGGTATAAGTTCGGGAAACCACCCGGAGGCGCGCACGCGGGAGGCGCACCCCCGAAGCAGAAAAGGGTTGAGGTCTTCTCACCGCCCGAAGTTGGAAAAAAGATTGTGGGGGTCTGGGCGTAGTACAGTCCCCACGCAGCACGTAGTACGGTCAGCTTATCTTGAGGTCCGAAACTGTATGCCGCGCCAACACGGGGCCCAAACTGCGTGTAATCGTTAGGCACGTTTTGCGGAACTGGGGCCAGGTGACTCCCGCCGGGCCCAATCGGACCAATGCCAATGTAAACCTGCTGGCCGGGAGTCCGGGTCTGTGGTTGCGGATTTTTGGAGCCGTCCCAGCGCAGACCATAAGTGAGTGTGAAGTGGTTGCTGACTTGCCACTTGTCCTGCCAGTACAGACCGATGCCTATCTGATGGGTAGGGGCTAATGGAGCTGCTTGAAAGATATTCTTCCCGTTTAAGCCGAACCCTTGGATGAATCCGAAAGGCTTGCGCGCTTCGAAGTCCTCGAGTGTGCCGAAAAGATAAGTGCCGCGAGACCAGCCGGCGAAAGTATCTTTCCGGTCGAAGAAAATGTCCGCATCGCCGCCAAACTTAATGTCGTGCTTTCCAAACACATAGTCGAAATTGTCTTGCGCTTGAAGTTTGCCGTTATCTCCGTTGATGGGCAAAAAGAATCGCTGTCCGAAATTGCCGGTGTCAGCGATTTGCACTTCGGTTGCATTGCCGTTGGGATGGCGCGGCCGGGTTTCGCCCGACAGCAACAACTTGACCTCGTTCACCTTGTTGTTGCCGAGCACACTATTCAACGTGAAAACCGAGTTCACGCCCTGGTTGTGAAAGTTCTCGGTGTTGTCAAAGGCTGCGCTAACCTCATTTTGGCCGCGACCTCCGGTAAACCCGCTGGTATGGTTTCGGGTGAAGAAGGCGCGTGCGCTGAAGTGGTGTTTGTTATTGATCTGATAATCGTAATGCCCCAGCACCGAGAAGAGGTTTTGAAATTGGGTGTGGGCGCCTTCCAGCGACGCCAAATCGGCTATGCCCAACTCGGGTACTGCAACTCCGCTAACATTGCGAGCAAACTTGGTGATCAGCGGTCCGTGCTGCTGTTGGCGATCTACGGCCAGAAACATGAACTGGCGGTCCTTCTTAATGGGGAACCCGATCGAGGCGCCGAACTGGTGTTGCCAGGTGACGTTGGAAGGATTATTCAGTGCGTCATTGGCCGTCAGGTTCTTGTGGCGCATATAGTAATGCGCGCTGCCATGGACATCGTTCGTCCCGGACTTGGTAACCACGTTCAGCAAGCCACCGGTTGAGCGACCGAATTCCGGCGCAAAGCCGTTGGTAACTACCTGGAACTCCTGCACCGCGTCCAGTGGGATGGTGAAATTCTTGGTTTCCAAAGATCCGAAGAACTCGCCGAAGGAATTGTTAAAAGAATCCCCGCCATCGATCGCAATTCCGGTGTAGTCGCTCTGCTGGCCGCCGAGCCGAATGCCGCCGCGCAGTCCGGGAACCACCTGCGCTGAGGGCGTCAATTGCGCCAGGTCGCGATAATCCCGTCCGGAAAGGGGTAAGCTGGAGACACTCTGGGAGTTGATTAGTTCGCTGATTCCGGCCTGGTTCACATCCACTGCCGTGGCGGTCACGTTTACTTCTTCACTGGTGCCCTTGACGGGCATATTGATGTCAATGTCCAGGCTGCCGCCGACGTGAAGCAGGATGCTTGAAACCTTGGTGGTCGTAAAGCTCGGCGACTCTGCCAGAAGTTGATACTCGCCCGGCGGCACTTGCGGGAAATTGTAGTGTCCGGCCGCGTCTGTTACTACGTTCCTCTGGAAACCGGTGGAAGAACTGCTGAGCGTCACTTTGGCATTGGGGATCACTGCATGGGCTGGATCCAGCACCGTGCCATGGACGTCGCCCCGCTCAAGGGTCTGACCCATTAATAAGCATGTACAAATCAGGGCAAAAAATACGCAGGCACCAGGCAGACGCATGTTCTTCCTCCCTTTACAGGCTTGGGAAAGTGCAAGTGAGAGAAACCCAGAAGACATTTAGTTGGGCGAAATTAGACGATTTATAGCAGCCAAAGTCAAGAATATAGTTTTACCGGAACACAGTTCAGTTCTACTTGCCTCGCACGCGGCTCACCAGCAGATCCAGGAAGCGTTGCGCTTGCACATCAACACAGACTTTTACGTTGGGCGTCACCTTATCCATGCCTTCGATGACATAACGGTCTCCGTGCAGCACGTTGCGCTCGATGTAGCCTTCCCGGTTGGCGACGGTTTCTCCTCGTGTGAACTCACCTCGGGTTTCAACATCAACGTGCATGGATTTCGTTGTCACCAGCGATGAGTCGAGCGCTACCCCCATCGCGAGTGGGTCATACATAGGCGAGCCGGAAAATCCGAATTTCTGCGATTGTCCCACCAGGTACTTCCCCACCTTTGCCACAAAGCTCGAGATGGGGCCGGGCGCTGCCTCAAGCTGTGCCACCTCGCGCTGAGTCAACAAAGTGCGGTTCCCAACATCCAGACCTACCATGGTGAGGGGCCAGCCCGCATTAAAGACGATCTGCGCCGCCTCGGGGTCGTTGTAGATGTTGGCTTCCGCAGCAGCATTAACGTTTCCTCCCGAGATGCTTCCGCCCATAATGACAACTTCTCGGACGAGAGGAGCAATGCTCGGGTCTTTTGAGAGCGCCAGCGCGATATTGGTCAATGGACCGACGGGAACCAGCGTGATCTGGTGAGGATATTTATGCACCAGTTCGATAATCAGGTCGGGGCCGAACCGCGGGTCGGCGCGGCAGCCGGTCGGCAGCTCCACATCTGCCAAACCGTTCTTGCCGTGCCAGAATTCGGCGGTAATCAGCTTCTGAAAAAGCGGGTGTTTGGCCCCGGCCGTTACCGGGATGTCGCACCGCTTGGCGAGGTTCACTAGCTTGAGCGCGTTTTCCAGACCCACTTCAGCGGTGACATTTCCGGGGACCACCGTCAGCGCCTGAACTTGGACCTCGGGCGAGGTCAGTGCCAGCAGGATGGCCAGTGCGTCATCGGTACCCGGGTCCGTATCAATGATGATCTTCTTGGGCGAGGAAGTTCCTTGTGCCACTGCCAGCTGGCACAAAAGAAACAGTAAACATATGACCGATGAACGAATATCTCGCATTGCTTTTGTACCTTTCGGATAGATTGTGTAGAAAATTGGGAGGTTCCCTCACGAAGTATGCGCCAGTCGTGCGGCCCCAGGGGGCGCGGCAGTCTCCACCGAACTGAAACCCGGTGCAGCCTGGAGCTTTGCCGTTTTCAGAAAACGAGTGACTTCCGCCTTGTCCGGCATGGATGGTTGGGCGCCCTTGCGGGTCACGGAAACAGCTGCCACGGCTGATGCGTAACGCGCGGCCTCGGCAGGCGGCTTGTCCTCAAGCAGCGCAACCGCGAGCGCTGCATTGAAAGCGTCTCCAGCTGCAGTTGAATCAACCGCACGCACCTTGAAGGCCGGGATGTATTCCCGCTCCCCATTGCGGCTTGCCAGGTAAGCACCTTGGCTTCCCAGCTTCAAGATCACATGGCGCGGCCCGCGCCCCAGCAAGTCTTCTGCATGCTGGCGCACATGCGTGGGATCAAATTGCAAGCTTCCCGATCCCTGTGCCGGAGAAGACCCGCACAGGGCCAAAGTCTCGCTCTCATTGGGAGTGAGCCAGCTAAGTTGAAGCAGCAGCTTTGGAGGCAAGTCACGCGCCGGCGCAGGATCCAGCATCACTGGGATCTTCTTCCGGTATCCCATTTCCGCTACGTACACCACCGTTTCCAGCGGGACTTCCAACTGCATCAGGATCATGCCAGCATTTGCCAGCAACGACCCGAAGCGTTCCACGTCCATCGGCAGCAAACGCCCGTTCGCTCCAGGCACCACGACAATGCTGTTTTGACCCCGGCTGTCGGTTGTGATCAGGGCGACTCCCGATGAAGTCTGCGCCGCTGCTGTAATCCCGCGGGCGTTTACGCCGGCATCGTGCAGCCCTCGCCGCAGGCGCTCCCCAATTTCGTCGTCGCCTACCTTGGCGATCATACTTACGGGATAGCCGAGCCGCGCCACTCCCACCGCTTGGTTCGCCCCCTTTCCGCCGAAGAAGGTCTCAAACCGGTTGCCGATGAGCGTCTCCCCGGGCGCAGGAATGCGCTCGGACGAGGCCACCATATCCAGGTTGACGCTCCCCACCACTAGTATCGGTTTCATCTCGCTCCAAGGATCCAAATTAATGAGCAAACGATCTTAATGAACAACGACATTTAATGAGTGACGATCGGCGCTATTGCAACCGCTCCCAGCCCGATGACGAAGCATGCGAACATGAGCGGGATTAGCCGACGCGATTCAGGCGGCGCATTCGCAAATTCTTTCCAGATAAACACACCCCATATGGCTGAGACCATGGTCGCGCCTTGTCCGATCGCGTATGAAACTGCCGGGCCGACCAACTGCGCATGGGACGCGACGAAGTTCAACACCGTGCCCGTACACCAAATCGCCCCGCCTAATATTCCGATCAGGTGCCACGAAGCACGCCCAGCAAAATAATCCTTCACGCGGACAGGAGGGTCGCCGGTCAGCGGCTTGCGCATCATTAAATAATT
This sequence comes from Terriglobales bacterium, assembly GCA_035651655.1. Lineage (NCBI taxonomy): Bacteria > Pseudomonadati > Acidobacteriota > Terriglobia > Terriglobales > Terriglobales bacterium. Next base: position 609,320 of record DASRFG010000023.1, read on the forward strand.
CACCGGCACTGCGCACAACAATGTGCCGATCGAGAACCAGAACGCCACTGCATACGGGCCGAGCGCCCGCTCGCCGGTTACCGCCTTAGTCACCAACGGATAGAACACTCCCATGAGAACGCCGCAGGCCAGACTGATCACGATCCCCTTGCGGCTGACCTGCTGCCGTCCCACCTCGCGCCGGCGATACGCCATCGCGTCGAAGACGATGGCGAGCATCACCATGGCTACGCCGCCGAAGAGTAAGTAAGGATGACCTTTCGGTGCCAGGAGATAATTCATTAGTACTCCTACCACCAGAGCTAAACCAATGCCGATGGGAAAGGCTACTGCTAATCCGGCGATCGCGATCGCTGCTACCAGGAGCAGGTTGGCAACGTTAAATACCGCTCCCCCAGCCATGGCGTAGAGAATGTGGCGGGTGTCAGTTTGAGCAAGGTCGGCCAGAAAGCTGGATTGTCCTCCTCGCAAACTTCCCAGGGTGAGCCCCCAAAAGATACTCGTCAGCACAATACCGAAGACGTAATCCCAGTAGAACAGCGGAAACGGCCACTTGGGAGTGAGCTTCATAGTGTTGGCCCATGACCCCCAGCAGACAGCACTAGTGATCATGAACAGCAGCACCACGGCATATGCTTCCGGCTGATACATCCGTTGTCCTCCCCTTACGCCCAACCCACCCGTTCACAAGAGGATAGGCGGTGGGCAATCGTAAAACGTTTCAATCCTTTGTCAAGGTCAATCCCCGGGCGTATGACCATCTGCTGTGGGCGGATTGTTGGTGGCCAATAAAACTTGCCGAGACACAAGCCAAGTCATAGCTGATCAACCACCCGGAGTACCTGAAGTGCTCAGGCCAGCAGCTCTCGATTGAGGCTTCCGGACAGCCAACCTCTCACGTTGGGTCCAATCTAATTATTCAAGCGCGCCACGCCTAACAACAATCGACAGCTCAAATGGCCGAAGGAAAACCCTTAGGAGGATACCTGTAATGAGAAATACATGGTTAGTGACCCTGCTGCTGCTGCTCGCTTCAGCTTGGGTTGTGGCGCAAACCAGCGACACATCCGCCAGCAATCCGCAGAGCGGAACAAGTGCTTCGCAAGAGACAAGTGCTTCGCAAAGCACCAGTACCTCTTCGCCCAGTACTTCTTCCCAAAGCTCGGATCCCAATAGCTCCACCAGCACCGCCAATCCGAGCGGTTCGCAAACGACAACCACTACTCAATCCACCACCACGACCAGCACGACCACCTCAACTGCAAAGACGAAACTTGAAGGCTGCTTAAGCGGTTCAGGTGGCAGCTACACGCTGACCGATAAGAACGGCCAGACCTGGCAGCTGAGCGGCGATACCTCTTCGCTGAGTGAATACGTTGGAAAAGAAGTACGTGTAAGCGGCGCCGAACAAGCCGCCGGTTCCAGCTCGAACAGCGGCATGAGCAGCTCCAGCGGTTCTCAGAGCGGTTCTCAGCCCAGCAGTTCAAATCCGTCGAACCCGTCGGATTCTTCCCAGGCCGGCGCGTCGAACGCTTCTGGAGCTAATCCCAGCGCTTCGAGTGCAGCACAGAACACGTTCAACGTGACCAAGGCAAAGAAAATCTCCGACAGCTGCAGCACCTCGGGCAGCATGCCGAGCAGCAAGTAAGCGCAGCTGGAAAATTCTTTCTCGACCCACCGGCGAAATTTGCCGGTGGATTTTTTTTGGCCAAAATTCGGAAGCCCGCCTCAGTGCACGGGAACAAGGGCAACGACGCTCTCCCGTTCGCGCGGTCCGTCGAACTCTATAAGAACTACCCTCTGCCAGGTACCTAGCACCAACTTTCCCTTCTGTACTGGCAGCGCAAGAGAGGTCCCAATCATTGCCGAGAGAATGTGATCGGGCACATGGGCGGGATTGTGGGGATGACGATAACGTAGTTTGGGCATCATGGCCTCAAAAGCGTCAAGCATGTCGAGATCGGTTCCGGGATCCAGATCGGCTGTGGTGAGCGCCGCCGTCGTATGGAGCAACGAAAGCTGACAAATGCCGGTCTCATCCGGGTAGTGTTTACGCAATACGGCATCCAGCTGGTCGGTGATGTCCACTACCTGGCGTTTCTTCCCCGTCTTTACGGTTATCTTCTGCATTGATTTCACTTTCAATTGGATGTGGTCTGGCGAGAAGCCGCAGCCTGTTGTAGCTTGCGGATGATAATATCGGCGCCTCGTTCATGGGCTACAAAGAAAAAACCTTCTGGCTGGATACCGCCACCATGCCCGCGGGGAACAACTCCGGTCCGTTACCCGAGCGAGTGGACGTCGCTGTGATCGGCGCCGGGTTCACCGGCCTTTCGGCCGCGCGCGCTATGGCGAAACGTGGCGCGAAGGTCGCTGTCATGGAAGCCGAGACCGTGGGCTGGGGCGCCAGTTCGCGGAATGGCGGAATGGTGCTCACCGGAATGAAGCTGTCGGTGGAGAAGCTGGTTTCGAAGTACGGCCTTGAGGCCACGCGACGCATGTATGCCGCCTCGCTCGCCTCAATTGATTCGGTTGAGCAGATAGTGAAACAAGAGAACATTGCCTGCGACCTCTCCCGCACCGGACACTTGGAGGTGGCGTGCAAAGCAGCTCACTTCGCAGCCTTCGCAAGGTCGGCCGAAACCCTTGCGCGCGACTTTAAGCATTCTCTGCAGGTGGTTCCAAGAAAAGACTTGCACGCGGAGATCGGTTCCGACATTTATTTTGGAGGCCTGGTAGATGAAACCAGCGCCGGCCTGAATCCGGCCCGCTATGTCGCCGGATTGGCCGAAGCCGCGCAAAGAACTGGCGCAACCATCTATGAGCATGCACGCGTCCAGGCTCTAGCCGCAGCGTCCCGCAATGGAGATTCGGGATTTAAAGTGAACACTTCCCGCGGCCAATTGTGGGCGCGTGACGTGTTCGTAGCCACCAGCGGCTACACCAGCACGACCCCGGCGCTCCGCAAGCGTGTGATCCCCATCGGTTCCTACATTATTGTTACGGAGCGTCTGCCGGAGAGTCTGGCGCTCGAACTCAGCCCCCGCAACCGCATGATCTATGACTCGAAAAATTTTCTCTACTACTATCGCCTGACTCCAGATAACCGAATGCTGTTCGGCGGCCGCGCGGCCTTCTTTCCGGAGACTCAAAATTCTGTTCGCCGTAGCGCGGAAATTCTCCGCCGCGGAATGCTGAGCGTTTACCCACAGCTCCGCGACACACAAATTGACTACGCCTGGGGTGGCACGCTCGATTTTGCATTCGACATCATGCCCCATGCCGGCCAGCTTGATGGCATGTACTATTCCCTGGGATACGCCGGCCACGGTGTTGCCATGGCGACCTATTTGGGCATGCAGATGGGTGACCTGATCTGCGGCGGAACCAGCGAAAATCCGTTTGCCGGTATCCCCTTCCCTACAGCTCCACTGGGACTCTATAACGGCCGCCCGTGGTTCCTTCCGCTGGCTGGAGCCTGGTACCGGTTTTTGGATTGGGTCAGCTGACTTCAATTCACGACGTTTAGAGAAAGCCGCCTTTCTTCACCTCTGAAGGCGAGGCCGCCGTCGCAATAACAGATAAGCGAGCGGACCAAGAAGCAGCAAGATCAATCCCCAGCGGGTGCCCACACGATCGCTCCCCAGTAGCGCCACTCCACTCAGCAAAACCGGAGCGCCGACGGAGTACAACAAGCCTTTGCGTCCCCAGGGAATGTGAAACGGACGCGGCAGCTCGGGCGCTTTGTTCCGCAAGCGCCAACCCGAGAGCACCGTCAACAGCGAGGTTGCGATCCTTAACCACGCATAGATGGAGATCAGCTCGGTTAACGTGCGCCAGGACAGAGCGGCATACACCGCGGCCGAAACCAGAATGGCGATCCAGGGTGTCTTATAGCGCGAGTGCAGTCGTGTCAAGATCGGCGTGAGATAACCGTCTTCGGCCATGGCGAATGGCATGCGTGTGCTCGCCAACACCGTGCTGTTGAGGATGGAAACGCTGGTCACAGTGGCAGCCAAAGTCATCCAGAGTCCGAGCCAAGGGCCGCCGATTAACCGGGCAGCCTGAGAGAAATATCCGGTATGCCATAGCTGCCAATTGTCCAGGGCAGCCAGGGAGCACAAGGTCGGCAAGAAGTAGGTCGCCATAGACATGGGCACTACCCACGCCAGAGCGCGGGGATAATTGCGCTGCGGATTTTCTACTTCTTCCGCGACGGTTGAAAGCTGTTCATATCCCGAATACAACCAGATGCCCAATGCGAGCCCGACGCCGAATACCTGGAACACTGGCCCTTGCGGAGGCACCAGGGGCGAAAAAGGATTGTGCTGCCACTTCCATAAGGCCACCACGCAGAGCACCACGACCGGCAGGAGAATAAAAATCTCAAGGACCGTCGCCACCTTGCCGACCAGTTGAATTCCTCGAATGTTTACCCAGGCAATCAATGCGATCAGCGCAACCGAGAGCAGGTAGTGCTTCCAGCCCACGAGCTGGGGAAGCCAGTAGCTGACGTAATCGCTGAACAGCACTGCATAGGCGCCACCTAGTAAGAACGAAGCGCACCAGTTCCACCATCCCGCCAGAAATCCCCAGAAATCTCCGAACGCGGCACGCGTCCAGCGGTAAAAGCCACCCTGCACCGGCATGGCAGTAGTCAGCTCGGCCGCAACCAGTGAGATGGGAATGCACCAGAAGAAAGGCAGCAGCAGGTGATAGATGAGGGTGAGTCCCGGCCCGGAGGTGCTGACCTGGTCTTCCAACCCGAAAGGACCAGCCGTGGTGTAGGAGTACATCACGAAAACAAAATAGAAGAGGCCTGTCTTCGTGAGTTGTCGCCGGTTCAACGCTCTCCGTTCTCGGCCGTATAAACGATTCTTCCGGCAAAGATAGTCATCTCACACTTCAGATTCTTTAGGTCGGCGGATGGAATCGAGTACATGTCGCGGTCCCACACGGCAATGTCAGCTTCCTTGCCAGACTCGATCGAGCCGATCTTGTCTTCAAGAAAAAGTTGCCGTGCTGCCCACGCCGTGTATGAACGCAGTGCGCTGTGAATGTCGACGGATTCTGCAGTGCCAAAGGGATGCGCTCCGTACACACCCTTCAGCGGTTCGCGGACAATGGACGCCCACAGACCGTAACGTGCTGGGAAAGGCGTAACGAAGTAATCCGAGCCTCCAGTCCATTTCACATTTTTCGCCAAATAGGTTTTGAACGGATTCAGCCGCAGCGAGCGCTCCGGACCAAAGTTGCCGGCATAAGTGTCACCGATCCACCACACAAATGGCGGTTGAGGCTCGGGGTAGCCAGCGTCGTATTCCTTTTGTAGTACCGCCATCGTATCAATCGCGTGACCGGTTGGGATATTGCAATGGATGATGCTATGCCGAAGCCCGCGCGTCGGCTTCTCCTTCAAGACCTGCGCGTAGGTGTCCACCACCCAGTCAATCGCGCGATCGCCCACGGCATGCGTGCCCACGTGTATACCCGCCTGATGAAACAATCGAACTTCCTGACGGTAGATCTCAGGATCGGTTGACGGATATCCGAAATTACCGGCATCCTTGTCGATAAAGTTCTTGTTCCACTCCTTGTGTACCCACGCGGTGCGCCCTCCGCCGCTGCCATCCATGTACAGCTTCGCGCCGCCGGAGAGCAATATCCCATCGCCGAGAGATTGTGGCGGCTTGGGGAGCGCCGAGATGCGTGCGGCAGTCTGGCGCGCCGATTCCATCGTCGTGCCGGCATGCCATAGCACGAACACCCGCACGCTCAATTTGTTCTCCTCTAGAAGCTGTCGGTAGGCCTCCCATGTGTGTGCCTCGATGTCGGCGTCTTTTACCGCCGTCATGCCTTCCCGATGCAGGCCTTCGATAATGTGCAGGATTCCATTTCGCTCCTGCTCGGGAGTAGTAGCCGGAATCAGGCGCGTCACCAAGCTCATGGCCGCTTCCTTCAGCACGCCGGTGGCATTGCCTGCGGCGTCATGATCGATCGTGCCCGCAGCAGGCGGTTGCGTTTCAGTTGATATGTGCGCCAACTTCATCGCGTAGCTGTTCGCCACTCCATAATGACCGGTGGTATGTAACAACCACACCGGATTGTTAGGGCTAACCTTGTCGAGGTCCGATGCATACACATAACGATGCTCCGCCAGCTTGCCCTCGTCCCAGCCATCGCCCTGGACCCATTCCCCCGGCTTCGTCGTCGCCACCTTGTCGCGAACCTTGGCGACCACATCTTCCACTCGCGAGGAGTCGCTCAGGTTGACGTGGTAGAGCTCATTGACACCACCGTCCGCGAAGTGACCATGAGTATCAATGAGCCCGGGTGTAGCTGTGCGCCCGTGCAGATCAATTACGCGTGTACCGCTCCCGGCCCGCTGCAGGATGGCTTCGCTCGAGCCGACAGCGACAATCTTTCCTCCCTTAATCGCCACCGCCTGCGCGATCGAATCGTTGGCATCCACGGTTAGAATTTTGCCGTTTATCAGCACTAGATCGGCCGCATCAGATTGAGGTGGGTTCGCCGCAACTGCAGATTTTGCTGCCGGCATGATCCCTGCCGCTACCACCAGCAGCGCCATCACTGCCGCGTACTGCAACAACGATTTCGTAGTCATCAGCGCCTTTCAGGTGCTGGGGTTAACCGAAAGCTTTGTTCTGACTGACGCCAGTTTGAGAATTGCGAGTGCGCTAGTACAATGACGCGCACCCAGCAATACATTTATGCCAACAAATTTCCGACTGCAACTTCTCCTTGCCGTTGCGATCATGTTCCTGTGCGCGCCAAGGGCCGTTGCCGCTGACCGGCCGGTCGCCTTTACGCACGTCAACGTCATTGATACTACTGGTGGCCCCACTCAGCATGACATGACGGTTGTGGTCTCCGGCCAGCGAATTGTCGAGGTCGCAAAAAACGGCCACGCCGCCACTATAAAAAACACGCAGGTAGTGGATGGCCGCGGCAAATATCTCATACCCGGCCTTTGGGACATGCATGTGCATACGGTGTTTGGCGAGTGGCTGCCACAGTGGACAGGGGAGAAGATATCGTTTCCGCTGTTCGTTGCCAACGGCGTTACCGGTGTGCGGGATATGGGGGCCGACTTGGCGGTCGCAAAGCAGTGGCGTTCGGACATCGCCTCTGGAAAACTGCTTGGCCCAAGACTAGTGATTGCCGGACCCATGCTCGATGGCCCCAAACCTCGCTTCCCAAGTTCGGTCGGCGTGGGCACGCCGGATGATGGCCGCAAGACGGTCGATGATCTCAAACGGGCGGGTGTTGATTTTATTAAGTTTCAATCGCTGATTCCCCGTGATGCCTATTTTGCCGCGGTGGAGGAAGCCAAGAAACAGGGCATTCCATTTGTCGGGCACGTGCCGGACGCTGTCCGCGCTAGCGAAGCCTCAAATGCCGGGCAGAAAAGCATCGAGCACCTGACCGGTGTCTTTGAAGCTTGCTCGACTATAGAAGATGACCTGATGAAGGGTCCTAAAGGGCCCGGCCGCTTCGTGGCCACTTACAGCGATGCCAACGCGAAGACCTTGATCGCTCTCTTCGCCAAGAACCAGACCTGGCAGGTACCGACGCTGGTCTGGGAGCACGGGCAATGGTTAATAGACAAGAGCGATTTCAGTCGCGATCCGCTCACCAAGTATGCCCCGGCGGCCTGGAAGGACCACACCTGGCCAATGTTCACTACCGACATATTGAAAGACATGGACACGGATCCATTACCCGTCCGCGAAAAGTTCACCGATAAGGAGTTGGAGATTGTCGGCGCCATGCACCGGGCCGGCGTTCCTTTCCTAGCAGGCACTGATACCGCTGCCGGAGTGCACGTTTTTCCCGGCTTCAGTCTGCATGAGGAGCTGGAATATTTTGTTCGCGCCGGTTTCACGCCCCTGGAGGCATTGCAAACCGCCACTCGCAATCCTGCGTTCTTTCTGGGTAGGTCAGACATGGGAACCGTGCAGAAGGGCAACGTGGGCGACTTGGTGCTGCTGGATGCGGATCCATTGGCAAATATCAGTAACATTCGCAAAATTCGTGCCGTGGTGCTTAACGGCCGCTATCTGTCGCGCTCGCGCTTGGACGATCTTCTGCACCAGGTCGTGCTGGCAGCGAACTCCCGTTAACGAATCGCAGTGCAGAGCACGAAGTCTTTCTTTTCAGGCGAGCGCGTTGAGCTGTCAGGGTTCTGCTTGACAGCTCCCACAAGTGGGGTATAGTCGTTTCCACTTTCATTCTTTTCTGAAACTTTCCATTCTCTTTGCTGTCTGTAGGTCGCGACAAGTGTATTAGCAATAAGTTGTTGCTATTGTGCAGGTGCTGTCGCCGTAATGGAGGAAGTATGCGGATACGGAGCTGTTATTTGCAGGTTGTTCTTCTCGGACTGGCAATTCTCTTCACTCTGTCGGTGAGCCAGCCAGCCTTAAGCCAGACCGCCACCGGCAGCATCATTGGAACGGTCACCGACCCGAGCGGCGCGGTGGTTCCGGGAGTGGCGGTGACCATCAGGTCGGTTTCTACGGGCGCTACTCGAACCCTGGCCACGACCAATGCCGGCACGTATTCCGCGACCGCCCTCGCGCCGGGACAGTACACCGTAAGCTACCAGCAGAAAGGCTTTGGCGCCGGGAGTCAGGCGGTCATCGTGCTTGTGGGCGAGACCGCAAATGGTGACTTCAGGCTGCAAGTCGGCGAGCAAAGCACTTCCATCAATGTGAGCGCCGAGACCGCAAGCCCTGTCAACACCGTCCAAGCGGTGGTGCAGGACGTGATGACCGCCAAACAGATCGACCAATTACCCCTAAATGGCCGCAACTTCCTCGACTTGGCACAGCTGAACGCTGGCGCGCAAATTCAGGACGGTGGAAATCTCGACCCCACCAAACAGGGTTTCGCCGCCATTTCTCTGCAGGGCCGCTCAGGACGTTCGACCCGAATTGAGGCGGACGGCGTTGACATAACTGACGATTTCGTCGGCACTACTACCATCAATTTGTCCGAAGAATCCATTCAGGAATTCCAAGTCGCGCAATCCACACTAGACCCGGCGAACGGTGTCACCAGTTCAGGGGCCGTTAATGTCATAACCCGCGCTGGCTCCAACGCACTGCACGGCAGCGCCTTCTATCTTTTCCGCAACGACTCTCTGGCTGCCCGCGTGGGGGCGACGAAGGCGCCTTTCGACCGCAGCATGGTGGGTTGGCGTGTTGGCGGGCCGTTCATTAAAAACAAGCTGTTCTGGTTTGTCGGTCATGAGCACACGCTGCAGCACGGAACGACCTTTGTCAGTCCCGGTGGGAATTTTTCCAATTTTGCCGGCGCGTTCTCAACTCCATTCCACGAGACCGAAGCCACCGCCCGTCTCGACTGGAACATCTCCAATAATTGGCGCACGTTTTATTCCTTTCACTTTGACCAGCTGAATTTGGTCACCGGATTCGGGGGGATTTCCCTTCAGCCATTCTCCAATCGAAATCTAAATGCAGTGCACACTTTCGCCTTGGACGGCACCACGGGTACCTACACCCACAGCTTCCGCTTTGGCCTGATGCGTTTTCGCAACTTCATCCAGGATGCGCTGCACGTCGTCGGTGGACTGCCCCAGGCATTCCCCGGAGGAGTGCCCGCGGGAATCGGCATTGGTCCCGATGTTTTCTGCACCGCTGGTGTCAACCAGCTCTGCCTCGGACCTAACTATCTGGTGCCGCAGTTCACATTGCAGCGCAACAAGCAGGTCCGCTATGACGGCTCGGTACCTTACCGCTCCCACACTCTTCGCTATGGGATTGAGTACGTCAGCATCCTTGAAGGCGGATTTTCTGGTTTCATCGGCGATGGTCCCATACTTAACTCGAACGGAACATCTACTGAAGTGAATTTCGCGAACGCCAACAACACATTTGGCGGCGGCGCTACTAATCCGCTCAACTATCCTCTGGAAAACATCGCCTTCGGCAACGGTCTGGGATTTTCTTCAGAAATACGAGGAATGGGCCTCCCCCATGGCACATTTCCGGGGCACCGTTTCAGCCTGTACGTGGGCGATGTCTGGAAGGTGAAGCCGAACCTGACTGCCACGCTCGCCCTGCGGTATAACCGTGTAACCGGTCGTACTGACAGCGACGCGCGCGCCCTGCCCAGCCTTACAAGCCTGATTCCGGGTTCTGACCGTCCACCCCGCCAAGCTAATCTGGACTTTGCTCCCCAGGTTGGCGTTGCTTGGGACCCATTCAAGGATGGCAAGACTTCCGTGCGCCTCGGTGCCGGCCTGTTTTACGACAATTTCCTGACCGAGAACATCCTTTTCGACCGACCGCTACGCATTCCTGGCGGCTTGGCTAACTTCACCCCTGTGGTTAACAGTGGGACCGTTCCAGGCACCTCTATCTCGGTGACTCCCTGGATTGGCCAGCCGATCGGAAGTGTCGCTGGGCAGGTTGCCGCGGCTCAAGCCGCGTTTCAGGCTGCCAGTGCTGCAGCAGCAGCCACCTTCAATCCCAATGGCATTCCCGGATTTGACGATCCTAATGGATTCAATCGGAATACTCTGTTCGGGGTACTTGCTCCGAACCTCCAGATCCCGCGCTCCGTCGAGATCAATTTCGGCGTACAGCGCCAAATCCGCAAAAACTTATTTGTCTCCGTGGATTACCTGCGCAACGTAAACACCCATTCCATCATGAACCACGATGTAAATTTCCTGGGTGCGGCCCGGACTTTCAACAAGGCTGCTGCGCAGGCCGCAATCCAAACAACAATAGCCCAGTACCCCGGTTGTGCCGACATCGCGTGCACAATTTCCCAGGGCGCCACCATCCAGACCTTCGCCGCCAATGGCTTGGGCTCGCCTGCGAATGGGCTATTGACAACAATAGTTCAGCCCAATAACACCTTCGCATTTGGCGGAGTGGATCCCAGCTTCGGCCAGATCATGCTCAGCGACACGATTGGCCGCTCGGTGTACAACGCGCTGCAGGTGCGCTTGAACCAGAATGTTGCCAATCCGTTTCCCGGCGTGCGCCAGCTTTCCTGGCAGGCCAATTACAGCCTCTCCCGCTTTAACTCGACTGCACCTGATCAGGATGTTGTCTACGCCCAGAACGCGCGCGACAATCTGAACCCCTTGCACTTTTTCGGGCCGAACGCCCTCGACCGCACTCACATGCTTGCTTTTGGCGGCACTTTCGACGTCCGCGGCGGGCTTCGAGTCAGCATGTTGACGCGCATTTACAGCGCTCTCCCGAACAGCCTGAGCGTGCCCTTACAGTGCAATTGCCCAGCTGAAATCTTCCTGACCGACCTCACCGGCGACGGCACCGGCAGTGACCTTCTGCCCGGCACAAATCTTGGCGCCTTCGGCCGCGGTGTGAAAGTCGGCAGCCTGAATTCTGTTATCAACAATTTCAATTCCAGCACTGCGGGCACGCTGACTCCTGCTGGCCAGGCCCTGGTATCAGCCGGTCTGTTTACGTCCGCGCAGTTGAAACAGCTAGGCGCAGTGGTTCCCGCCATCACCAACGCTCCCGCCGGCCAGGTTGGAATTGACAACTTCATTGCCGACGATCTGCGCATCAGCTACCCCTTTCACTTGAATCGGCTCTGGAAGGGTGCGGGAGAGGAGTTCGTGCTCGAGCCTACGGTTGACATATTCAACGTTGTGAACAAGGCAAACTTCGATCCGCCGGCTGGTTTCATTACTTCGCCTATACGCGGCGTGCTGGATGGTTCCGTCGGCTCAGCTAACGGCACCACCTATGCGCAACGCGCCAACCGATACGGTTTGGGTACGGGCGTGTTCTCGCAGGGCATTCCTCGCGCCTTCGAGATTGGGATGCGAGTGTCGTTTTAGCCAGAACACTCGGACAGACGGCACCTACTCCGTGTGGCTCGTGCGCCTCATCCTTGACGCGACCTATATAAGAATAGTGCTCAAGTTGCCGCTCGAGCCGTGACGTTGTTCTTTCAGCTTTACCTACCGCAAGGGGAAGCCATCAGCGTTTTTTGAGAAACGAAATCGGGATCTGAAATTTCCGCTTGACACTCTTAAACGGCGGGAGCACAATCCGCCCGGAATCGCCTCTCCGAAGAGCAGTTCCCTCACAGAGCAAGTGCTGCACCCTGAGGTGAAGTCTCCTGGTTCCCGGGAACGAACCCAAGCGGAAAATCTGCGCGATGCAGACCGCGTTCCGCGCAAGAACGGACGCGTCTCTCATTGCTGCCTGGAGGGAATGTAATGAAAACGGGAAACCTCGTCGCGCGCACCATTCTCCTGACAGCGCTACTCGCTGTTACAGCCGGGGCCGGCTTTGCACAGACAACTTGGCTTCCACCGATCACACCGGCTACCACTTCGCCGAACGGCTTCCCACATTATGGCGGAGACGGCTCTCAGAGCAGCGCTTATGATGCCGCCCACGACCGCTTGATCGTCTTCGGCGGAGTGAGCCCGTTTGACAACAGTGCGGTATCGCACGATACCTGGGTGCTCGTTAACGCAAGCGGGGCTGCAGGCATCCCAACCTGGAATAAGCTTCAAACAACTAATGATCCGCCCGGCCGCTTAAGGCACAGTGCGGTTTACGATCCCGTCACCAATCGGATGATCGTATTCGGAGGAACAACAAATGGCTTTGGCTATGGCCCATTTCTGAATGACGTTTGGATTCTAACCAATGCAAACGGGCTTAACAGCAGCTCTCCAACTTGGGTCCAGCGTACACCCAGTGGAGGCCCGCCTGACGCACGATCACAGAATGGAGCAATCTACGATCAAGCTGCAAATGCAATGACGATTTTCTTCGGGTCAAACCCTGCGGGTACTCAAACCTGGTCCGACGTCTGGGTACTGCAAGATGCGAATGACATTAACGATCCACCTGGGTCCTTGTGGCAAATGGTTTCTCAAAGCGGCAGCGTACCCTCGGGACGTGGCCATTTCGCCACAGGCTACGATCCTGCTTCCCATGTTGTCACTATCTTCGGAGGTTGCTGTGGCTACAGCAATGCGAGCTTTGTTGGGAGCCTCGATCTTTTATCTACTCCTCCCAACGTAGCGTGGACCTTTCTAACTCCGGGCGGAACGATACCACCGGCAGGGGATGTATCCACTTTTGGCTATGATCCAGGAAGCAACCGGCTAGTTGTGCTCGACATCGTTCCTGGCGATGGAACGAACGGAACGTGGCTCCTTTCAGATGCGAATGCGATCGGAGGCACCGACGCGTGGACGAACATAATCCCTGGGAGCACGCCGGGGATCCCGCCACGGGGATTTCTGGTCGGCAGCGGTTACAATCCAAACAGCAAAATATTGATTGATGCTCTGAATGCCGTCCAGAACAGCAACCAAGTCCCGCAAGTATGGCTATTGAAGAACGCCGACGGGTCGACCCCGTTCCTGAGTTTTCCCTTACACGGAGTGACGCCCTCCACTGCCAGTATCAGCACGGTCATGGATCACCATGTCGCAAAGAATAGTCAGGGGAACCCACAATACTACGCGGCCGATAATTTAGTTGACGCGTATACAGGCGAGGAGGGTACATTTAATTGCACGCCCGCGGCAGCGCCATGTGTCGCCCTAAACGCGCAGGGTAATCCACGATCTCCGGCCGGTTACAAAAACACCCTAGATCAACCATTCGCGATAAATGGCTACTACACGGGCGGAGGGGGCTGTTACGACGAAAATCATAAGCCAGTCAATTGTAAGTCATGGCTGTTTTACGAAGGGCACCCGGGTTTCGACTATCCGACAAGCTTAGGAACCTCTGTTTTTGCACCAGCCCCGGGCGTGGCTTTTATTCCGGATTGTGATCCCATCACTCGGAAAACCGACTGCACAGGAGCCGCCACCAGTAGTGCCGTTGATGGCTTTAACATTCTCACCCTTGACCACGGAAACGGCTACTCCACGTGGTATCTCCACATGGGTGACCTGGAAAAGGTTAAGAATGAATCGGCAACTATTCCGCAAGCGCCATTCCAGGTGGCCGTCGCCCATGCCGGGGAATTTCAAAGTAACCTGCGTGTGGTCTATGCAGCACGCCCAAACAAGAAACTGAAGAAGGTTAGGTCGAACCCGACTTCCGGCCAGTATACGGTTGATGCAACCGGTGTTTATACGTTTAGCTTGGCAGACTCGGGTCTAGGTGTGCTGATCTCATACTACTATGCCGTCGATTTCAGGGTGATTACTTGTCCTGGCCAGGCTAGCATCACCTTGCATCGAGGTGATGGTCAGCGCGTTCCTGTTACGCCACAATGTACGATCGGACAAGTTGGGAACAAGGCTATAAAACCTAACAACAAGCCGCTTATTCTCGGAGCCCATCTCCATTTCGAAGTGAGGAAAGGATTAATAAAGACGTCCAGGGGCGCATACCAATGTGCTCTTCCGCGTTGCGTTCCTATCGATCCTTATGGCTGGAAGAGTTCGACTCGAACAGATCCTTATCCATTCGGGCCTAATATCTTGCTTTGGAATGATCCCAACTAGCTCGATGACCGACCGGGGCACAGTGAGAGGGAGGCGTGAATCCATTAGTCTTGAAACCTTTACGAGGGGGCCTAAGGGATTTTAATCATGGTGGCCAGGGACGGAATCGAACCGCCGACGCCAGCCTTTTCAGGGCTGCGCTCTACCAACTGAGCTACCTGGCCACAACTTGGAAACCGGCGGAACTGGCGGCGAGTAAGCCGTTCAGAGCGCGCCCTCACAGTGGCGGAAGAGGCGGCCTTTGCGACCGCATCGATTGGAAACTTGCAGAACCAGACTGATTATAACAACGCGTTCCCCAAACCCTCAATCGGATGCTCACGGTTGGACGGGAAGGCAACGGCCGCAGGCAATGCAAGTCCGCCGATCGTCGACTCACCCAGAAACCAGACCCTCACCCCTGCCCCACGACTTACTAGCGGCAATTCATTTTTACTTCTCCGCCTGCTATCGTGGCCCAGCAATGATTGGATCCAAACCAGTAGGCCAGCTCACGATAATCCGTGAAATCAAATATCGCGAGGTCGGCATCCTTGCTCGGCTCGATAGTTCCTTTTCGATCTTGAAGTCCCAGTGCGCACGCTCCATTGATGGTCGCGGAGCTGATTGCCTCGGCGGGCGACATTTTCAAATGAGTGCTCGCCAGGGACAGCACAAATGGCATGCTGGTGGTGGGTGAGGTTCCCGGGTTGTAGTCTGTGGCCAAAGCGACGGCTACTCCGTTATCAATCAACTTCCGCGCCGGCGGAAATCGGTCGAGACCAAGATAGTAGTTAGCGCCCGGTACCAGAGTTGCAACGGTTTCTGATTGCGACAGCTCCTTGATGTCATTGTCGGCAACGAAATCCAGGTGATCCAGTGAGGCTGGCCGGTACCCAAGGAGAGGCGCGAGAGAGCACATGGTTAATTGGCAGACATGCGCGCGCACACCCAAACCGTTCCTGATGGCCGCTTTGAAAATCTGCTCCGCCTCCTCCACTGAAAATGCTCCGCGGTCGCGGAACACATCCACAAATTTCGCTAACTTCTCACGGGCGGCACGAGGCACCATTAGCTTACAGACATCCTGAACATACTTTTTTGAGTGGCCCTCGTATTCTCGCGGGACCACATGCGCACCTAAGAGAGTGGGGACCACGGTGCCCGGCCAACGATTGGCTGCGTCTCGAATCGCAAGTAGAGACTTCAGTTCTGCCTCGACGCTCAGCCCGTAGCCGGACTTTGCCTCGGCGGTCGTAGTGCCCTGCGCTCCCATTTCTTCAAATGCCGCGAGCACCTTGTGGGCAAGTTTCTGCCGCGTGGCATTCCGCACCCCTTCTACACTGGAGCGAATGCCGCCGCCTGCCTGAGAGATCGCCTCGTAGTCTGCTCCAGCAATGCGCTTTTCAAAATCCAGCAAGCGGGGGCCGGTAAAAACAGGATGAGTGTGCGAATCCACAAAACCCGGAATGACCACCTTCCCTGCGCAATCAATCTCCTCGACTCTGCGGCGATTTTTCTTCAGCCAAGGATCATAGAGTGCATCCTTTGTGTTTCCGACAGAGAGGATTTTTCCTGCGTCGCACAGAACGGCGGCATCTTCAATAATTCCAAGGTCGCGTAGTTCTTTCCCCCGGCGTGGGCCGGTGCTGCCTGAACGCAGCGTCAGCAATTGACGGATGTTGGTGAGCAGGACCGGCCCGAAATCGTTCCGGCGGCCACGAGCAGCGGGGCCCGCCGATCCTCGGCGCACACTATTTGTTCTGGAGACTTTGGGCATCCGGTGATGACAGAGAATGCTTGCTAATGAAAAGTGACGGCTTACCGCTTCATGGGAATGTTAATTCCCTTTTTCTGTGCGAAGTCGCTGGCCTCATCGTATCCCGCATCTACATGCCTCGCCACGCCGATGCCGGGATCGTTGGTAAGGACGCGCCCGATGCGCTTGGCCATTGCGTCGCTGCCGTCGGCGACCGTGACCTGGCCGGCATGTTGCGAATATCCGATGCCGACGCCGCCGCCGTTATGGATCGAGACCCAGGACGCGCCGCTTGCAGTGTTCAGCAGCGCATTCAGCAGCGGCCAGTCAGCCACCGCATCGCTGCCATCTTTCATGCTCTCCGTCTCGCGGTATGGCGATGCCACAGAACCGCTGTCCAGGTGATCGCGCCCCATCACGATGGGCGCCTTTATCTTTCCCTTTTTCACCAGCTCGTTAATCGCCAACCCGAACTGTGCGCGCTCCCCATAACCCAGCCAACAAATGCGCGCCGGCAGACCTTGGAACTTGATTCGCTTGCGGGCAAGATCAATCCAACGCTTAAGAACACGATCATCAGGAAAAAGCTCGAGCACCAGCTCATCCGTGACCGCGATGTCTGACGGCTCACCCGAAAGCGCTACCCATCGGAACGGGCCGCGTCCCTCACAGAATAATGGTCGAATATAAGCGGGGACAAATCCCGGAAAATCATAAGCGTTTTTAACTCCGTTCTGGAAAGCAAACGTACGAATGTTGTTGCCGTAATCGAATGTTACCGCGCCCATCTTCTGCAGGCGCAGCATGCCTTCGACGTGGCGCGCAATCGAATCCAGAGAACGCTGTTCATATGCTTTAGGATCGCGCTGGCGCAACTCCTCCGCCTGCTCCAAGGTGAGTCCCTGCGGGATATATCCATTCAGCGGATCGTGCGCTGAAGTCTGGTCCGTAAGGATGTCCGGCACCACACCCCGTTCTGCGAGCTCCGGAATGACATCGGCGCAGTTACCGACCAGCCCCACTGAAATATTTTCTTTCTTGCGAACGGCATTCTTTATAATCCGCAGCGCCTCGTCCAGCGAGTTGACCATGAAGTCGCAATAGCCGGTCTTCAGGCGTTTCTTGATGCGCTCGGGGTCAACGTCAATTCCCAGGAAAGTCGCGCCGGTCATCGTAGCTGCCAGAGGCTGAGCGCCGCCCATGCCACCCATGCCGCCGCTCACGATCAGCTTGCCTGCCAGCTCGCCACGAAAATGCCTTTCTCCTGCGGCAGCAAAGGTCTCAAACGTGCCCTGGACAATGCCCTGTGAGCCGATATAAATCCACGAGCCCGCCGTCATCTGGCCATACATCATCAGGCCGGCGCGATCCAGTTCGTTGAATTTCTCCCAATTTGACCAGTGCCCCACCAGGTTGGAGTTGGCGATGAGCACGCGTGGAGCATATTCATGCGTCTTAAATATGCCCACCGGCTTACCAGATTGAACCAGCAGAGTCTCGTCGTTCTCCAATGACTTTAGGGAGTGAAGGATCGCTTGATAGCACTCCCAATTACGCGCTGCTTTGCCGCTACCGCCATAGACAATCAGGTCGCGAGACCGTTCCGCAACCTCTTCATCAAGATTGTTCATGAGCATGCGCATGGCCGCTTCCTGCTGCCAGCCCTTGCAGGAAATGCGGTTTCCGCGCGGCGCGCTAATTGGGGTATAGGTGGAGTGGTTGATTTCGGTTTCAACCGGCATAAGGATCAATGTTAGTGGGTTCTACCAAGTGGCGCAATTCGGGGTTCGGGCCTGCGAATCTTCACCACGAACTATAGGGTGTGCCTTCGGAGCTCACCTGATTTGATCCGCTATGCACATCAATGATGCCGGGCTGCTGCTGGTCCACGCTGAGCAGCGTGTCTTCTTGATCAGTTGTCCATGTTTCTGTGGACGCAGTGAAGGGGTCTTTAGGAATGGACTTCAAATAACCTGCTGAGATCAGGTCTTCCAAAGACTGCGGTGCCTTTTGTTTGTCCAAGGTGTACTGTGAAATCAGGCTGCGCAGCTGGAACAGGTCGTCTTTCAGCACCGTCTCCCGCGCGCGCAGAATTGAGGTCTTGTAAATCGGCGTCGCAATCGAATACAGAATCAGCAGGATGCTGATCACCATCATCAACTCGATGAGGGTGAAGCCGCCGCTGCGCGATTTGGGTTTCCCGCTCACCATTCTGAATACTTTGTCCCGTCCAGTGCTGTTCCCGGCGATTTCGTGAAAACATCAAACACGTTCTGCCCGCCCCAGGAGTCAGAAGTAGGGTCGTCCTGCATCGAGCGCAAACCCCACTCGTTTTTACCGGTCATCGGGTCCACGGGGATGCGCCGCAAGAAACGCACTTTCTTGCCTCCCACGTCCACCCCATTCACCAGGGTCTCCAAATCGGGCGGATAACCTTCACTTCCCACTTTGATTTGAAATGCCGCGCGGTCAGCCGCGTCCTTATAGCGGTCAATGGCATCGCGTAATTCCCAGAGATCTCGGCGCAGTTCGCGCTCCCGTTCGCGCTGGATTTTCACCCGGACTAACGGAACCGCCAGCCCGGTGAGGATCGCGAGGATTGACATGGTGACAATCAACTCGACGAGCGTGAAGCCCCTCGACCTGCGCAACCGCACGTTTTCCAATGGAGGATATTTAGAGTGCACTGGTAGACGGCTAACGCCCACCAGGCGAACTTCTTTAATCATGAACTTATACACAACATTTTACTCGGATCTGCGGTCCCAAGGCGCTACTGCACGTTGATCGCGGCCTTTGAGCCACTCGCCTGGATCGGCTGCATGGCGGCATCGCGTAAACCGTCCCGCGTGATGCTGAGGGTAGAGCTGCCTGCGGCCTTGGCCAGGAACGTAATCGTAAATACATCTCCGTCGCCCGAGACTCCTCCCGTATTGGGAGGACGCGTCGCGGTAACCTGAAGAATCCCGGTGGCAGGATCATCCCGGTGCACCAGCGCCACCGCCTGGCCATCGCGCGACAGAAGGCGTCCATTAGAGACGTTCAGTACTTGCAGGGAATTCGGGTTGTAGGCAATTTGCACCGGAACCGAATAGATGTTTTGCCCACCCTTCAAATTTACGTTCACTGCAAAGGTAGAACCTACCGCCGGAGTGACGTTCTCTGGGTCGAAGCTGAGAGCCACTGCCGAACCAGGCGTCACGAATGGTTCAGCGGCGGCAGCCTGTGGCTGGGCCGGTGCCCCCGGCTGAGTAACAGCTGGCGGTTGGGAAGGCGCGGGTGCTGCGGAAGATGGTGACGTGGATTGCACTGGCGCTGCCGGCTGATTTACGTTAGGAGCCGCTTCGCTGGCTCGCCGTAGATCAATTGAGTTCGCCGTGCCCACATCCAACACGCGCTGATTCATCTCATCCACTACCTGGCCACGGACCACGTGCGGTATCAGCACAAAAACGATTTCGCTATCACGCCGATCCTGAGTAGTTTGCGAAAACAGGTATTTTAGAATTGGAACTTGCGCCAGCCACGGATAGCCGGTCAACGCTTTTGTGTCCTGGTGTTCCAGGATGCCACCCAGGATGTTGACTTCTCCCTCTTTGAGCCTGATCTCGTGCTCGATCTTGCGTTGTCCGATTACCGGCTGGTTGATGCCGCCGATGTTCGTCGTCGAGTCCACTTCCGAGATATCCATTCCAACTTTCAAAGTGACCGACCGGTCGCCATGGATATGCGGCGTGATATCAACGTTCACGCCGACATCGAGATATTGAAACTGCGTATTCACCAGCGGGTTTATGCCTACACCGCCAATACCGGGCTGAAACGAACCCGTCGCCACCGGCACGCGCTGGCCAATCTTCAAACTGGCTTTTTGCCCATCAATTGCCCGAATCTGTGGATTTTGAATAAGTTTCGAGTCGCTGTCTGAAAACAATGCCGTCGCCGTGGCTTGCCCGATGTTTACCTGAAAGTCGGTGGCAGTCAGGTTGCCTATGCGATTGAGGTTTATGCTCCCTGAAGAACTGGCGTTGCTGCCGCTGCCGGCCCCCGAACCACTACCGCTGCCGCTGGCAGGGTTCACATTGCTTTGCAGCGTGACCGTACCGGTGGTGGGAGGATTAATTCCGAGGGTGCGCATTTTTTGCCGCGTGACCTGCATCACCACGACATCCACCACTACTTCCGGCTTGGACTTATCAATGTCCCCTATTAGCTTTTCAGCCAGCGCCAGCTGGTCCGGTGTGCCCCGCACGACGATGGCGTTCTGTGAGGGCAACTGCTGGATGCGACTGACCTCCAGGATAGTGCGCATCGCGTTGACCACGTCCTGCAATTCCGTAGGGGCGGACAAATTGGACAAATAAAAAGTCTTGATGACGCTCTGCTCTAATTCTTTGCGCTTGGCTGGATTGTCTGCGGCAACAAAGATGGTGTTCGGAGTCACCGGCCGCCAGAAGGTTTTAGATTGCAAGGCGATAATTTCCAGGGCCTGTTGCAGGGTAACTCCATTCAACTCGACCCTGATCCGGCGCGAGGTGTAGTCGGGATCGAAGAGCACATTGATCCCTGCCAGCTTGCCCACCGTCTCATAAATCGTCTTTGTGTCTTCCGTAAGCTTCAGGGTGATGGGAACATTGGAAATGGGGGCAAGTTCGACCGGGCCGCCTGCCTGATCCAACATCTTTCTCAGTGGGCCCGGTGCGGCAGCTTGCGGCTTGGGCGGTGCCTCTACCTGCTGCATTAATTGGCGGGTGCGTGCGGCCTCTTGCTGAGCGATGAAGCTGGACGTATCTATTGCCGCCGCAGCCTCGAACTCCGCCAGCGCTTCCTGTAACTTGCCGGCCTCGCGTAGTAGTTGTCCGCGATGTACTTTGGAGGCCGCTGCGAGGAAACGGGTGCGTTCGTAAGCCGCGCGATAGCGTACCTCTTTCGGCCTCAAATCGTAGGCGTGCTTATAGTTTTCGTAGGCAAGCTCATAGTTCTGCCGGGCTTCAGCGTCTTTGCCCTTGTTATAAAAGGACTTCGCCTGGTCCGCCAATGCCGGAACAGAGACGGCGATTAAGAGGCATAGTACTCCGAAGGTTTGGATCGACCTGGCCATTAGAGACTTGGCGTTGCCGAGCAGGACTTCGCCCGCAGACTGAAACGCTGCTCCTTGTTTGATCGGCTGAGAAGGCGAAAATTGCATGAGGAGCAAAAATTATAGCATCGGGAGCGGCCGAATCCGCTGGTTACTGTATGGTACATTTTAGTCTCTCAAGCGCTGCCTTATCCGGTTAAATGCCTCGCCAGCCTGCACATACGGTTCGTCCTGGAAGTGAGAAACACCCCCGGCGCGACCCCACTGCTGCCGGCCAACGCGACGCCTCAGTCAACCGTGCTGCCTCCCACAACTACTTTCTTACGGACAAGTTCGAGGCTGGCATCGTGCTCACCGGGACCGAGGTCAAATCGGTCCGCGCGGGGCACGCCAACCTCAAGGATTCTTACGGCCTAATTAAAGATGGCGAACTCTGGCTCTTGAATGCCCATATCGGGCCTTACGAGCACGGTAACATCTTTAACCACGAGCCTCTTCGGACTCGCAAGCTGCTGGTTCACGGCGATGAATTGCGGAAGCTTATCGGCAAGACCCAACAGCGCGGCCTGACGCTGATTCCGACCCGCATGTACTTCAAAAATGGGCGGGTCAAGGTTGAGCTGGCCCTGGCCAAGGGCAAGCAGCTGTGGGACAAAAGGGAAACCGAGCGTCGCCGCACCGCCGATCGCGAAGCTCGCGAGGCCGTCGCCCGTGGAAGGAAGCACAACGCCCGTTAAGCCCGCCGCCGTGGATGACAAACCGTCCCTCCATCTTTTACTGTAGAAGCACCAACTATGAAGACCGACCTCTCGTTCGCCACTCCGAGTCAGATTGAAACTGAATGCCTCGTCGTCACCGTCCTTGATCGCGGACAAAAAGAGAAGAACGAAACCGCGCTCGATATCAGCGACGCCGCTGTGCGCTCTGCTGCAGCTGACCTTATCTCTAGCGGTGAAGTAACCGCCAAAATCTTTGAAACCGTGATGTTGCACCGCCCCGCTGGCTTAAAAGCAAAGCGTTTGCTGTTGATTGGCGGCGGCAAGGCTGACAATTTCACCGGATACGAGCTTCGCAAACTCGCCGGCACAGCCGTACGCTTTCTTAAACCCAAAGGAATTCGAAGCTTCGCTTTCGTTGCACCCGAGAGTTGGTCGGGTCCAGCCAATCCCGCTTCACAGAGCACGTACGTTTTTGAGCGTGGCGACGCGCCGGATGCAGTCAAGTCCACCATTGAAGGCGCATTCGTCGGCAACTTCGATCCCGACACGTACAAGAGTGACCGCAAAGACCAGCGCATCGAAGCATTGACCGTGGTCGTCCGCGAGAAAAAGGATGAAGCCAAATTGCGGGCGGCCATGGAAGAAGCTCGCATCATCGGCGAATCGCAGAATTTCACCCGCGAACTAGTGAATGAACCCGGCAACCGCCTCACGCCGACTGTCCTCGCACAACGCGCTCGCAAGATGGTGGAAGAGATCGCTCCGCGTTCCGACAATCTGCGCGTAGAAACCTACGGCGCCGACAAGATCAAAGAATTGAAGATGGGGGCATTCTGGAGCGTGGCCCAGGGATCGGACGAGCCGCCCGCCTTGATCGTGATTCGTTACGAGCCCAAAGATGCACCGGACAAACCGGTGCTTGGTCTGGTAGGCAAAGGCATCACCTTCGACAGCGGCGGCATTTCGATCAAGCCGAGCGATGGCATGGAGAAGATGAAGTACGACATGGCTGGCGGCGCGGCCATGATCGGCGCCATGCGAGCCATTGCGCTGCTCAAGCCCAAAGTGCGTGTTATCGGGATTGTTTGTGCCACCGAGAACATGCCCTCCGGGCACGCCCAAAAGCCGGGTGATGTGCAGATCGCGATGTCTGGCAAATCCATAGAGATCATCAACACGGACGCCGAGGGCCGCCTGGTCCTCGCCGACGGACTTCACTATGCTCGCCAGCTCGGCTGCACTCACCTGATTGACGCCGCCACGCTCACCGGCGCGGTAGTGGTGGCACTGGGCATGGTCAACGCCGGCATCTTCACCAACAACGAAGAGATCTTCGAGCGCTTCAGTCGCGCTCTCCAGCGCTCGGGTGAAAAGATGTGGCGCATGCCCCTCGACGAAGAATACAAAGAGATGATCCGCTCCAATATCGCGGACATGATGAACACTGGAGGGCGTTACGGGGGAGCCGTCACCGCAGCCATGTTCCTGAAGGAATTTGCCGAAGAAACACCCTGGCTTCACCTCGACATTGCGGGCACGGCCTGGATGGAAGAGAACAAGGCCTGGATCGCGAAAGGACCTTCGGGCATCGCAGTACGCTCGCTGGTCGAGTTCGTAAAGGACCTTGCCAAAGATGGTGCCGGCCAGGCTGGCTCCGCCGGCGGACAAGGCAGCCGAGGCATCGGAACCCAGGCGGCCCAGAAGAGATCGGACAGCGGCGCGGGATTATAGGCCGGAACCGATACACCGTCCCGCTACATGACCGGCGGCACGCCGATTCCCATGACCTCCAGTACGCGGATCAGTTCGCGCCGCACAACTGCCGCCGTGGCAAACAGGAATTTTCTGCGCTCTTGGTCGGGTTCGGCGATAATGCGGTGCCGGTGATAGAAATTATTGAACATCTGCGCCAGTTGAAAGGCGTGTTTGGCGGCGTAGGCCGGTTCTGTGGTGGCGATGCACTGGTCTACCACGAATGAGGTTTTCGAGGCTGCCAGCCACAACTCCCAGATTTCGTTTCCCGCTTCACCTTCAAGAAATTTGCTGAAGTCAATGCCGCCGCTATCGAGGGTCTCGGGATCTACTTCTCCTTTGCGAAAAATATTGGTCGCCCGTACCACCGCGTATTGTGCATAAGGCCCGGTGTCGCCTTCGAAGCTGAGCGCGTCCTTAAAATCGAATGCAATCACCGAATTCTTGGTGAACTTAAGCATGAAATAGCGCAAAGCGCCGAGAGCAATCTGTTTTGCAATATTGGCACGTTCGCTCTCACTGAGCTCAGGATGCCGTGGGCCCACTTCGCGCTGCGCAGATGCGATTAGCGCATCAATCAGGTCGTCGGCTTTGACCCCAAAGCCGCGCCGGCCAGAAACTTCGATGTAGGCCTTGCCCCATTCGTCCTCGGAAAGCTGATACCCCAATTCGGCGGCACAACGCGGGGTGAGCGCCACCATCTCGTAAGAGAAATGGGTATAGTGGTCTGCCTGTTCCGCGTAACCCAGCGCGCGTAGCGCTTCGATGACGGTGTTCTGCGCTTCAGCTTGTCTCGCGTCAATCACGTTGTAGATGGCGCGTACACCGCCGAAATGAGGATGGTCAGGACTCCCGTATTTCGGGTCAGTTGAGATCCAGCATTCGTGACCATTGGGGTAGCGGAAGAAGCGCTGGTATCCAAAATCCTTGCCGAGGAGGCCAAACTTCCACAAGTGATAGGCGATATCTTTGCCAACATACCCGACGGTGCCATTGGAGCGGACGATCACCTTCTGATCTTCTTCCGCCACCTCGGCCTGGGCGCCCTCTGTGCCCGTAGCCGCTTGCGTGTTCACCCGCCGCATCACCCAACAACCTGCGTTTTTGCCTCGAGTTTCCAAATAGAGCACGCCTTTTTCTTTTAACTGTTGGAAGGCGGCATCCCAGAAATGCAAATGGAGAATCTCGCTCTCTCGCGGCAGAAAGTCGTACTCGACCTCCAGCCGCTCCATAGTCTGCAGGTGAATGCGCAGAATTGCGGTCGAGATCAGGTCGGCAATTTGGGCGAGTTCTCCGCCCTTTTCGATTTCGTGCAACGTTCGGGAGCGTGCTTCGAGGTTCTTCTTGTCTTGCTCGTACCACTGCGAGACTCGCGCATACAAGTCCCAGCAGTAGTAGTCAAAGCGGGGCCTTGGAGTTCGAATCAGAGCTTCTATTTCGGCTTTGCTCTTCTTTTCCAGCTCCACAAATCCCACGACCACATCGGCCACCTGCACCCCAGTGTTATCAATGTAGTTCTGAACATCCACTTCACGCCTGGCCGAGCGCAGCAAGCGAACAAAGGTGTCTCCCAGGATGGCGTTGCGCAGATGCCCGATATGCGCCGCCTTATTGGGGTTGATGCTGGTGTGCTCAACCAGAATTTTGCCGGCTTCGGGTTCGGTTTGCGGACGACGCCCCTCCGCCATCGCGCGGGCCAGTTCGTCACGCTTCACACGAGCGTTGATGTAGCCCGCGCCAGCAACTTCCAGCTTCTCGAAGCCATCGATTGGTCCTATGTTGGCAACAATCTCTTCCGCGATTTTGCGCGGCGGACGGCGCAGCTTCTTGGCCAACTCGAAGGCTAAAGGAAGCGCGTACTCCCCCAGTTCGACTCGTGGCGGCTGCTCGACAACGATATTAGGGACGTCCAGATCGTACTGTCGGCGCAGAAAGGCACGCACTTGGTTTACCAGCCGAAGTTGCAGGGAGCGGTACACGGAAATCCTTGTAAGCTGTTGAAGAAACAGTGATTATAACAAAGGCCGTGTCCGGTCCCGGTTTGACGCGATTCATGCCCTTCCCTATCATGAAAGTTCTAGCGCCCGCTTTCGCGTCAACTATGCGCATTGCCTACCTTGATTGCTTCTCTGGGATCAGCGGCGACATGTTTCTTGGCGCCCTACTCGACGCAGGAGTTCGTCCGGAGTTGCTAGAAGAGACGGTCGCAGAATTGAATATTGGCGCCCGCCTCGAGATTTCGCGGGTGCATCGCAGCGGGATCAGCGCAACCAAGGTGGATGTTTACTCCCATGGGGAGAAAGACCTGCCCCGCGAGGAGTACATCAAGCAGCGGGATCAACACGCTCACCAGCACAGTCCTGAACACACTCACGATCATTCTCACGACCAAGGACACCAGGATCATGTCGGGCACGGTCATGAACATTCGCACGCGAGGCATCACCAACATGACGAGCACATCCATGGTCGAGGATTAAACGAGATTCGAGAGATCATCCAGCGTTCCAGGATCAGCGAAACTGCCAAAGCTACTGCAATCGCCATCTTCGAGAATCTGGGCGCCGCTGAAGCTAAGATCCACAATGTTCCGATCGAGACTGTGCACTTCCATGAAGTAGGCGCAGTGGACGCGATGGTTGATATTGTGTGCGCCGCGGTGGGCGCAGAGTCGTTGAATGTTGATGAATGGGTATGCTCGCCCCTCAACGTTGGCAGCGGCACGGTGGTTTGTGCTCACGGCACACTGCCAATTCCTGCTCCCGCGACCATTGAATTGCTGAAAGGCGCTCCAGTTTATTCATCCGGTCCCCAGGCAGAACTGGTGACGCCTACGGGCGCTGCGATTGCGAAGACTCTGGTACGGCGATTTGGCACAGTTCCTGCCATGAAAATCGAAAAGACAGGCTATGGTGCGGGTACACGCGATTTTTCCGGCTATCCCAACGTGATGCGGATCACGATTGGAGAGGCGCAGCCCGGCGCTGGGGTTGAAGCTACCCAAGCTGGCGCCCATTTGATCGAGGAGACCATTACCGTGCTTGAGGCCAACCTCGACGACTTAAATCCGCAGGTCTTCGGCTACGTCATTGATCGTGCGCTTGCGGAGGGCGCTCTGGAGGCGTTCGGCACGCCCCTGCTGATGAAGAAAAACCGTCCCGGCATGCTGCTGACCCTCCTGGCACGCCCGCAGGACGCCGACCGACTGGCGCGCCTGATCTTTGACGAAACCACCACGCTTGGCGTCCGTCGCCGTGACGAACGGCGACAAGCGCTTAATCGCCGCTGGGTGGACGTGCAGACGCAGTGGGGCAAAGTGCGGATGAAGATCGGCAGTCTGAACGGCACGGTCACCAATTATTCGCCGGAATATGAGGATTGCCGGCACATCGCCGCGCAACAACATCTTCCGTTAAAGAGCGTCATGCAAGAGGCGATCCGCATCTATTTGGGAACATCGCACAACGAGCAGCATGGATAAGAAGTTCTACATCACCACACCGATCTACTACGTCAATGCGCAGCCACACATTGGGCACGCGTACACCACCATCGTGTGCGATGCCTTAGCGCGCCGCCAGCGGATGCTTGGAGTGGACACGTTTTTTCTAACCGGGACCGACGAACACGGGGTGCATGTGGAACGCGCCGCGCAGGCGGCCGGTAAACCGGCGCAAAAGTGGGCCGATGAGATCTCTTCTTCTTTCCGCCAGCTTTGGGACAAGCTGGGCCTGACGTACGACAAATTTATCCGCACCACCGATCCCGAACACAAGCGGGGCGTGCAGGAAATGTTCCGCCGGCTTCGCGACAACGGTTACATCTACAAGGGAAAGTACACCGGCCAGTATTGCGTTTTTGACGAATTGTACGTAGATGCTGCTGGCCCCGGCGCGCCCTGTCCCGAGTGTGGGCGTCCAACCGAGACGGTGAGCGAAGAAAACTATTTCTTTAAACTGTCGGCATTCCAGAACCGACTGTTGCAGCTGTATCACGATCAACCGGGGTTTATCTGTCCGGAGACGCGCCGCAATGAAGTAATTTCATTTGTGCGCTCGGGACTGCGCGATCTTTCGGTCACTCGCAGCACTTTTCGTTGGGGCGTCCCCGTGCCCGACGATCCCGGCCACGTAATTTATGTCTGGCTGGATGCTCTCAGTAATTACTGCACAGCTATAGGATTCGGTTCGCCGGACAAGGCCGACCAGCAGCGCTTTCAGCATTACTGGCCCGCCGACGTGCACATGATCGGCAAGGAGATTGTCCGCTTTCACTGCGTGTATTGGCCGGCATTTCTGATGGCGGCAGGATTGGAGCTCCCGAAATCTATCGTTGCCCACGGATGGCTGCTGTTCGAGGAGGACAAGATGTCCAAGTCGCGCGGCAATGTGGTGCGCGCGGAAACCATTATTGATGTGCTGGGAGCAGACGCGCTGCGCTACTTTCTATTGCGGGAGATCGTCTTCGGACAGGACGGTTCGTTCTCTTTCGACGCTTTGGTGCAGCGTTATAACTCCGACTTGGCAAACGATCTCGGGAACCTGGCCAGTCGCACACTGACCATGATCACGCGATATTTTCGCGGTGAAGTTCCCTATCCCTCCGCGAGCGCAACCCGAGTTCCCGCAGATGACGCAATAGCGGATGTGGCCCGCAAAGCCATTGCCGAGTTCAGCTCTCATTTTGAACGCTATGAATTCTCTCGAGCGCTGGAGAGCGCGTGGACGCTGGTTGCTGCCGTCAACAAATATATCGTCGAGAACGAGCCTTGGACGCTCGGCGAGAAGCAGGACGACGCCAGCCTGTCGCGATTGGCCACGGTGCTTTATACCAGTGCGGAAGCGTTGCGCATCGTCACCGCCCTCGCACACCCGATGATTCCTCAAGCGACGGCGCGCATTTGGGCCCAACTGGGGCTGGGAAATATCAGCAAGTTTGACCTTTCCAGCCTGAAGTGGGGACAGCTTCCGCTGGCGACTAAAGTGGGCAAAGTAGAGGGAGTATTCCCGCGAGCGGACAAGAGCTCAGTGGAGAGAATGAAGAACATGGAAGAAGAACGCCGCCCTGCTGCAGCGAAAGAATCCGCGGAAACAGTCGCGAGCGGGCAATCGCAACCCGCAGCCGCAGTTGCCGGCAGGAATTCTCCGGCTGGAACCGGTGCGCAGGCAGGACAACCCGCAACCCAGGCTGTCGCTGGTCCTTCTGCAGCGGCCGCGCAGTCGGCTTCGCTGAATGGGAAGATCAGCATCGACGATTTTGCAAAGATTGAATTGCGTGTCGGACAAGTAAAGGTCGCGGAAAAGGTAAAAGGCGCCGACAAACTGCTGCGCCTGGAAGTGGACATCGGCAGCGAGGTGCGGCAGGTGGTGGCCGGCATTGCCGAAGCCTATGCTCCGGAATCGCTCATCGGTCGCAAGGTTGTAATCGTCGCCAATCTTGCGCCTCGCAAACTGCGGGGGCTTGAATCCAACGGCATGATCGTCGCCGCTTCATTCGGCGAAAAAGGCACCCCTGTGCTGGCGGGCTTCCTGGAAGATGTCCCCATCGGCGCGCGGCTTAAGTAATTCCCATTCTTCTTTCGGAGATACTCCCTCGCTCATGTTCGTTGACTCCCATGCCCACCTTGAAATGGAGCAGTTCAATGCCGATCGCCAATCGGTGCTCGAGCGTGCACGGGCCGCGGGAGTGGAAAACATCGTCGCCATCGGCAGCGGCACCGGGCCCGGCTCCCTCGCATGCGGAGTCGAGCTAGCCGAGAAGTACGATTGGGTATATGCCACCATCGGTATTCATCCTCACGAAGCCAAATTGGCGACCGATGCTGATTTTGCGGAGTTGGCAACTCTGGCCAAAAATCCGCGGGTGATTGCGTGGGGGGAAATCGGCCTGGACTACTTTTACGATCACTCGCCGCGCGATGTCCAGCAACAAGTATTCGTCCGCCAAATGGAATTGGCGGGCCAGGCGCGGCTGCCGATCGTGATCCACTGCCGGCCTTCTGCGAACAGCAACGACGCGTGGCAGGATTGCCTGGCACTTCTGCGCCAGCACTGGGGCAAGACCGCGCTGGGCGGAGTTTTGCATTGCTTCACTGGGATCATCGAGCACGCCAGGGCCGCGCTTGATCTCGGCTTTGTCATTTCTTTTGCGGGGAATGTCACCTTTCCCAAAGCAGAGAATATTCGCGAAGCGGCTCGTGAAGTTCCGCTCGACCGCATGTTCATTGAGACTGATTCGCCTTTCCTCGCCCCCGTTCCTCATCGCGGGAAGCGAAACGAGCCCGCCTTTGTGGTGGATGTTGCCCGCAAGATTGCAGAGCTCCGAGGGCTTTCGCCTGAGCAGATAGGGGAGCAGACCAGCCGCAATTTCTTCGACTTTTTCAAGCTGCAGAACTCTAATTCAAGTAAGTCGGTTTGAACGCCCGCGTGCCGTATACTCATAGGTTGCGCGGCCGCACCCAATAAGCGTATGCCTGAGAATTCATTCGATATCGTTAGCAAAATTGACCTGCAGGAGGTCTCGAATGCCATCCAGCAGGCGTTAAAAGAGATTCATACCCGCTTCGACCTCAAGGACTCGAAATCTAATATCGCACTCGAAGGCAAGGACGCCATCATCCTGACCTCCCAGGACGAGTACAAACTCAAGGCAGTGAATGACGTGTTTCAGCAACGCCTCGTCAAGCGGGGTGTACCTTTGAAGGGTCTGGTCTACGGCGCAATTGAGCCTGCCGCCGCGTCAACGGTGCGCCAACGCATTTCCTTGCAACAAGGTATTCCCATCGAGAAAGCTCGCGAGATTGTGAAAGTGATCAAGAATTCCAAGCACAAGGTGCAGGCCGCGATCCAAGCCGACCTGGTGCGGGTCAGTAGTAAAGACCGCGATACGCTACAGTCGGTGATTGCATTGTTGCGCGGCAATGATTTCGGCATTGACATGCAGTTTGTGAATTACCGTACCAACTGACAGCCCAACTGAACGTGGTCACAACGGTCCCCATCACGCCGCAGTCGGTATTCGATCTGGTGCGGGACGATCTTGTCGCCATTGAGCGAGAATTTGGGCGCGACACGGTTTCCAGTGTCGGGGCCATCACCGAGATTGGTGAGCATCTTCGAGCTGGAGGCGGCAAGCGGCTGCGGCCGGCACTGCTCATTCTTTCAGCAAAACTCTGCGGTTATAACGGGCGGGGCGCTATCCGGCTGGGCACCGTGGTCGAGATCATTCATACCGCCACCCTGGTGCACGACGACATCATTGATGAGGCGCAAACCCGCCGCGGACGGCCGGCCGCCAACACCCAGTGGGGAAATTCCAGGTGCGTGCTGGCCGGCGATTGGCTATACATGCAGGCGTTCAAGATCGCCGTGGAAGAACGCAATTTCCGCATTCTCGACACTCTGATTGAGCTCACCCAACAAATGGTCGAAGGCGAGCTCATGCAGATGGAAAAGCTCGGACGTTGCATCAGTCTGGATGAGCATTTTGACCTCATCTACCGCAAAACAGCGTGTTTGTTTTCCGTCTGCATGCGATTAGGCGGAATTCTGGGCGGCGTGACCGCGGAGCAGGAGCAACGACTCGCGGATTATGGCCGCAACCTGGGAATGGCATTCCAAATCGTGGACGATGTGCTCGATCTGACGGCGTCAGAAGACGTGCTGGGCAAGCCTGTGGCCAGCGATCTGCGCGAGGGCAAGGTCACCATGCCGGTCATTCACGCGCTCGAGCGCTGTACGCCTGCCGAACGGGAGAAAATCGAGCAAGTGCTCGCTGAGCGAGCTTTCCAGAGTGTCAGCCATGGCGACATCCTCCAGATCTTGAGCCTGTACGGCTCGCTCGAAGCCGCCAGCGCCCGTGCCCAGCACTATGCCGAAGCGGCGCGCACTGCGATTTGCACATTCCCCGATTCGGAAATTAAGCGCGCCTTATTGTGGGCGCCGGAGTTCGTGGTCGCCCGAGAGAAGTAGAAATCTAAACGCAGAGTTCGCAAAGAATCTAGCGCGCAGGAGCTGCCGAAAATCTCAAATTCTTTACGGCTAACAATCGGGAGTCTCTGCGTACCCTGCGTTAAAAGCCTTTGACCTCACTACCCCAAAGCGAAGTCGAAATAAAATTTGTGGTTCCCGATATTCCCACCCTCGAGGGAAAGCTGCGCTCTGCCGGTTTTCACGTCGAAACCCCGCGCACTCACGAATTGAACACGCTCTACGATTTTCCCGACCAACAGTTACGCAGAAGAGGTGAGCTGTTACGGTTGCGCCAGTACGGTCCCACGTGGACGCTGACCCATAAAGCCCCCGGACAACGCGGAATTCACAAGAGCCGAATCGAAACAGAAACTAGGGTTGCCGATGGCGAGAACCTGCATGCCATTCTGCTCGCGCTCGGTTTAAAACCGGGTTTCCGTTATGAGAAGTTTCGGGCGGAATGGAGCGACGGTCGTGGCCATGTGGTTATAGACCAGACTCCCATTGGCAACTTAGCGGAGATCGAAGGCGAGCCCGACTGGATTGAAAGAACAGCGAAGGAGCTGGGGGTCTCCCGTGAACAATACATTACCCAGAACTATGCTGACCTCTTTCGCGACTGGAAAAAACGGACCCGCAGCCCCGCCGAAGAGATGACATTCGCTGCCACCGGCACTCCTGCCAGCTAGACTATTGATTTCAAAATTGAGTTCTCAGGCCTTCACGCCGCAGCACTTCTTGTACTTCTTGCCGGAGCCGCAAGGACAGGGGTCATTGCGTCCGATTTTGGCGCCGCGCACCACCTGCTGCACCGGCTGGTATTCGCCCGAACCTGCCATGCGCGCCTGTTCCAATTCGCGACGCTTCTTACGCTGAAATTCTTCCTCTAATTCATCCACTGAAGTCGCGCGTCGCCGTGGATGGTGACCGTCACCGCCACCGGGCACCAATACCGGTTCGCCGCCTTCGGGCCCGCCGATTTCAATCGCCGGAAGCGCGCCTGCGCGTGCCGCCTCGGCGGCCTCGCCACCCATCACCTGCATCAGGTACAAGTAGCGCACGGTATCTTCCTGGTAGCGCGCCATCATGGCTTCAAACATGTCAAAAGATTCGCGCTTGTACTCCACCACGGGATCGTGCTGCCCGTAGCCGCGCAGCCCAATTCCCTCTTTCAGGTGGTCCATGTTGAGCAGGTGGTCTTTCCACTGCGAATCCAACACGCTCAACATGATCATGCGCTCGTGATAACGCATGGCTTCAGCGCCGATCAACTTTTCTTTGGCTTCGTAGCGCTGCCTCAAGGTCTCGAAGATTGCATCGCCCATTTCCTGCCGGCTCAGCTCCTCCGGCTTGATGCCTTCGGCAATAATGTCAACTCCGAAGCGGGTGAAGATTTCGTTCTTCAGCGCCTTCACATCCCACTGGTCGGCATGCTTGTCCTTGCCGGCATACTTGTCCATCAAGTCGCTGAGAATGCCAGAGACGTAGTCTTCGAGAATGAGCTCTTTCTGATCCAGCCCTTCCAGCAATTGATGACGCAGACCGTAAACCGCCTCACGCTGCTTGTTCATTACGTCGTCGTATTCCAGCAGGTGTTTGCGGGCTTCGAAGTTCTGGGCTTCCACGGCTTTCTGTGCAGCCTCGATTCGCCGAGAAATCAGGCGCGACTCGATGGGCACGCCCTCTTCCATCCCCAATCGCTGCAGCAGGTTTGAGACCCACTCCTTGGCAAAGATGCGCATCAGGTCATCTTCTAGCGACAGGTAAAAACGTGAGGAACCGGGATCGCCCTGTCGGCCGGCACGGCCACGCAGCTGGTTATCAATGCGCCGCGCCTCGTGCCGTTCCGTCCCCAGAATGTGTAGCCCCCCGAGGCCGACTACATCACCGTGTTCAACATCGGTCTGAGCTTTGTACTTGGAATAAATCTCGGTCCATTTCTCCGTCGGGCAACGGAACTCATTGCCGGAATAATAGAAGTATGTGGTCGTGGGATCGTCGGGTCGAACTTCAACCGCGCCGGCTGCCTGCTTTACCGGCTGCGCCAAGCCCTTTTTCATACATTCCTGCTTGGCCATGAACTCGGCATTGCCGCCGAGCAGAATGTCAGTTCCGCGACCTGCCATGTTGGTGGCGATGGTCACCGCGCCTTTACGGCCTGCCTGAGCTACGATCTCAGCTTCTTTTTCGTGGAACTTGGCATTGAGCACTACGTGTTTGACATTCTTCTTTTTTAGCAGGTCGGAAAGGCGCTCTGACTTCTCAATCGACGTGGTGCCCACCAGTATTGGGCGGCCTTCCTTGTTCATTTTTTGAATCTCATCGGCGGCGGCAAAGTATTTCTCCCGCTCGGTGCGATAAACGATGTCCGGGTTCTCCAGGCGCAACAGTTGTTTATTGGTTGGAATGACAAGCACGTCCAGCTTGTAGATCTTGTCGAACTCTGTAGCTTCGGTTTCCGCTGTACCGGTCATTCCCGCGAGCTTTTGGTACATGCGGAAGTAGTTCTGGAAGGTGATCGTGGCCAGAGTTTGATTCTCCCGCTCAACCTTTACGTTCTCCTTGGCCTCGATCGCCTGGTGCAGGCCGTCAGACCAGCGGCGGCCAGGCATCAAACGCCCGGTAAACTCGTCCACGATGATGACTTCGCCGTCTTTCACTACGTACTCAACATCGCGGTGATAGAGAGCGTGCGCCTTCACCGCAGTTTCAACGTGGTGCTTGAGGTCCCAGTTTTCAGGGTCGGCAATGTTGCCGATGCCGAGCAGCTGCTCGACCTTCTCCCAGCCCTCGTCGGTGACGGTGATGGTCTTGTGCTTCTCATCAATCACGTAATCGCCAGTGAGGACTTTTTCTTCGATGGACTTCTGGATCTCCTCGCCCCTCTCCAGCTTGGGCAGAATGCGGTTGACCTTGTAGTACTTGTCGGTGGATTCCTCGCTCGCCCCGCTGATGATGAGCGGAGTGCGGGCCTCGTCAATCAGGATAGAGTCAACTTCGTCAACAATTGCAAAATTATGACCGCGTTGTACGCAGTCCTTGAGGTCGAACTTCATGTTGTCGCGAAGGTAGTCAAAGCCGAATTCATTGTTAGTGCCGTAGGTAACATCAGCGCCGTATGCTTCACGGCGCTCCTCATCGTCGAGGTCGTGGACAATCACGCCTACGGTCAAACCAAGAAATTTGTAAAGCTTGCCCATCCATTCGGAGTCGCGTTTAGCCAGGTAGTCGTTCACCGTGACCACGTGCACGCCACGCCCGGTGAGCGCGTTAAGGTAAACCGGAAGGGTGGCGACCAAGGTCTTTCCTTCACCGGTTTTCATTTCAGCAATTCTGCCCTGGTGAAGCACCATGCCGCCGATAAGCTGCACGTCGAAATGCCGCATATTGAGCACACGACGGCCAGCCTCACGGGCCACTGCAAAAGCCTCGGGGAGGATTTCTTCAAGTACATCTTTTAAAGCCTGGTTCCGCTCACTCTCTAGCTGCTTTGTCCGCTCAGGGTCGCCTTCGGAATCATCCTGAAAGGTGGACAGTCGCTCCTGGATGCGGGCGCGGAATTCGTCGGTCTTGGCGCGTAGCTCTTCGTCGCTCAAAGCCTGCATAGCTGGTTCGAGCGCATTGATCTGAGCCACTCGAGGCTGCAGGCGCTTGACCTCCCGCTCATTGCGGGTGCCGAAAACCTTGGCGACTAAGGTGTTAATCAAAGGTATGTTCCTGAACGGGCGCGGCGCGAACCAAGCGCCTATCTACACAATTATTGAGCCTAACACAGTTAGATGCGGGTACTCCCGCTAAGGTACCGGGTTCAAAGGGGTAGAGTTAATGGCAAAAAATGCCGGATTCGGAAGTAAAGAAAGCCCCCGAAGCAAAAAAAGAGCAGGGCACGGGGCCCTGCTCTGAAAGACGGTGCTTACGCTGCACGCCGGCTGCGGCGCCGCGAGCTTGTTTTCCGAGCTTCGCGTCCGCTGTCTTCTTCCTCTTCTCCCATCCCCATCTGCTCTGGCTTAAGCTTCTTGCTGAAGGCTTCCATCTTTCGTTCGGTTTGCTGCTCCTCTTTTAAGTTTTGCTTGAGCAGTTGAACGGCTTTGCGGTGCCCCATTTCCTGCGCCAGTTGGATCAGCCCCTCGTATGAAGTGATCTCGTAACGCTCCACCTTGAGCGCAGCCTCGGTATTGAAAATGTCCAGAATGTCAGGCGAAGGGTTTTCCTCCTGGAAATTGTCATGTTCCTGAATCAACCCACGAATACCGGCGCACTCCTCCGTTTCTGCCTGCTCTTCTAGAGACTCGAATACCTGCTCCAGGCGCTCCGCCTGTTTTTGCGTCTGTTCGCGATGACTTTCAAATGCCTTGCGCAACTCCGGACGGCTGGATTCCTCCGCCTGTTTTCCCAAAGCCTCAACTAACTGACGCTCCGCGTCCAACGTATCTTTCAACCCATGAAGAAATAGCTCATGCGCAGTCTGCATAGTTCCTCCTGAAAAAGATCAATTCCGAATTGCCATTGAGATGCGAAAAAACTATGCAGGGAGAGCCAGGACTGGTCTTGGGCCTTGCTTGGCTTTCGGGTTATAGTCCTCGGCAGAGATGCCCACTTTTTACAGCCGTTTCCGGGAATGCGCTGAGACGTACCCGCGCCTGGTTGCGGTCGAGATGCAGCAGGGGGAGGCGGTTGAGAGCTTCACCTACGCCGAGCTGCGCCGTATGGCGGAATCGGTTGGCCAATGGCTGGTGAACAGCGGCTACCCTGCCGGCGCGCGCTGCTCCATCCTGGCCGCCAACAGCCCGCGTTGGGTGGCTGCCTACCTCGGTGTGCTGGCGGCCGGCTGCTCTGCCGTGCCCTTGGACACGGCTTTCCACTCCGACCAGGTTTCCAAGCTGCTCGAGGACAGTGGCAGCTCTCTTCTTATTATTGATTCCAAACACCTGCCGGTGGCGCGACAGGCGATCGGAGAACCGGGCCTTCCCTTGCTGCTGCTTGATGGCGACCCGAGCGAGGTTAGCGGATCGCTTGGCGCAGCCCGAGCACAGACCGCCGATCTCGTAAGCCTGGATGAAATCCTGACCACTCAATCGGAAGAGTTTGAGCCGGTGTCTGCGCCGCAAGATGCTATTGCCGCCATCCTCTATACCTCGGGCACAACCTCAGATCCTAAAGGCGTCATGCTCACGCACGACAATCTGCTGGGCGAGATCGAATCAGTTTTCAGGTTTCTCCCGGTCGGCCCCGACGACGCCATTCTCGGTGTCTTACCTTTGTTCCACGCTCTGGCGCAGATGGCAAACCTGCTGCTTCCATTAGTTCGTGGCGCTCGCATCGTCTATCTGGAAACTCTGAATACTGCGGAGCTGCTGCGAGCTCTTCGCGAACGTGAAATCACGCTCTTCTGTTGCGTGCCACAATTCTTTTATCTGATCCATGAGCGCATTCTGAAGGAAATTTCCCGCCGTGGCCCCCTTGCTCGCGGCAGTTTTCGCGCATTGCTGTCCGTCTCGCGCGCCGCTCGCAGCCTGGGATGGAACGCCGGGAAACTTTTCTTTCGGCCGGTTCACCAGATGTTGGGAAGGAAGATGCGCTACCTCATCACAGGCGGCTCCCGCTTTGACGCTGGTATTGGCCGCGATTTCTACGCCCTCGGGTTCGACATTCTGCAGGCCTATGGATTGACGGAGACCACAGGTGGCGCCACCTGTACCCGTCCGGGCAGCAATGTGATCGGTTCCGTAGGGACGCCCCTGCCTGGGACGGAAGTCAAACTGCTCAATCCCCGAACGCCAGAGGACGGCTCAACCCCAGAGGTTGGCGAGATCGCGATTCGGGGCCGCATCGTCATGAAAGGCTACTACCAGCGTCCCGAGGCCACGGCTGAGGTACTTCAGGATGGCTGGCTTCGTACCGGCGACCTGGGTTATTTCGATCATGACGGCAACCTGTTCATCACCGGCCGCCAAAAAGAAATTATTGTCCTCAGCTCCGGTAAGAATATTTATCCCGAGGAGATCGAACAGCACTATCTGAAGTCTCCTTGGATCGAAGAAGTCTGTGTGCTGGGTCTGCAGAGCCGTCCCGGGGAACCCGTATCAGAGCGCCTGCATGCCGTGATCGTGCCGAATTTTCAACGGCTTCGGGAGCAGAAGATCGGCAACATCAAGGAGATCTTGCGCTTCCATATCGAAGGACTCTCAGCCCAACTGCCTGCCACCAAGCGCATTCTGAGCTATGACATCTGGCAAACTGACTTGCCGCGCACCACCACCCGCAAGCTGAAGAGATTTGAAATCGAGAAGTTAGTCAGAGCGGGTGCGGAACAGGCGGATCCTGGCGAAACTTCTGCCGCCCGGCCGCTCAGCCCAGAAGATCGCGACTGGCTGGAGCGTCCCGGAGTGCAGCGCGCATTGCAGATCGTTCGCGGCGCAACTTCCGCGGCACGAGAGATCCGCCCAACTGACAACCTGGATCTCGACATCGGTCTCGACTCCATGCAACGCGTCGAGCTGCTGAT
This sequence comes from Terriglobales bacterium, assembly GCA_035651655.1. Classification (NCBI taxonomy): domain Bacteria; kingdom Pseudomonadati; phylum Acidobacteriota; class Terriglobia; order Terriglobales; species Terriglobales bacterium. The sequence goes on from DASRFG010000023.1 coordinate 647,599, forward strand.
GAGCCTGCAGGAAGAGTTCGGCTCCGATCTGCCCGAGTCCGTAATGGCCGAGGTCTATACGGTGCGAGAGCTGGTAGACGCGGTGCTTGCCAAGACCAGCTCACAGCAAGGCATCGCTCCCAGAGGACGAATTTCGTGGGAAGCGGTGTTCAGTGACGCTGAAGCTCCGAATGAAGAGGTGATAGCGGCAACCAGCCGACGTCCTCTGCTCGACAGCTTCGCCTTTGTGATGTCGCGACTCCTGCAGCTACTCTGCCGCGACCTTTTTCAATTGCGGGTCACTGGCATGGAAAAGCTGCCGGAACACGGTCCGTTTATTGTTTGCCCCAACCACCAGAGTTTTCTTGATCCAGTGGTGCTCATCACGCTCGCATCCTGGTCCGTATTTCGCGACGGCTTCTCCGTAGGGACCAGCGAGATTTTTGGCTCCGGCGTCGGCCGAAAGATTGCCCGGCTGCTGAAGATCATCGTGGTTGATCCCGACGCCAACCTGGTGCCCGCGCTGCGCGCCTGCGCCTACGGCCTACGCCGGGGTAAAGTTCTTATGCTTTTTCCCGAGGGCGAGCGCAGCATTGATGGCCTCCCCAGGACCTTCAAGAAAGGCGCAGCGATTCTGGCCACCCATCTGCACGTGCCGATCTATCCAGTCGCTTTGGACGGCTTTTACGATGCTTGGCCGCGGGGAAAGAGATTTCAAGGATTTAAGCCGTTGCGAGTGGCGTTTGGCGATCCCATCCTGCCCCCGGGGACGAGCGAGAATCCAGAGGAAGCGCACGAACGGATTACGGCGGAGTTGAAGGCGCGTGTGGTAGAGATGTGGAAAGAGTTACGGCGCGAACTCAAACCAGAACCATCGTAACTATGTATGCCTTACGTGGGCACAGGCGCCTCGCCTGTGCATGGCGGAGCTCGCCCGGACAGCCGAGGGCGGCTGTCCCCTCGGCTATTTCGCCCGCGGATGAGTGCGCTCGTAAACCTGCATCACATGCTTTATTGAGAGCTGCGTGTAGCGCTGCGTGGTTGAGAGCCGCTCATGCCCCAGCAGTTCCTGAATGGCACGCAGGTCAGCCCCTTCTTCCAGCATATGGGTGCCGAAGGCATGACGCAGCGTGTGCGGGTGGACATCAGGCGATAGTCCCTTGGCTACGGCTATTTTCTTTACGATCCGCCCCACACTGCGCGTTGTCAGGCGGCCTCCGCGGCGGTTTACCAGCAGCGCGGGAGTGCTCCTGCCTGCAGCGGAAATCATCTTGTGGCGTGCTGGCAAATAGCTGTCCAGAGCGGATTTCGCCGATTCTCCGAAAGGCACAATGCGCTCTTTCTTGCCTTTGCCGCGTACCAGGATTGCCTCGTCGGCTCGGCGAATATCTTCCAGGTTGATGCCGACCAGCTCAGAATTGCGAATGCCGCAGCCGTAGAGCAGCTCGAGCATCAGTAAGTCGCGCTCAGGAAAAGCCGCTGCTGTTTCCGGCATCTCGCCGTCGAGCACGGCGTTCATCTCTGAAATCGTGGGGACCCGCGGCAGTTTCTTCGGCAATCGCGGCGTGGCCACCAACGTGGCAGGGTTCTGCTCCACAACGCCCTCGCGCGCCAGCCACCGATACAGGGATCTCACAGCAGCCAGCGCGCGCGCCACTGAGGTCTTGCTCAATCCACGGTCATACAAGTAAGAGAGAAATCCGCGAATGCGGACGTGATCTATGTCGTTGAGCCGAGCTTCTCCCAGGTAACCCGAAAAGGCGCGCAGGTCTTTGCGATATGCCGTGATGGTATGGAGAGAGGCGTTGCGCGCCTCCAGATGTCGCAGAAACTCCTTGACCACGGTGTTGATGTTCGTCTTCAGCATTGCGTCATTGAATCAACAGTTCAGTCAGCCCATCTTCTTCTTCGCCCGCGGATGGTGCTGGCGATACACATTCTTTAGCCTGTCGAGCGCCACATGGGTGTAAACCTGCGTGGTGCTGATGTCGGCGTGCCCGAGAAGTGTTTGCACGGTGCGCAGGTCGGCGCCGTTCTCCACCATGTGGGTGGCGCAACTATGGCGAAGCATGTGCGGGCTGGCGTGGCGACCGGTCGAAGTGGAAGCCACGCCAACCATCTGCCAGACCCGCTGCCGGCTCAACGCTCGACCACCGCGGCCGACGAATACTAAAGGCGAGTTCCCTTCCGCCAGCAGGGTCTTTCGGCCTCGCGCAAGATAATCCGTGATCGCAAGTCGCGCGCCGCGGCCCAGCGGCACGATGCGTTCTTTGTCTCCCTTGCCGCGCACCAGCACACAGCCGGAATCGAGTTTCACATCGTCGAGCTTTACCCCGATGATCTCAGAGACGCGCAGCGCTCCCGCGTAGAGAACCTCCAGCATGGCCCGATCCCGCAGGCCCAGAGCCTCGTCCTGCTTTCCCACCGGGGCTTTGGACGGGCGGCGCAGCAGCGCTTCCATTTCTTGCCGGGCAAGCGCTTTGGGAAGCACCTTCCACTGTCGAGGCGATTCCAGGTTCAACGTGGGATCATGCGTCACATGGCGGTCCAGCAGTAGATAGCGATACAACTGCCGCAGAGCGGAGAGTTTGCGGCCGACCGAGCGACCGTCAACGCCATAAGAAAGTAATTCCTGGATAAACTCGCTGACCTCTTTGCGGCGAGCGGCGGCCAGCGTACGCTTGCGCTTGCCCAAAAACTCGCAGAACTGGCGGACGTCTGCGGCGTACGCGGCGATGCTTAGCGGCGCCAGGCCTTTTTCTACCTTCAGAAAGGCAAGAAACGATTGGACCACGCGTTCGTTCGGCGCGCCGGAAGACACGACCGTAGTATGCGCGTTATCGGACGCCATGGGAATTACGACTAGGCTTCCGCTCAGGTTTATGAAACTGCCGACTTGCGCGCGGGTTCGACTGCTACAGCGCCGGCATTCTCCAGCAATTCAGCGGCGTACAGCGCGCCTTCCGGAGTGTCCTCGTGCTTGAAAAATGTGAATACTTCGCGACCGGTTAATAATTGTTGCCCCATCTTCTCCGCGATCTCCTTGCGCTCCGCTTCGGAGTATTCGGGTTTGCGCAAACGGTAATAGCAGAAATCGGCAGTGCAGACATCCGGGCAGGTCAAATCTTCGCTCTCCGCCACACATAGCGCCGCATTGTGTTTCCTCAGGACCTCGTACACGGAATCAGAAAACCACGAAAGGTGGCGGAACTCGAAAGCGCAGCGCAGGGCGGGTGGCAGGGTGCCCAGGAAATTCCCCAATGTCACCGGGTCAGCCTTGAAGTTGGGCGGCAGCTGGAACAGCGCTGGGCCGAGCTTGCCGGCGCGCAGCAGCGGCTCCAGCGAGCCCACAAATCTGCGCACCATCTCGTCCGTATCTTTCAAGCGCTTGATGTGTGTAATCACCTGATGGGCCTTAACGCAAAAGCAGAACTCCTCGGGCGTTTCGTCAATCCAGTTCAGCAGGCTTTTCTCGCTCGGGAGATGGCGGAAGGTGTAGTTCACCTCCACCGCGTTCAACCGACTAGCGTAATAGTTCAGGAATTTTTTCTGGGCCAGTTTGGGCGGATAAAAGGCCGGCTTCCAGTTTGGGTATGCCCAGCCCGAAGTCCCTGCATGCAGTTTGACCATGATAATTTTCCCCGGAGCTGCTCCTCTAGGCTCGTTTCCGGGGAGATGCTTTTCTGGAAGTTGCTCCCGCCCGGGTGGTGCTCTTGGGCGGCGCCACTCGCCTGGTTTTTGGACGACCAGCTCCGGCGGCTAGCGATTTGACCGCACTCAGTTTCTCAGCCGCGGGGCCCTCAATAGCTCCCAAATCCGGCAACTTTTGCTTCAGCTCCAGCACGGGCACAAAGAGATCTCCTGATTTCTCCATTCGTTCGATTACTTGCGCAGCCTCGAACACGAGCATACTGGCATTCTTCCTGGCGAGAGCCTGCTCGACCTCCTCCCAGGTTACGGGGGTGGACCCTGTCGGCCGTTCTTTTGCCCGTAGAGAATAGACGCAAACCGTCGTCTTGTGGTCGTCGTTCTGGCTCCAGTCCACGAAGACCTTCCCCACGCGCAGCACCTTCTTCATGTCAGAGACTACCTTGTCCGGGTGCTCCCGTTCGAGCAGCCGCGCCAAAGCATGCGCGAAACCCTTGGTCTGATCGTAGGTCACCGGGGTGTTCAGCGGGACATAAACCTGGAGGCCCTTCGAGCCGGATGTCTTGGCAAAGCTTTGCAGGCCGAAGTGCCCCAGCACCTGCCTCACCCGCAGCCCTACTTCGCAGCATTGCACGATGTTCGCCGGTTCGCCGGGATCAAGGTCAAAAACCATCATGGTCGGCCGCATGATGTCTTTCGCCAATGACAGTGATGTGTGCAGCTCGAGGTCGGCAAGATTCGCGGCCCACACCAGCGTGGGCAGGTCTTCGACCAGGCAGTAGTCCATCCAGCGGTTATTGCCCTCGCTCCAGACCTTGGCTGTCTTTACCCATTCAGGCCGGTGGCTTGGACAGTTCTTCTCATAGAAGTGCTGTCCGGTAACCCCGTTCGGGTATCGCTTCATGGTGAGGGGTCGGCCGCGCAGGTGGGGTAGGAGCACCGGGGCGATGCGAACGTAATAATCAATGACCTGGCCTTTGGTGAAACCGACCGCCGGATACATCACCTTGTCCAGGTTGGAGAGCTCAAGGTGCTTGCCTTGAATTTCGACATTCGTGGTTGTTCTAGCCACTGATTCTTTCCCATTGACCACCGCTATCGCGGCGGCAGACATCTAGGTCCTCACATCTTGGATGCTGCAAGACCAGCCACAAGCCCAGCCGGGCAAAAGCCTGCTTCTTCTCACTTTTTGTGCAACGCCACAACTGCTTGCTGCGGCGCAACATCCAAGCCTCTGTGCCTGAACGCGAAGCTAAAGCGCTGCCCATCAGTTCCTCTGTCCCGCCCGTCTTTCCGCCGGAACAGGAACAGCTTTTTCGCGAGGTCTTGGGAGTATTGAATAACGCCCAGGTGCCCTACGTCGTTTCGGGCGCTTTCGCTCTGCAGCAGCATACCGGAATCGGGCGCGACACGAAGGATTTGGATGTTTTCTTGCCCCCGGAAAATGTCCGTGGCGCCCTTGAAGCTCTGATTAACGATGGCTTCAGTTGCGATGTTGCCGACCCGGTTTGGCTGGCAAAAGCACATCGCGGTGACTTCTACGTTGACCTGATCTGTGGCATGAGCAATGGAGTCATAACCGTGGATCCCTCCTGGATCCAGCGCGGATCGCCCGCCGAGCTGTTCGGCGTGCCAACGCAAGTGCTTGCACCGGAAGAGTTGATCGCCTCCAAGCTGTTTGTCACCCGGCGGGAGCGATTCGACGGCGCCGACATCGCGCACGTTATCTTTGGCACTCGGGGTCTGCTGGACTGGCAACGTTTACTGGAACTTGCCGGAGCACACTGGGGAGTGCTGTTCTGGCAACTGGTGCTCTTCCAATACGTTTACCCGGCGCACGCCACCTTTGTGCCAGGTCATGTGTGGCACGACCTGCTAGGCCGATTCCAGGAAGAATTGCAGCACCCAGACCCCAAAGCGGAGTTTCGCGGCAGCTTAATTGACGAGAAGATGTTCGCCATTGATGTGAATGAGTGGGGCATGGCGAACCTGGTGGATGAGGCGCGGGATCGTAGAGAGCCTAAGCTCTCTCTGCCGGAAACCTGCCCGGTTGCCCATCTGGACGTTCCGCCGGCGGACCCGGAGCGCAAAGCCTCGTAAGCACGATGAGAATCGCTGCCACAGCCGATTTACATTTCAGCCCACAAAGCTACGATCGCATCCGCGATCAAATGAGCCGCATACGCGACCAGGCGGACCTGCTTATTGTTGCCGGTGACTTGACGAATTACGGCACCGTACAGGAAATGGAATCGTTGCTGAACGCATTAGTACGGGTGCGCGTACCCGTGGTCGCCGTGCTCGGCAATCACGATTACGAGAGCGGTCACGAAGTTGAACTGATGCGGATGATGACTGCGGAAGGAATCAAAGTTTTGGACGGCACTGCTTACGAACGCGATGGTGTCGGATTCGCCGGCACCAAAGGATTTGCCGGTGGGTTCGGTCGAGGTGTCCTTACCGCATTCGGCGAGGCGCCCATAAAAGCTTTTGTTCAAGCAGGAATTGATGAGGCGTTGAAGCTGGAGCGCGCCATGGCGCAATTGCGCACGGAAAAGCGCGTGGTGGTATTGCACTACGCGCCTATTGGCGCCACCGTTCAAGGCGAGGTACCGGAGATTTATCCTTATTTGGGGACATCTCGTCTCGGAGAAGTGGTTGATCGTCACGGCGCAAACGCGGTTGTTCATGGCCACGCCCACCACGGCCACCCCGAAGGCCGAACCACGGCTGGTATACCCGTTTACAACGTGGGATTGCCGCTGCTCATGTCACGCGATTCGGCAACGCCCTACCGTATTATTGACCTCTAGGGTTTGACAATCCAAGGTCTCACCTCTTAACTTCGATGTTTCCCTTCCGGCAGCAACTCTTTGGAGGTCGGATGACATTCCGGATTGCCAGACTCATCGTCGTGCTTGTTATCTTCACCCAATTCGGTTGGTCACAAGATATTGCTTCCTTTGAAAAGCGCATCACCGTGAAGCAACTTCCGAACGGCCTCACGCTGCTGGTCATGGAGCGGCCGGAAGCTCCGGTCTTCGCGTTTAACACCATTGTGGATTCGGGTTCAGTGCAGGACCCCAATGGCGAGACCGGTATCGCCCACATGTTCGAGCACATGGCCTTCAAGGGCACCGACAAGATTGGCACCACCAACTACGCAGCGGAAAAAGTTGCCCTCGAAAAAGTGGAAAAGGCCTATGCCGCTTATCGCCAAGAGAAATACAAGATGGTGGGCCGAGATCCGCAGAAAGTTGCGGCGCTGGAAAAAGCCTGGAGGGACGCAATCGCCGAAGCCGACAAGTACGTTATCAAGAACCAGTTTGGCCAGCTTGTCGAGGCGAACGGCGGCGAAGATTTAAATGCTTCCACCAGTTGGGACGAGACGGAATATCACTATTCCATGCCAGCGAACCGGGTCGAGGTCTGGGCCTATCTGGAATCTGAGCGTTTCCTGCATCCCGTGATGCGCGAGTTCTATAAGGAGCGCGACGTTGTCATGGAAGAGCGCCGCATGCGTACCGATAGCCAACCCATCGGGCGGTTGATAGAGAAATTCCTGACCACCGCATTCGAAACATTCTCCTACCATCGGCCGACGGTTGGTTGGATGTCAGACCTGCAGTATTTCTCCGCCAGCGACGCCAAACAGTTTTTTGACACCTACTACGTGCCGGCAAACATGGTGGTGGCGGTGGTCGGAGAGGTGAAAGCTGCGGAGGTAATGCCCATCATGGAGAAATATTTTGGCAGGCTGCCCGCGCGCCCCAAACCGGAACCAATCCACACCGAGGAGCCGCCGCAGAATTCGCAACGCGAAGCCGTGCTGCACGAAATAGCTCAACCTTTTTACCTTGAAGGCTATCACCGCCCGGATTATCGCGACCCGGACGACGCAGTTTACGATGTGATGACTGACCTAATGTCGGATGGCCGTACCTCTCGGCTCTTTCGCACACTGGTTCGAGACAAGAAAATCGCCGCAGATGCGGCCGGCTTCAGCGGATTTCCCGGAACTAAGTACCCTCATCTGTTTGCCTTTTACGCGGTCCCTATACCCGGCCACAGCACCGAAGAGTTGCGGCAGGCAATCCACGCAGAAATCGAGCGCCTTAAGACCACCGACGTAACCGACGAAGAAATGAAAATGGTCAAGACTCGGCTGCGGGCCAATCTTATTCGTGGCTTGGACGACAACGCTGGATTGGCGTCCCAGCTGGCAACCCATCAGGTCCGGTTCGGCGACTGGCGTGAACTGTTTCGCGAAATAGACCGTGTGGAGAAGGTCAGCAAGGCTGATGTTCGCCGCGTTGCCAACAAAACTTTCACCCCAGAAAACCGGACGGTAGGCGTTATTGAGAACCGTCCTTCGCCAGCGCCAGCAAAGGCCGGGGGTGCCCAATGACGTTTTGCTCAAAAATATTGGCCGCGCTCTTGCTGCTTGCGACAGCCATGTTTGCCCAGGTTCCCGATCTGGAAAACATCAAGATTCCGCCACTGCCAGATTTTCATCCGGTACAGCCCAAGCGCATTCAGCTCTCCAATGGCATGGTGATCTTCTTACAAGAGGACCACGAGCTACCTCTCATCGACGGTGTTGCCAGAATCCGCGGTGGATCACGTGCTGAACCGGCCCAGAAAACCGGTCTGGTGAGCATCTACGGCGAAGTCTGGCGTACCGGTGGCACAACCAAGCGAACCGGGGACCAGCTAGATGACTTATTGGAGGCCCACGCAGCCAAAGTTGAAACCAGCGGTGGCGCGGACTCAACTTCCATTTCCTTGTCTTGCCTGAAGCAGGATTTCGTCGATGTTTTTACCGCCTTCGTCGAAGTGATGCGGCAGCCCGCATTTCGCGAAGACAAAATAGAGCTGGCTAAGTTTCAGGAGAATACCGCTATTTCGCGCCGCAACGACGACATCAACCAGATTGCCGGGCGGGAGGCAGCTAAGCTAGCCTACGGCCCCCAGAACCCCTACGCCCGCACCGCCGAGTACACAACTGTGGCTGCAATTACCCGCGATGATCTGGTTCGCTGGCACCAGACTTACGTACATCCCAACAACATCATCCTGGGGTTGGTTGGGGATTTCGACACCGCCCAGATGGAAGCACGTCTGCGCCAGACATTTGACCCGTGGCCTGCTGGTCCGCCGGCAAAGGAGCCAGTCCTGGAATTCCATAAGGCAAAGCCTGGCTACTACCTGGTGGCAAAAGAAGACGTCAACCAGAGCCTGATCCGCATGATTGACTTGGGGACAACGCGTCGGAATCCCGACTACCACGCTATCGACGTATTCAACGAGGCCTTCGCGAGCGGATTTTCTTCACGGCTGTTTAAGGAACTCCGTACCCGCCAGGGCCTTGCCTATTCCGTCGGCGGTGGTGTGGGGGCTGCGTACGATCATCCCGGCATAACCGATTTCGGAATTGGCACCAAGAGCCAGACAACCATTGCGTCGATCCAGGCCATGTACCGCGAAATTGACGACCTGCAACCTCATCCCGTTACCACTGAAGAACTCAAGCGCGCTAAAGATTACATCCTCAATTCGTTCGTTTTTAATTACGACTCGCCTTCGAAAGTGTTGCGCGAGCGCATGGCCTACGAGTTCTATCATTACCCTCCCGATTTTCTGGAGCGCTTTCGCGTTGGGATTGAGAAAGTAAAAAGTGAAGACGTGATGCGTGTGCCCCAGAAGTACATTCACAAAGATCAGTTCTCGGTATTGGTAGTGGGAAACACGCAGGAGTTCGACCGGCCGCTCTCTTCACTCGGCCCAGTCACCAACATAGACATAACCATACCCGGCTCGCCAGAAGCATCCGGGCCTGCGAAGCCGGGAGCGGCGGCCCCACCGCAGTGACCAACTCGGCTCTTTGACTTCCCCGCCCACGCAGCGTTATGCTTTATAGGCGAATAAAAAGCGAATATCTCTACGAGATGCGCTCTGCTTTGTGACCAACCCTCTCCCCTTACTCGGCTCTGAAGAACCCAGACCGCTCGTGGGCATCGCCCGCCTGGCGGCTGAGGGTGAGTTCATCCAGCCCGGGCACGACGTCGAATTCTTCACCCTCGCAGCCCGCACTCTGCTCAATCGCTGCAATGTGCCGCGGATGCCGTTCACGTGGACCATAAATCCGTACCGCGGCTGTGAATTCGCATGCAAGTATTGTTACGCGCGCTATACCCACGAGTTCATGGAGTTGCGCGATGGCCTCGACTTCGAACGCAAGATCTACGTTAAGCAGCACGCAAGCTGGATGCTGCGGCGCGATCTAAAGAAAGTAAAAGCGGGAGAGCAAATAGCCATCGGCACCGCCACCGATCCCTACCAGCCGGCTGAGCGCCGCTACGGCGTAACTCGCGGCATCATGGAGGAGTTGTCCCGGCATCGCGGACTCGAGCTGGGGATCGTGACCAAATCCAACATGGTATTGCGCGATACTGATGTGCTGCGTGAAATCGCGAAGCACAATCAGCTGTTTGTCAATGTCACCATCACCACCTTGAAGACCGCCCTGGCCCGGATTTTGGAGCCGCGCGCGCCGCGTCCCGATCTGCGACTCGACGCTGTGCGGCAGCTCAACCAGGCGGGTGTACATGCCGGTGTGATTTGCGCGCCCGTGGTGCCGGGGATCACCGATTCCCCTCGCGACCTTGAAGACCTGGTGCGAGCCACCGCCGAGGTCGGGGGAAAGCATATTTACGCCAATCCCTTGTTCCTTAAGCCGTGTTCGGCAAGCGTCTTCCTGCCCTTTCTGCAGAAAGAATTTCCGGAACTGGTGGAGAGCTACCGGCTACGCTATGCCGATCGTGCATTTCTGCCTTCGAGTTACGGCAAACGCATTTCGCAGCTGATGTCCGTACTGCGGAAGAAGTACGGCATCGGATCGGAGTATGGCCGCGGTGGACACCCCACCCACTCTCCTCGCCTGGAGCAAGAACAGATGTCGCTGTTTTAGGACGCTGAGATAGTCAGCTCTTTGCCATCCACTCGGCATACATGCGGTGAAAGGCGTGCACGCATTTTTCCTGCTTCACGCTGTAGCGGCCGCGCTGGTAGCTGCGTGAATGCAGGTTCCTCTGCACAACTTCGCAAATGGCGCCATCTTCTTGCTGCGTCTGGTCGCCTAGCTTGATGCCCTCGGCAACTTCGGGACTCTCAAGCTTGTCCGGCGGGACATACCACTCGAAAATTACCAGCGTGCGTTCCGCTTCCAGGGGTCGAACCATATTGAGCTGCAGGTTCCCAGGATAGAAGTTCAGCATCCAGTTGGGAAAAATCCAGAAGTATGCCGCCACTTCGCTTCCCGCACTCGCGCGATAACTTCGCACACCATTCCCGTCGGTGCGGATTGGAGTCGAGTGTTTGCAGTAATGGCTATATGCCTCGACGACGTACTGGTTGTAATCCACCTCGCGGTTCAGGCTGGGGTGGACGCTGGGCACATGATAACCTTCGAGGTAATTATCAATGTACGTCTTCCAGTTGCATTCCACGACGTACTCCCGTCGCTCACGTAATTTCAACCCGGGCTGCTGGTAGCGTGCCACCTGCTGCGGAAAATCACCGAAGCTCCGCGACAGGGGTCCAGCTTTGTCGTCGAGGTTCACGAACACCAATCCTGCCCATTCCTCGGTCCGCACTGGGCGAAGCCCAAATTCTTGTGGACGGAAATCAGCGACTCCTTCAAACTCCGGCGTGCTGATCAAACCACCATCGAGGCCATAGGTCCATCCGTGATACCCGCAGCGGAAAACTTTGCGTGAACCACAACCTTCCGCAGGCGGGCCGGCCCGGTGACGGCAAACGTTGTAGAAGCCGCGCAGCTTACGGGCCTCGTCACGCGCGAGCAGCAACGGCTCATCCGCAATTTTGGCAGTGAAATAATCGCCCGGCTTCGCCAGTTGATCATGCCCGCCTACAAGCTGCCAGGTGCGCGCGAAGATCCTCTCCTTTTCTTCAAGAAGAGTCCCGCTATCGAAATAAAATTCTGCGGGCAAGGACCAAGCATGGGCGAGATCAGACTCGATCTTCAGAATCGATGAGGCCTGCTTCATGGCCGCTTATTGTATGCCACGGCTCGCGCTATTGACCTAGAACTGGCTTTCCACTAGCGTGCGGAGATTCACGGCACGCTCACCAGCGCTGCCCTGCCGAACCGATGCCCGCATCTCCAATATCACCGAGCCAGATCTCAGGCGCACGCTCGATTTCTTCACGGCCTGCCAGCCATCAGCAGCTGAAGCGCATTGCCCTGGTCCCGTTTGTGGCCCTCCTCTATGGCTACTGCTCCGGTGGACCTTTCGATTTTGAAGCCATGGTTTCAAGGGCAGGCCCGGGCATGGCGCTCATTTTTATTCTCACTGTTCCATTTCTGTTCAGCGTGCCTATCTCCCTGGCTACTGCCGAAATGGCCACCGCTATGCCTGTGGAAGGGGGCTTTTACCGGTGGACGCGAGCTGCCTTTGGCAGCTTTTGGGGCTTTCATTGCGGATGGTGGAACTGGACCGGCACATTTCTCATGAGCGCCTCCTATGGCGTGGCTCTGGCGGACTACATCGGTCAGTTCCACCCGCTAAATAGCCGCTTGGAACACTGGCTGATCGCATTTTCATTTCTCGCGCTGGTCGCATTTCTGAACATCCGCGGAATTCGACTTGTGGGCAATCTCACCCTTGCCCTGCTCCTGGGAGCGCTCATCCCGGTGACAATTTTCGTCGTTAAGGGTTTGGCGCAGGCACGCTTCAATCCGTTTTATCCCATCATGCCCTCGAACCGTTCCTGGCACGATGTGTTTGGAGTTGGATTGGCACTGGGATTGTGGATTTACTCCGGTTACGAACAACTCTCAACCGTCAGCGAAGAAATCGACCAACCGGAGCGCAATTTCCCGCGCGCGCTTGCCATTGTCGTCCCCCTGGCCATGATCACTTTCTTTTTGCCACTCGCCGCCGGACTTGCTGCCTTAGGAAATTGGGAGCAGTGGCAGACCGGATATCTGGTTCGCGCAGCCCGGCTGATCGGCGGGCCGACACTGGAATCAGCCATGTTGGCGGCCGCAGCAGCCTGCACTTTCGTGCTCCTCGATAGCACAGTCCTCTCTGCCAGCCGGCTGCCCTTCACCATGGCTGAAGACGGTTACTTTCATCCTGCATTGGCAAAACTGCATGCACGTTTCGGAACTCCCGCCCGCGCCATCGCGCTCTCCACCGTAATTTGCGCTGTGCTCGCGGTTTTCAGCCTGACGCAACTAATCGCGATTTATGCTTGGCTGCGGAGTGCAACCTCGGTGCTGACCCTCCTCTCGGTATGGCGGTTGCGGCGTATAGCTCCCGACCTGCCGCGAAGATTTCTGATTCCTGGCGGCGCGGCCGGGCTGGCAGCCGTTGTGTTGGTGCCCATCGCGCTCTTTGCCTGGGCACTCATCAACAGCGATCCGCAATCGCGCATTTGGGGCCCGGCATGTCTTGCCCTGGGCCCGGTCGCATACTTTGCATTTGCCCGGCGCAGTCGCCCCAGCCGCTGACGCGAACTTACCACCGCAAGTCCCGATGGTAGACTTGCCTTTGACCCCGCCTCGCCTGACTCGCCGACAATTGCTCTTCGGGGCCGCGGCAGCAACTGCCGCCGGTGGCCTCGCCCTCGCCACCGATGCGGTCACTCTCGGTGCTCACCACCTGGTGGTCGAGCGGGTGGAAGTTCGCCTCCCGCGTCTCCCGGAACGCCTGGACGGCTTCTCGATTGTTCAGTTGAGCGACTTTCACTATGGAGGGTTCAACGAACCGATCATCAGATCCGCAGTATCCCGTACCAACGAATTAGCGCCAGATGTTGTAGTGCTTACCGGGGACTTCGTCAGCCACCCCTATATCGGTGGAAAAGCTCGCCAGGCAGGGCGCAATGCAGAACCCTGCGCCGTTCTTCTATCGGGCTTGCGGGCTCGGCTAGGCGCGTTTGCAGTTTTGGGCAATCATGACGCCACCACCGACCCGGATTTCATCAGCGAGGCTCTAAGCGGACACGGGATTCACGTCCTCCGTAATTCCTCCGTAGCGCTAGAGCGGGACGGTGCCCGCTTGTGGCTAGCCGGCCTGGATGACGTGCTTGAAAGAGATCACGATCCTGACCGCGCACTCTCCAAGATTGCTCGCGGAGAGACGACCCTGCTGCTGGTACACGAACCTGACTACGCCGATGAAGTGGCGCGTCAGCACTTTCGTACCCCCGTGGACTTCCAGATGTCGGGCCACTCCCACGGGGGCCAGATTCGATTCCCTCTGGTTGGTCCCCTGTACTTGCCCCCGCTGGCTGAAAAATACGTTGAAGGCTTGCGCCAGATTGGGCCCATGAAGCTTTACACCAATCGGGGTGTCGGAACCATCGGACTTCCCGCGCGTCTCAACTGCCCGCCAGAAATTACCTTGTTCACGCTTCGCCGTGCAGTATAGGAGAGAAGCGATCCTCTTCAAGCGGCTTTGTGCTCAGGCAACAAGGCTGCGACTTTCTTCAGGTCTGCAATGAACCGCTCTGTCTCGCGATGGCGACTTTCATCATCAGGCGCGCGAAGAATGGAAGAAGGATGGACCGTCGCGGTGATAAACGGGGCCAGCGGCGAGGACAACATCTCGCCTCGATGTTGTGTTACCCGGAAAGTCCGTCCCAGTAACGCCTGGGCTGCAGTAGCACCGAGACAGACGATCACAGTGGGACGGACAACCGCAATCTCCGCATCGAGCCACGGGCGGCAGGCGGCGATTTCCAGTTGATTGGGTTTCTTGTGAATGCGCCGCTTTCCCCGCGGCTCCCACTTGAAGTGCTTGACGGCGTTGGTTACGTAGGTAGCGCGGCGATCAATCCCGGCTTGCTCCAGTGCTTTGTCCAACAGCAAACCAGCCGGACCGACGAACGGGCGACCAGCCAGATCTTCGCGATCACCAGGTTGCTCTCCCACAAACATCACCCGGGCACGCGCACTCCCCTCCCCGAAGACGGTTTGCGTTCCCAGTCGCCATAAGTCGCAAGCGCGACAATGCCGCGCGGCTGCACGCAAGTTCTCCAGCGTCGGTCTCTGCGGAATCAGGGGCGCTGCCGTAAGCTGATTCTTCGTCGTTCTGGCCATTCCTTTCTCTTCAGATGCACTCCGGATTTACCGCGGTGCTTCCGCCGGCTCCATACTCTTCCGTATTGACAATTCTTGTCGAACTAATTTCCCGAACTGGGAGAAGCGCTCATCATCCAGCCATGAACTCTTCTCCCCCTGCCGCTCTCACGTCTTGTAGCGCCACAAAACGAAAGACTTACATTCCAACCCTGAACCCTGCTGGTTAATTCTCGTATGGCACTAAAACTGCCACTATGGGCGGTAGGGGTATTCAAAAGGTGTCCGAACCGACGCTGTCGCGGTGCAGAAGAGCGTCAAGCGCGGGTGAACACCATGGATTTTCGCTACCCGAGCTGCTCATCGTGGTAGCCCTGATTTTAGTTCTTACCGCCATCGTGGTACCTAGTTTCTTTCGGTCGCGAATGGCGGCCAATGAGGCATCTGCAGTGGGTTCCATTCGAAGCATCAACACGGCGGAAGCAACTTACCAGACAGCATACCCCAGTACCGGTTATCCGGCTACGCTGAGCAGTCTTGGAGGCGCGGCGCCTTGTTCGGCTTCGGCGGCCACTGCTTGCCTCCTTGATAACGCCTTGGCCTCCGGTACAAGAACGGGCTACACATTTGTGGCGGTAGGGGCGAATCCCATTGGAACCGCGAACACCACCTACTCAGTTGGAGCTGCGCCACTTGCCTGTGACAAAACCGGGGTGCGGCGCTTCTGCTCGTTGCAGGACCAGGTGATCCGAGTGGATAACAATGCGGGCCAAAGCACCACTCCACCGGATGCACCCAGTTGCTCGGCATTAGCTGCATTGCCCTGATTCAGATCAAGGTCGGCTAAGTACCTGGGGGAGGGTACGAGCCGAGGGGAGCGACGGAGAGATCTGGCGCTCCCCTTTTAATTTCGCCGCAATCTGGTGCGATGACTTCAGTGCACGTACATCCGTGATTATTGGCTGCCCGTTGGCGTTGAATATAATTGAGAAAACGTATTTGACTCAGCTTCTATGGCAGCGATCGAAATTATTGGCTTAGAGAAAACCTACAGCGTAGGATTTTGGCGTAAACAGCTGAAGTACGGATTGTACCCGCTGACTCTGACCGTCGAAAAAGGCGAGTGCTTCGGATACTTGGGCCCGAATGGCGCCGGGAAGACTACCACCCTCAAGCTACTGATGGGCTTGATTTACCCTACAGGCGGCTCTGCCCAGATCCTGGGCATGGACCTCAACGATCCGCGGGTAAAAGCTCAGATCGGATTCTTGCCTGAGCAGCCGTATTTCTACGACTACCTCACGGCGCGCGAACTGCTTGAGTATTGTGCCCACCTTTCAGGCGTTCCCGCCCGCCAGCACAAGCGCCGGGTGGGGGCGGTGTTGGAACGCGTTGGGATAGCGGACTCCGCCAATGTCCAATTGCGAAAATTTTCCAAAGGCATGCTGCAGCGCGTGGGATTGGCCCAGGCGATCCTGCACGATCCCAAGATCGTCTTTTTCGATGAACCGATGTCCGGCTTGGATCCGATGGGTCGGCGCGAAGTGCGGAACCTGATGGAAGGCCTGAAGCACGAAGGCAAAACTATATTTTTCTCTACCCATATACTCTCGGACGCTGAGGCCCTCTGCGATCGAGTGGCGGTCCTCAATAAGGGCAAACTGCGCGGGGTGGGAGTGATTGCCGACCTGACCTCAACCGTCCGCGGCAAAGTGGAAGTGCTCTGGCAAGGCGCCAAGGTGCCGGCGAACATCGAAAAAATCGCTCTCGAGTCACACATCACCGGAGAGATGGTGCGGGCAGTCATTCCCGAAGAAAAACTGGACTCGACCATTGATGCGCTACGACGGTCCGAGCTGCGCCTGGTTTCGGTGACCCCGGTTCGCGCTACGCTGGAAGATTATTTCATTGAGAAGGTGGAGAACCAAGAGGTGATGGCATGAGCAGCCGTATCGTGCACATCGCGTCCAATACTTTTCGCGAGGCGGTCCGCGATCGCGTGCTCTACAACCTGATTGCGTTCGCGGTTCTCATCACGGGTACTTCGGTCCTGGTAGGACAGATCTCCATAGACATCGAAAAGCTCGTGGTTATGAACCTTGGCCTCACCGCGGTTTCACTCTTTGGCTTGGTCATCGCCATCTTCATCGGAATCGGACTGGTCTCAAAGGAAATTGACAAGCGCACTTTGTACACCATCCTGGCCCGGCCAGTGCGCCGATGGGAATTCATTCTCGGCAAATTCTGGGGCCTGGTGGGAACGTTAGTAGTGAACACGTTCTTCATGGCGATCGCAATTTTCGCGGCCTTGCTCTATGTTGCGCATCATTTTGAAAAAACTGACGCGTATCTGCTGGTCGCCTTGTACTTCATCGTTCTGGAGTTCGTCGTAATAACTGCTCTAGCGCTGCTATTCTCGTCGTTTTCGTCGCCCTTGCTCTCAGCCATTTTTGCTTTTGCTCTCTACGTCATCGGAACTTTCGCCGAAGACCTGCGTGGATTTGCCGCGGTGAGTCATGGCCTCACTCGCTGGGTAGCAACCGCTGCCGCCTATGTTGTTCCCAACTTTGCCTCCCTCAATGTGATTTCAAGCGTCGCCCATGCCCAGCCGGTCGCGGGCTCACTGGTGCTCTACAACTCGTTGTACGCCATGCTTTACGCGGCTGCGGCGCTCTGCGGCGCCATGTTGATCTTCGAATATCGTGATTTGAAATGAGAGTCGGCCGGCGTATTCCCATCATTCTTGGTACAGCCATTGCACTATGCCTGGCGCTGGCGGTGTTGACCGTTCGGCAGTTGGACCAGCTTCGGCCTAGCGCCACTTTAGAAGAAGTCCTTTACGTCCCCTCGCCCAAGATTTTAAAGCGCATGACCCTTGGCTATGGGGGCCTGCTGGCGGACATCTATTGGACCCGCGCCGTGCAATATTTCGGCCGTCATCATTTCTTGCGCGCTCGTGAATACAATCTGCTCGCGCCTTTGCTTGAAATCACCACCGCTCTCGATCCTCACTTAATGGTGGCTTACGAATTCGGAGGCATGTTCCTCGCACAGCGCCCGCCGGAGGGCGCCGGCATGCCCGACAAAGCAGTTCAACTGCTTGAGCAAGGCATCACCCAAAACCCGGGAGAATGGAAGCTCTATTACGACTTGGGATTCATCAATGCCACTGAGCGCAAGGACTATGCGGCGGCGGCTAAAGCTTTCGAGCGCGGTTCTGTCGTTCCCGGCGCTCATCCCTGGCTGAAAGTGCTCGCCGCCCATATGGCCGAGCATGGTGGCGATCTGCAGACCGCCCGCTTTATGTGGACGAAGACCTACGAGACCACCCAGGATAAGAGCATTCGTGCCAATGCCGCCGCTCACTTGCGCGCGCTGCAAGTGGACCAGGAAGTTCTTCAACTTGAGGCTATGGCTCGGAAATATCGAGATCTTACCGGCTTTTATCCCGAAAGTTTGGCCCAACTGGTACGTACCGGCTGGCTGCCCGGAATACCCCTCGATCCTATAGGTCACCCTTACCGCTTGGCTCCGGGAGGCCGCGTGGAAGTGGCGGTTCCCGACGATCTTCCCTTCATCACTGAAGGCCTGCCGCCGGGTATGAGCGCACCCGCGCCGAAGAAGCTATCTGAGTAACCTGCCCGAGGGCAGGAGTGCTCCGCGCCACGCGACCTGCTAGCCGCGCCGGCATACACGGGCGGACACTCTTGTCCGCCGCCGTTCAGATTACTATTAAAGAATGAGCTTCCCTTGGGCATTGATCATTCTGCTCATCGCCCCTGCTTTCAACCCAGTAGCAGCGAAGCAACAACCATCCTCTTCGGTGTTGCCCCCGATCCACGAGATTGCCAAGGCAGTAGACCAGCACTACAACCAGCTTCGAACCTTAGTCGCAGAGTTTACTGAGATTTATCAGGGCAACGGCATGTCCCGGGAAGAATCCGGCACATTGTGGCTGAAGAAGCCCGGCAAGATGCGTTGGGAGTACCGCCAGCCCAGGCAGAAACTGTTCATTTCTGACGCAAAAACTGCCTGGTTTTACGTTCCTGGAGAGAGACAGGCCCGTAAGCTGCCAGTGAAGAAACTGGAAGACTTGCGATCGCCTATCGGTTACCTGCTAGGCAAAACAAAGCTGGAAAGGGAGTTCGCTGGGCTTTCGCTGGCGCCGGATGTCTCCCCGATTCACTCGGAAGATTTGGTGCTTCGCGGCGTTCCCAAGTTTATGGAGGGCGTAAGCCAGGTGCTGCTGGAAGTTACTCCCGACCGGAAAATCAACCGGATCGTGGTGGACCTGGAAGATGGTTCGACTACGGAGTATCGCTTGGGCGAGCAAAAGGAAAACATTGTCGTCGGAGATCAGCAGTTTCGTTTTTCGCTTCCACCGGATGTAGAAGTCATTCAGGGCGACCTGGGAGAAAATGCAGATTAGGCAGCACTTTTCAGCCCCGGCAGCCCGGCTTTAGGTGTCAAAGTGAAAGTAGTTGCAATGCTAGACTAGCTTCACAGGGACAATACAAGGAATGTCGGAATTCCTTATCAAAATGGCCGATGAACGCGGCCATTTGCTGCAGCAAGTCGAGACCGGGTACTCCGAGTCCGAGGTCCGTGACCGCTACGCCCAACAGGGCTACCTGGTGTACTGGGTCAAGCCCCGCGGAATCCTGGCGGGCGGAGACGTGTCGTTGTTTCAACGACGCAAGATCAAGCTCGAACAGTTCGTCATTTTTAACCAGCAATTTGTGACCTTGATCAAGGCTGGATTGCCCATCTTGAACTCTCTGGATCTGCTGATACGACGGCAGCGAAACGGCTACTTTAAAACGCTCCTGGAGAACGTGCGCGATCGTGTGAAGAGCGGTGAATTACTCTCCAATTCCTTCGCTGCTCAGGCAGTTTTTCCGAAGCTCTATACCACCACGTTGCTGGCAGGTGAAAAGAGCGGAAATTTGGAAGAAGTTCTGAACCGCTACATTGCTTTTCAGCGGCTGACCATTTCGTTTCGCAAGAAGTTGAAAGCATCACTCGTCTACCCGACATTGCTTGTGGTCATGGTAGTGAGCATGCTGAGCTTCCTGGTCACATATGTGGTGCCTCGCTTCGGTGAGCTCTACCAGAGCGTAGATGCTCAACTGCCGGCCATGACCATGTTCATGGTGGCTTTGGGAACGGGCGCAAGAAAATATTTGTTTCTCTTTATAGGATCGGCCATTGTGCTGGCCGTCCTGCTTTGGCGGTGGAAAAACTCCGAGCGCGGTGCGGACCAGATTGACAGGTTTCTGCTGCATGTCCCCATTGCAGGAGCAGTCTTATTGAAATATCAGGTCGCGAACTTCGCGCGTATTCTGGCCACTTTGCTCACCGGTGGCTTGCCACTCGTTCCAGCCCTTGAAACTGCCGGCGAGTCGGTTGGCAGCAAGCATATCGCCAATGGCATTGTAGAGGCGGCCCGGCGGGTCCGCGAAGGTCTTCCGCTGGCGCGCAGCCTGGAAGAACGGAAGATATTTCCCGATCTGGCCGTCGAAATGATCGAGGTGGGCGAATCCACTGGAGCATTGCCTGCCATGCTTGCCTCAGTAGCCGAGTTCTACGAAGAAGATGTGCAGGCGGGGTTGACGGCAGCGATGTCGCTTATTGAGCCGGTCATCTTGATCTTTATGGGAACAATCGTCGCTTTTGTATTGATTTCATTGTATTTGCCCATTTTCACACTGGGAGCAGGGGGTTTTCACTGAAGCACGGGGGTACCGAAGTGTCCCATCGCTTTCGAGGGCTGCGAGGTACACTTTGAAGGTGGAGTCTTAACATGGCAGAAAAACCACTATTCACAAATGGAGGTAACGGCGGGCGCCTTGCCACCGACATCCAAGGCAGCGAGGAGACTCGGGCGCGCGATGTGGCGCGTCGTTATCGTTGTGAGTACGTGGACTTGCGCGATTTCCAGTTGCACCATGATCTCTTTAAGAAAATCCCTGTCGACCTGATGTTCCGCTACAACTTCATCCCCTTGGACGAAACTGCCGAGGGGCGGTTGGCTATTGCCATCGCCGATCCCAGCCAGCTGATGATGATTGATGAGATCAGCTTGCTGTTGGACAAACGAATCATTACCAAGGTAGCCACGCTCTCCCAGATCAATGACATTCTGAAAAAGACGGAGCAGTCTCAGCGTGTCCTGGAAGAGGCCAGTGAAGGCTTTGCGCTCGACGTTATTCGCGAGGACGAGAGCGGCGACGAAACTATATCCATTGAGCGGCTAACTGCCGAGGGCGACATTAGCCCCATCATCCGGCTGGTGGACACCACTATCTTCACGGCGTTGCAACGGCGTGCCAGCGATATCCACGTCGAAACCCGCGATGACTCGGTAGTGATCAAGTACCGCATTGATGGTGTACTGCAACAAGCCATGAACCCCATCGCCAGAGAACACCACACCACTATCATCTCGCGGATCAAGGTCATGAGCGAGTTGGACATCGCCGAGCGTCGCGTGCCCCAGGACGGCCGTTTTCGCGTGAAATACAACGGACGGCAGATTGACTTCCGGGTTTCCATCATGCCTTCCATACACGGTGAAGATGCCGTGTTGCGCGTGCTGGACAAAGAGTCCATGAGCGAGAAGTTCAAGACCCTGGTGCTCGACGTGGTGGGCTTTAGTGAGGACGACCTGAAGAAGTTTCGCCGTTACATCAAAGAACCGTACGGCATGGTGCTGGTCACCGGACCGACCGGCAGCGGCAAGACAACCACCCTCTATGCGGCCGTGAACGAAATCAAGACCGACGAAGACAAGATCATCACCATTGAAGATCCGGTGGAATATCAAATCCGCGGCATCACTCAGATTCCGGTAAACGAGAAGAAAGGCCTGACCTTCGCCCGCGGGCTGCGCTCGATTTTGCGCCACGACCCGGACAAGATCATGGTGGGCGAAATCCGCGACACAGAAACTGCGCAGATCGCCATCCAATCAGCGCTTACCGGCCACCTCGTGTTTACCACGGTACACGCCAACAATGTTGTGGACGTAATCGGCCGATTTTTGAACATGGGTGTAGAGGCCTACAACTTCGTTTCGGCGCTGAATTGCATTTTGGCGCAGCGGCTAGTGCGTCTGATCTGCGACAGTTGTCGAAAAGAAGTCCGCTACTCAGACGATGAACTGGAAGGCAGTGGCCTGAACCCGCAAGAGTGGCGGGGCGTGATTTTCTACGAAGGCGAGGGCTGCATCGAGTGCTCCGGCACCGGCTTCCGCGGCCGCACTGCCATCCACGAACTGCTGGACCTGAGTGACCGTATCCGTGAAATGATTTTGGCCAAGAAGCCTTCCTCAGAAATCCGCCGAGCAGCCCGTGAGGAGGGCATGCGCTTCTTACGTGAATCGGCCCTCGACAAAGTACGGTCCGGCCTCAGCACGCTGAAGGAGATCAATAAAGTCACGTTTATCGAGACCACACGCTGAAGCCATCCGGCGCGATGAAGCACTTACACCAGACAGCTCGAAGGTTTCGGCTACTCAGGTGCTTCCCAGGCACACACAAAACGTAATGGTGAAACCCTCAGGACGGAGACACGGGCATGGGCAGTAGTTCGAGAGGAAATCGGCCACGCATGGCATGCGAGATTTCGGTGGATCGCATCGTCGCCGGCCGCGCCGCCGAACGCGGTGACACTCTCGATGTGTACACTTCACGCGAACTACCCGAAGGCAGTCTCGCTCCGGACCTGACGGAGGCCAACGTGCTTCGCCGTGAGGTCCTGCGAGACAGCATCGCGGACGCGCTTCAATCCATTGGCGAGCGGTCGCGAGATGTAATCGCTGTCCTGCCAGATTCTTCCGCTCGGGTGGTGCTGCTGGACTTTGAAACTTTGCCGGCCAAGCCCCAGGAGGCAGAAGCCGTTGTCCGTTTTCGGCTCAAGAAGTCTCTTCCTTTCGATGTGGAGCATGCCAAAGTTTCTTACCAGGCACACGTGAGCGGCAAAGGCGTGAGAGTAATTGCCGCCGTCGCGCTCACCAGCGTGATCCAGGAATATGAATCTGCTTTTCGCGAGGCCGGCTACAACCCCGGGGTCATGCTGCCCTCCATGCTTGCCGCCCTTGGCGCTGTGGACGCAGACAAGCCGACCATGGTAGTGAAAGTTGACGCCTTTACCACCAGCATCGCCCTCATGGACGGCTCACAATTGCTGCTCTTTCGTACCCTGGAAAATAGCCGTGGGCTGAATCTCACTGGTGAACAGCTGGCGGAAGAGGTTTATCCCTCGGTAGTATTTTTCCAGGATACTTATCACATGAATATTGAGCGCATCCTGGTGGCGGGATTACCTGATTCCGAGTCTTTCAACGTGCTGCAAAACCAAACTGGAATTGCAGTGGAAGAATTGGTAAGCGCGCGGCGGGTCGCCAATGTAAACGGGAACCTTCCACGCTGGCGTCTGGCCGGCGTCCTGGGGGCACTAGCATCGTAGATGCGAATTGACATAAATCTTTCGAGTCAGCCCTACGAAGACGCGCGACGGTTCTTCCGTCAATGGGTATTGATTCTTACGGCGGCTTCGTTGCTCACCGCAGCGTTGGTGTTTGGGGCCCTGGTGCGACTGAAGGAATGGCGCGTCGAACAGCGCCGTATTCACGACCTGCAGGCGCAGATTGCCCAGGGCAACGGCGAAATTGCGCGCGCCGAAGCCTTCCTCAACCAAGGTGAGAACCGTGACACACGTGACAAGTCCCAGCTTTTAAACGAGTTGATTGCACGCAAGGCTTTCTCCTGGACGCAGGTATTTTCTGACTTGGAACGGCTTATGCCGCCCCGTCTACACGTGCTTTCCATTCATCCGGAACTTACCGCGCAAAATGAGCTGGAGCTCAGACTGGTGGTTGCTGGCGAATCGAGGGAAAGGGCTTTGGCGCTTCTGCGGAAAATGGAACAATCCCCACGTTTTCGCCAGCCCCAGATTCTGCAGGAGAGCAGTGGTGAGGGGCACACCCCGGGCGACAATGTGGAGTTCGCCATCAGTGCGCTTTACGTCCCCCAGGTGCGAACGTTATTGCATTCCTCCCCGGAGGCATCGGCAATGAACGGCAAGCCAAGGGAGGATTGGGGAGGCGGCCTGTGATCGGTAACGTCCGCCAAACTCGGCAACGATTGATCATTGTGCTCGGAGTTTTGCTCTTCGTGGACCTGGCTGCGGGAGTCGTATTACTTTCTCCGGTTGGCCGCTCGCGGCAAGAGGAGATCCAGTCGCTGCAACTCCAGCTCCGGGCCAAGATGCAGCAGGTTCAGCCACTGCGTGGCCTGGACAAAAAAGTGGTAGTCGCCAAAGAGGAGATTGCGGACTTCTATCGCGACCGTCTGCCAGGCCAGTACTCGGATATTTCAGATCGGGTGGGCAAGATGGCGGCACAGAGTAACATCAAAATTGTGCAGGCGAAATACAGCCCACAGGACGTAGAAGCGAGCGGACTGCGTCCCGTGCTCATTGAAGCTGGACTGTCCGGTGACTACGTTCACATAGTGAAGTTCATCAATTCACTGGAACGTGACAAGACCTTATTCATCGTGAACAGCGTGGCCTTGGGCGATGCCCAGGGAGGCACGGTGAAGCTGCAACTGAAAATGGAAACTTATCTCAAGAGTGGAGCCTAGTTGAGAGTCGGAGCCGAGAATCGCAGTAAAGTGATTGCAGCCGGGGGACTAATGCTGCTGGCTGTAGTGCTGTTCGCTCGCATGATATTGGTGGATTCCGGCCCCAGCGCGTCAGCTCCGTTGCCATCCGTTGACGGCACTGCGAACCCGCGCGGAACGAAGACCACTCCTCGGCGGCTCTCTTCCACGTCCAAGACAATGGCAAATGCCAAGAGACAGGCTCCTGCCATGAGCCTGGATCCACGGCTGCGCTTGGATCTGCTGAGAAGCAGCGAAGAAGTCACCTATGCGGGTACGGGCCGCAATATCTTTCTCGCGCAGGAAGAGGCGCCCATTCCCAAGCCGGTGGAATCAGGAAAGGTTTCGGCCCCGCAGCCGCCGCCTGGACCGCCGCCGCCCCCTCCCATTGATTTGAAATTTTTTGGATTTGCCAGCCGTTCGGGTGAACGCAGGAGAGTTTTTCTTTCTGAGGGAGAAGACGTATTTATCGCCGGTGAGGGAGACATCGTTAACCGGCGCTACAAGTTGGCTCGGATCAGCCCCAGCTCGGTGGAGGTTGAAGATGTCCTCAATCCCAACCGGCATCAGAGTATCCCGTTGACTCAAAATCCACAGGGACGCTAGTACACGGTTTTCAATTGCATGCTGGTCAGCAGACAATTTCGCCGGCAACCGAGGGCGGGGAGCAAACACGCCGAAGACGGCTATTTGCTGATGGTACTGCTGCTCTTCATCACCCTTCTGGTGATAGCCAGCGCCGCGGTGGCCCCGCAGCTGGCGATGCAAATTCGCCGAGACCGCGAAGAGGAGATGATCCACCGCGCGGTGCAGTATGCGCGGGCCATCAAGCGCTTCTACAGAAAAAATAACCGGTACCCCACCCGCATCGAGGAACTGGAAAACACTAATAATTTTCGTTTTCTGCGCAAGCGCTACAAAGACCCCATCACCGGCAAGGAGTTTCGCCTGCTCCGTTTCGGCGACGTCAAAATGTTTCCTCAAGGAGTTGCCGGACTGGCGCCAGCCGGAGTTAATGCGCAGGCCCTGGGCGGAGTGGCGGGAGTGGCACAGGCACAAGTGGGAGCGCCCGCGGGTTTTCCCGGGAATGCCGGAGGAATGAATTCTGGTTTCGGAAGTCCCATTGCTCCTGCGAATCCAGGCCTCGGCACACCGCCCGAGCAAGCCGTAGCACCGCAACCGGAAGCCGAGCAGGACCCTCGCGCCGCTGGCGGCGCCAGTGCCAACTCAGATGAACCGCAGGAGATGAAGGGGCCCATCTCCGGTCAGCCGCCAAATGCTGCCGGACCTCAAAATGCGATAGACGGACAGAATCCGGCAAATCAGGTTTTTGGCGGAGGCCCTGTGGTCGGAGTAGCCAGTACCAGCCATAAGGTAAGTGTTCGGGAGTTTAACAAGAAGCGCCACTACAATGAATGGCAGTTCATTTACGACCCGAGCTCAGACCGCGGGGGCCTGCTTAATGGCCCGGTCCAACCCGGCGGGACTGGTGTGGGAATTGCCGGCGCAAATCAGAATCTGCAGAACCAGGGCATGCAGAATCCCGCTGGACAAAACCCCAATGCGAATCCGGGAATGCAAAACCCTGGAGGGATGACCGGAAATCCTCAGATGCCCGGCCCAGGTCAACCCCAGATGCCACCTGAGCAGTAAGCGTTTAAAGAGTATCAGCGGCACACGACTTGGTAGGGCGGACAGTCTTGTCCCCCACTTTTCACCCAGCAAAAAGCCCCACGCGTGTGGGGCTTTCTCAAATTCAGATTTACGATTTCTACACGTTGAAAGAAGATCCGCAGCCGCAGGTGCTCTTCACGTTGGGATTTTCGAATTTGAAGCCTGCACCCTCAAGCGTTTCGAGGTAATCAACCGAGCAGCCATTCAGGTACATAAGCGAGGTCGCATCCACGAAGACCTTCAGATCGTCAAAGTTGTAAACCTTGTCCATCATTCCCGGACTGTTCTCGAACGACATTGAGTAGGAGAAACCGGAGCATCCCCCTCCCACCACTCCCACGCGCAAACCCGCAGGTACGGGGTTCTGCTGGGCCATGATCTCTTTAACTTTCTTGATGGCATTAGGGGTCAGGCTCAGCGGCGCTGCCTTTGGGGTAACGTTCGGGATCGTTGTGGTCGCCATTTATATCTCCTTGAAACGGTTAGCTTACAAATTATAACAAATCGGCCTGAGCGGCATATTGACTTCGTATGCAACGCTGCAGCCGCTTGTGGCTCAACTACTTAGATGATCCAGTGAGCAAAAAGTAGCGGGCATTGGCCCCGCATTGCTTTTCGCCCCAAGACCGGGATTAAGTAGATTATTGCCGTTCACAATTGGGCAACACAAACCGAAAACAGGGCTATAATGCGGTCGCCCCCTATCTTGGTCCCGGGCGGCCTGTCCGGGGACGCGCCGGGTCGAACCTAGGCGGAGCAGCTCTGAATTTTAGTGAGGTGGCACTATGTCTCCTCTGCTTTGGCTGCTGACGGTGTGGGGTATCCTCACAGCCATCTTGATTGTGCTCCTGATCTATCGCAGCACCCTCACCATGCGTGAAGAGGAACAGCTCTTTCTGGATGAAGCAGAATCCCATATGCAGCAAGAGCAAATGGAACTCATCAGCCGGGTGAACAAGGTCAATCCTCTGGTTCGAGCATTTGGCGCGGCTTCGGGATTGTTGATCCTGGTAATCGCGGCGATGTGGATATATCAGGGCTTGACCATGCAGTAATGCAGGTCGGCCGCCGTTAGCCACGTTCCCAATGCGTAAGAAAAGAGTGTGCTTTAAAAATGCCTCCTGCGGGAGGCATTCTCTTTTGCGATTTGAGGCGTTTCGCACCAAGGTCGCTGGCCGGACGGACACTGGCCTCCCGCCGCTGTTCCTGCGTTTTTCCGCCCCTGCAAAGATGCGCGTAGACTCGAACCAAGAGAAAGATCATGCTCGTATCTGACGACGATCGAACGCTCGACTACTCGACTCAGCGCCGTTTTCCAAGGTATCCAGTGGATCGCCCACTCTATGCCGTGCTGAATTGGCCCGATACTCCCACCATGACTGTCTCCGGACGATGCCATGTGATTGGCGAAGGCGGCGTCGGCGCCGTCATGTCCCAGCAGTTCCGCCTGGGTGAGGTCGTCTATCTTCAACTTAAGGACGGGCTACGCGTGTATGCCGCGGTCCGCAGCCAAAGAGGATTCGCCCACGGCTTCGAATTCGTGCTGTTGCGCGACGCGCAGCGCCATTCCATCCGGCAACTATGCGGCTCTGCTTCTTCTTAGCCCAGGCCTCCCCTCTAGAAATATTCGTTTCCCGCGGGTTGCGTCCAAAGGACAATAATCTGGAGAAATCGGTTAGCCCGAGTCGATAATTCACCTACCTATCAAAGACTGCACCACTACCAGAAAGCAGCCAGGATTGGGCGTCGTCGCGTTTGCGGCTATAATGCTCGGCCAGCCGCGGGACAGGCGAATGAACGAACTTCACAAAGTGATCGGCGGGTTTCCAAAGCGAGTGGAGTGCTGTGCCGGAGTTTTTCTGAATCCACGACTCATTCAGGCATCTGGGGTCGTGAGCGTTCGATCGGTCGTATCGATAAGCACGGAGAAACATCACGCTCAAGCGAACATTAAAAACGTGGTCTAAAAGCCGATAATGGCCAAGTTCGGAAATACTGACCCAAACTGTAACGCGGGTGCTGCCAAAAAGGGCAAGGCGGAAATGCTCTCTATTGACAGCCGGGATCGAAATTCGTCCTCAGCGAGCCCACCAAAACTGTCGTACACCGAACTGAGTGATCTCCCGGATGAGCCCCTGGTTGCTTCGATGCTGTCAGGACAAGATGAGGCCCTGGGAGTCATTTACGACCGTTACTTCCGCCTGGTCTTCGCGGTGTGCTGGAAGATCGTGCGCAACAAAGAAGAAGCAGAAGATATCATGCAAAACGTTTTCCTTGAATTTTATAAGTCTGCAGCCAAGTACGATCGCACTCGAGGCCCCGTCAAGGTCTGGCTGTTGCAAATTGCTTACCACCGCAGCCTGACGAAACGACAGCACCTTCACGCCAAAATGTTCGCGGAAAGCACCCTGGAAAATGTTATCGCGGATGAGAGCCGTTTACAGAACAGCGGAACGCGAGCCGCCCATTGCCTAACGAATGATGAGTCCAGTCATTTGGTTGATCAAGCGTTGAAGAGTCTCGATGACGCCCAGCGCGAAACAATCTGTTTGGCATTTTTTGAAGGCTTGTCATTAAAGGAAATAGCAAGAATAACCAATCAATCTTTTGGCAACGTAAGGCACCACTACTATAGAGGGCTTAAGAAGCTCAGGTCACTGATCGTGCCAAAAAACACCAGTCAATCACAGAAACTCGTTTTGGAGGGTACCCTCGATGCTAAACCATGAATACTTCGAGGAACTGTGCGCCTTGTGGACGCTTGGACAAATCTCGGAGGATGAAGCGAATGCCTTGTCCCGCCACCTGGCAAATTGCTCCGATTGCCGCGACTCTGAGGTGAAATTCAGGATGACGCTGACAGAGTTGGTTCGAGCTGATAAAAGCCAGGAACTTGAATTCTTTGGAAACGATTTTGGAGCCAGTGAATTGCGCACGAGATTCGTGGATCGAGCCCGCAAGGAAGGAATTGTTATTGGCGATCCGCCTAAAACCACTTCTCCTGAAGCCAGGTCTCCTGCAGGTTTCTGGCGAGTTGATGCATGGCGGGCATTCGTCCGAGTGAGTTTAGCTCTGTCGGGAGCAGCAGCTTTGATACTTGCCGCATATCTTTTCGGTGTCAGGGCGCGTCCATCAAGACAAGACGCGCCTCTCGCAAGCCGGGCAGGCAGTGAGCAAGTATCAGCAGTTCGTGCGGGGCCGCCACCATCATGGCAACGCGAAGAACAGCTGCGGAACGAGCTCCTGGCCCTTCAACGCCAAAAAGAAAATTCGGACCGGGCCCTTTTGGCGCTGCGAAGAAGCCTCAACAGCAAAACCGAAGAAGCTAAGGACCTGGAGCTGAAATTACATCAGGCGGCCGCTTCTCTCGCCACGTTGGAAGCGATACAGAGAACAGATTCCGAATTGCTGGCCGACGCTCAAAGAGAGCTGGAAGGATTACGGACGCAGAGGCAGCAAGCCCTCTCTTTTGAATCCGCGCAACAAGGCAGGATCACTGAACTCTCTGACCGCGCCAGACAGCTGGAGGAAAAGTTAGACCGTGAACGTGAACTCCTGGCATCTGACCGGTTGATTCGCGAACTCATGAGCGCCCGAAATCTGCACATTATCGATGTACACGATTTAGATAAGAGCGGCAAGAATAAGAAGGCCTTTGGACGAGTGTTCTACACGGAAGGGGAGTCTCTTATCTTTTATGCTTACGACCTGGGCGATCCGCACCCGCAGAATGCAAAATCTTTCCAGGTTTGGGGGCAACAGGATCAGGCCGACGACTCGGCGCGAAGCCTCGGCATTTTGTACCTCGATGACCATTCCCAGCGACGTTGGGTGCTTAAAGTGGATGATCCAGGATTACTGCGAGAGATTGACTCTGTTTTTGTCACCGTAGAACCATATGGAGGAAAGAAGCAACCCTCCGGCAAGAAATTGCTATACGCGTTTTTGAACAATCAACCGAATCATCCATAGGTTGAGAGAAATATTAAAATTTGTTCAGCTTCACGCTGAACAAATTAGGGGGTGGCGAGCAGCCGCCCCATTTTTCTTTTTGTCCGCATTTCCTTTGGTACAAATTTCCCCATACGAAGGAATACTGTGAATAACGGGCTCAGAGGTCCCTCGAATGCAGCGGTGGCGTACATTCCATTCGCTTGTCTGTCTTCTCTTGCTGATTGTGCTCCCGCGTCCCGTCATGGGGCAAAGCGAAAGGGCCGTGATAACGGGGCGTGTCACAGATCCGTCAGGCGCAGTCATAGCCGGCGCGGAGGTTATCGCCACGGAGATCGGAACCAATCGCTCTGTATCAACCATAACCACCAAAAAGGGCCGATATGTATTAGCGGACCTCCAGCCGGGGCGCTATCGAATCGTGGTGGTGAAGGACGGCTTCCGTCAGACGGTAGGCACAAGAATTTCATTGCGTGTGCAGGACAACATCGCGCAAAACTTTGAATTGCAGGTCGGCTCCGTAGCAGAATCGGTTACCGTTGTAGCCACGCAAGAGAATTTCCAGCAGTCCCCTGCTGTCGGAACGGTAATCGATCGCGGCCTGGTTGAAAATATTCCGCTCAACGGCCGAACGTTCCAGGCATTGATTGCTCTCGTCCCAGGTGTGGTGACAGCGAAAGCAGACAGTAATAATCCGGGGCAGTTCAGCGTAAACGGGCAGAGAACGAACGCCAATACCATTTCCATCGATGGAGTCAGCGCGAATGTGGCCGCCGATACTTCGATCGGGCTAGGTCAAGCCGCGGGAGGCTCATTGCCATCCCTCACGGCACTGGGCACGACAAGCAACCTGGTCTCGGTTGACGCTCTCTCGGAATTTAAGGTTCAAACATCGGCTTTCAGCCCGGAATTTGGTCATACCCCGGGCGGTCAAATTTCAATTGTCACGCGCTCTGGCACCAATGCGTATCACGGGACGGCGTTTGAATATTTTCGGAATGAAGCTCTCGATGCAAACGACTGGTTCAGCAACCATCTCGGTCTCCATAAGGCGCCTTTGCGGCAACACGATTTTGGAGGCGTTTTCGGCGGGCACATCGTAAAGGATCGGACCTTCTTTTTCGCTTCCTATGAACAATTGACCCTGCGGCTCCCGCAAACCAAGACCTCAAAGGTCCCTTCCCTGGCCTCGCGGGCCGCCGCGAGTCCTGAACTGAAGCCTTGGCTGGATGCCTATCCGCTCCCGAACGGACCCGATACGATCAATGGCGAAAGTGTTTTTGCCGCGAACTACGCCGATCCGTCGGTAGTTCACGCCGGAAGTATCCGAGTGGATCAAACAATCCCCGAGCATGGTTCTTTCTTCGTGCGCTACAACTCCGCGCCATCCAGCAGTTCCCGGCGCCGCTCTGCAATGAGTGATGTTGTGGACTCCATAGTGGATACGCAAACCCTCACCGGCGGCTATACCTGGACGCTGAACGCAACCCTCGGAATCGATGTGCGCATGAACTACAGCCGAGTTCGGGGAGCGAATACGTTCGCCGTAGACAATTTTCATGGCGCCAAGCCACCGGCAGACTCGGTCATTTTTCCGCCGTTCACTTCGAGAGCCCATGCCTTGGTGGAGTTCATCCCGTTTGGCGCCAACGACCTGGCATCTGGAACCCTCGCCAGCAACCTGCAAAGGCAGATCAATTTGGTCGCCAATGTGAACGTAATCAAGCGCGAGCACCAACTAAAGTTCGGCGTGGATTATCGGAGGCTTTTCCCTGTTTCTGGTCCCGCCAGTTACCTGCAGCAGGCAGTTTTTTACAACGGCACTGCGGGTGCCCTCACGGGAATCGCCGATTCCGTGGAAGTGGACGCTTTCGCGGCCAACCTTTCCCCGCGATATTTGAGTTTGGGTCTGTATGCGGTGGACGTTTGGATGCCCTCTCCTCGATTTACCCTGACATACGGTTTACGTTGGGAGCTCGAACCGCCCCCCACCGAGGCAAGCGGCAAAAATCCCATCACACTGCAGGGCGTGGATAGCCCAGCGACGATCCGCGTCGCGCCGCCCAACACCCCGCTCTACCAAACGACCTATGACAACTTTGCGCCAAGAATCGGAGCGGCCTATCACCTTTCCGAAAGAAAAGGAACGGAGTCCATCCTCAGAGGAGGCTTTGGTCTATTTTACGATCTCGGTAACTCCTCTACTGCGGGCGGTTTAACGAATCTGCCGTATTCCGCTTCCAAGTTCTTCGACAATGTTCATTTTCCGCTCAGTCTAACCGACGCAGCGCCACCTTCACTCGTGAATTCTGGCCCGCCGTTTGGATTCGTCCAGGCTTCGGACCCACACTTGAAATTACCCAGGTCATACCAGTGGAACGTCGCTCTGGAGCAGGCCATCGGAGCAAGTCAAGGTATCACGGCCACCTACGTAGGCACGGTGGGACGAAGACTTCTTCGCCGGGAGTTAATCATTGCACCGAACCCGGATTTCGGTTTCGTCGCTATCACGCGGAATGCCGCCACTTCCGACTACCATGCTTTGCAGCTTCAGTTCGAACGCCGGCTCGTAAATGGTCTGCAGATACTGTCGTCCTATACCTGGGCTCATTCGATTGATCTGGCTTCGGAGGATTCGTCAAATCTGGCTGGGGTAGGCGCTCTCAATCCGAACATTGATCGAGGTTCTTCCTCGTTTGATGTTCGGCACGCATTTAATGCTGCCGCCACTTATGACATTCCGGCTCCGCATGTCAGCTCGGCGATCCACCACATACTGAAAGGCTGGTCCGTAGCCCCAACATTTACTGCCAGGTCCGCGACACCGGTCAATATCGTTACTGGTGACCCCACCGGTGCCGGAATTATCGGAGTTCAGATTTTCGGATTGCAACGCCCGGATGTGGTCCCGAATGTTCCCTTTTATGTCCACGATCCGCAAGCTCCAGGCGGAAGAAGAATAAACAGCAACGCGTTTGCATTGCCTCCCGATACCAGGCAGGGAACCCTTGGCCGCAATGCGCTTCGTGGCTTGGCGATGTATCAGCTTGATCTTGGGTTCGCCCGGCGATTTGAGCTCACGGAAAAGCTGGCGCTGCAGTTCCGGGGTGAGCTTTTTAACATCTTCAACCATCCAAATTTCGCCGACGTCGGATTTGATACGGTGAATTCCAGCATTTTGTATAACGGTCTTTCCCCAAGTGGTGGACCCCTTCCAAATCCCTTCTTTGGTGTTCCATCTCAAATGCTCGGCCGAAGCTTGGGGAGCGGGGGCCAGGAAGGAGGTTTGAATCCGCTGTACCAGGTTGGAGGGCCGCGCTCCATCCAACTCGCTTTGAAATTGCAATTTTAGAAGGCGCACTAAATACCACCTTACGAATAATGGAGAGGGAAAAAGGACATGTCTCGAACAAGAATGTTGGCCGTAGCCGTATCGTTGGTTTGCCTCGTTAGCTTCGGTTTGCTCACCAGAGTTGTGGCACAGGAAGCAGAGCATGCAGTTAAATTTGAAGAGCTACCTAAGGCTGTGCAACAAACAGCGACCGCACAGTTAAAGGGAGCGACGGTACGCGGATATACCGCGGAAACAAATAAGATCGGCCACGTACACTATGAGATGGAAACGGTCACGGCGGCGGGCTTGACTCGCGATCTTCTCATCGAGTCAACGGGCGGGGTCCTCAGCATCGAAGAAGAAGTCAAAATGGACTCGAATGAGGTTCCGGCAACGGTTCGGGAAACACTGCAGAAATACGTGAAAGGCATCAACGGCTCGGTTGCCAAACTTGAACGAGTCACGAAAGCCGACGGGACGGTCCTAGGGTACGACGCAGATATTCAGTCGGAAGTGACACTGAATCCGGACGGCGCCATTAAGAAAGCTGCACCTCCAGCCAACTAATATCAGCATACAGGAAAAGGTGACGGCCTAACCGGTCAGCTTTTCTGGCAGCTTTTGGTGCTTGTGAATTCGCGGCCAGGCGCGAATTCACAAGCGGTTTCGTGTGGGATCCTCTCCTCTTAACTGGAACGCTGTCCACCAAAGCCATTGCCCCCGGAATTAATGTAGTAGCTTTCTCTGCCAATCCAACGTTTGACGCTTCTCTCGGCAATTCTCAAAAGATTGTATTGATGGGAACCGTGGCGAGTTCGAATTTGACCAATCCGGTAGCAGGTGAGCAGCTTAACTTTGTTGTTTGCCAGGACGGAGCTGGCGGCCACACGTTCACTTTCCCCAGCAACTTTCGTTCGCCGTCTGGGCCTGCGCCGAAGCTACTTGGAACGGCGGCAAACACCTGCACTCTCGGAGCGTTCCTGGTAGATTCCGACGGCGCAACAGTTTTCCAATTGTCCGCGTTTCAAATTGCAGAATAGCCGAATATTACTCGAAGAAGAACTGTGGGTGGCCGAACCAAGTTGAAAGCAAACCGTTGAGAAGTGTCGCCGCGAGTCCATTTTTCGGCAGGCTAGCTTTTAGCTGTTGACTTACTGCCGCATTTGCAGATATGTCCCTACAGTAGTCCCTACGCCAGCCAAACCGGAAAACAAGGAGCCTATATATAATTGATCTCCCACGTGCGAAAGTGGCGGAACTGGCAGACGCACCAGACTTAGGATCTGGCGGGGAAACCCATGGGGGTTCGACTCCCCCCTTTCGCACCACCCTTTTCGCATCAATAAGTTCCGACAGATTTCGACTGCTGATCCTTTTTTCCAGTGGGCCCTCCAGTTCGTGCAGCCGAGCAGCGGCAGCGGCAAAACTGGGCCTGCTGGTCCCTCACCTTCCGGCCAAAGAGACACCAGGTTACGTTGTACGCCAGGGTCAGCGCCACAAACGATGCTGCATCACGGCTCCTGGCGAACTTCGCGCTTATTGAAGTGTTCAGCCACGACGGCGGGCGTTTCCGGCAGGCGGCCTTCTTTAATAGCAAGGGCGAGACGGATGAACTGAGCATTGGTCCAAGCCAGCGGAGTGGCCGAGCCTGTACCCTCGCCGAACCTCAAATGCTCCGGATCGGGAGTGTCTGGCCGATCCCAAATTTGCTCTGACAACATACGTCCTTTGTTCGCCATGTGAAGCATGGCATCCAGGTAAGGATGCGCATCCTGTCCTGAGGCAAGGGCGTATTCGCCTCGTTCGCCAACAAAGAGTGGCCAGAGACGCCCGATACCGGTGCCATCCCAACCTCTGCCATCGGGCTTCTCCCCATACCCATCATGGTTGTAACGGTACCAATCCGGCCCATTGGGAGTGTTGATACGAATGACCTTATCAATTACGGGCAGCGAGGCCTGGACTGCACTGTCGTGGGGCGGCCGAATACCAAGACGCACCAGCTCCAGAAAACCAGCATCCACGATCTCGCGCTCGTCCCAAGTTCCGCCGCCGTTGTGGACGTCCAACTTTTCACCTGAGTTTGGATTCCCGTGCTGGGAGATACGAATAAAGTAGCGCGGCGCGTAAGGGCCGCTAGTGGTCACCGTCCAGGAATCCAGCTGATTGGCCCAATTGTCTGCTGTGCTCAACCATTGTTTGGCCGAAGCGTCATCGGAGTTGTGGCGGGCAATCTCAGCTGCACAAATCAGGCCCGCTATTTCCGCCGCGATAGTGGATGGCGAGTAGCCCGGTACTTCCTCCCAACGCTCCTCGGGGGTTGCGGGCCCGTGAGCGACGATGAAATTGGCCGCAGGCTTTACGTGCTGGAGGTAGGTTTGGCCGTCGGTCCGGCCAAACTGGTAGGCGAGGATGATGGGGTAGGATACCTCATCCATTTGCAGGGAGGGCCAGTAGGGACGTCCATCGAGCCAGGAGTTTTGCGGAAATGAACCATCCGGCTTTTGCTGTCCGGTAAACAGATAGTTTAGGGCGCGGTCTGCCGACTCCTTGTCTCCCATCGCGTAAAAGGCGGTAGCAACTTCGTATAAGTCGCGGGCCCACACCAGGTGATACCCGCCCACGGACGGCTCGTTAGCGTCAACCCCATTGCCCCATGGAATGCTCAGCGAAGCGGCCCCGGCGCCGCGATAAGTCTTGTCTTCATGCGCCTTCAGCACCATGGCTGACATCTGGTATTGATCGTGGTAGGGCGGATCAACTGATTTAAGAGTCGCCAAATATTCGTGCCAGCCCGCACTGTATTGCTGTAGAAGTTGCGGGAACGGCCGCTGCAGCGATTCTCGTGCATGCTTAATGGCCAATTGGCCTTCGGCCCCGAATCCAAGCGCGAGCGTGAACGCGGAAGTGGCCGCCTCCGCTGGTAGTTCCGCTATCTGAACAACGTTGCCATCCGCGGCGCGCACGTAAGTGTGCTCGAGTCCGAACTGCCGTTTCAGTTCAGTCCAGCCGTCACTTGTGCCGAGGTACCCGCTGCTGGTGCGCAAAAAGCGCAAACTGCACAGCAGCGCGGAAGCTACCGGTCCATCAGCAGCGATTAGGCCCCCACCTATGGAGTAGCCGGTGTCATGTAATCCGCTGTTGTTAATAGAAGGGTCGTATAGCACGTAAAGGTGGTAATCGCCCGGCCGAAGCGGGGTGAACTTCACTTGGATGAGCACAGTATCGCGTTCGGGGTCGGTGATATACGTTTTCGATATCCGATAGCGTCCGGATTTTGATGTATTGACTTGGCGGAAGACCAGCGCAGCGGGATCCGGTACTTCGACCTGGTGGGTTGTGTTTTCGGTTTCATTTTCGACGAAGGTACGGCCGTCGGTGACAATCAGTTCCAGGTCGCGAGTGTTGGCTTTATCAATTGTCGGATAGTAAACCTCATTCAGCGCGCCCTCGCCCAGGGAAAACCAAACCTTCGAAGTAAGTGTGTTTGAAGTGCCAACTCCCTGTTTATTGCCGTTGGTCCAGGTGGCCTTTGCGCCGGGTGCGCCGGGTGCTAGTTGTGCCACACAGGGCGGAGAGGAGAGGCACAGTAAGAATGCCACCAGAGCTTTTCTGTGCTGCACCCGGAAAGTCGCCATGATCATCAGTGATGGTTAGAAGAACTAACCAAGTCACGCAATCTATCCTAGCGGTTGAATATTCGCAATAGCTGGTCCGCGGCGGTGCGATTGCTGCGGTTGTAGTGGTTGTGTAAGCTGGTGGGATTCCGGTCGCCGTCCGACGGGAGTGTTTCGAGTAGCCTGAAAAATTATGAAGACAACAAATCCGCGAGTTTTGCTTGTTTGTGTAGTTTTCCTACAGATAATCTTCTGCGCCAGTTCTGGATCCGCGCAAGCCGCAGCCCCACAGCCTCACGGGCTCAGTGACATACTGCAATACATCTCAAACGGCTGGAACACGCTCACTCGTTCTACTACTCAGTGCTCCAGCGTTGCTGACCCCAAGCTCAAATCCAAGCCGGTGATGTACTTGCCAGCGGACTATTCACCGCCCACGAGTGTTCAGGCGCTCGAAAAACAATGCGCGGTCGATGTAGAGAAGCTTCCGAAAGCGATCCACCAACCGGGTGAACTTGACGTCGAAAAGATTCAACCACCGGGACTACTGTTCCTCGAAAAGCCTTACGTCGTGCCGGGCGGCAGGTTCAACGAAATGTACGGTTGGGACAGCTACTTCATAATTCGCGGGCTCCTGGAGGATGGTCGTGTGGAATTGGCGCGCGACATGGTGGAAAACTTTTTTTTTGAGATTGAACACTATGGAACCGTGCTCAACGCGAACCGCACCTACATGCTGACTCGCTCCCAGCCTCCCTTTTTGACCTCGATGATTCTGGCCGTATATGACGCGGAAAAACGCGCGGGACACCAGGACAGCGCTTGGCTGGCGAGAGCCTACAGTTTCGCAGCCACAGATTACCAGCTCTGGACCCACGCCCCACATCTCGCCGGTACGACCGGATTGTCCCGCTATTTTGACTTTGGCGAGGGACCTGCGCCCGAAGCCACCCAGGGCGAAGGAGCGGCTTATCGCAGGCCGGCGGGATATTTTCTGCTGCATCCTGAAGCTGCTGCCGGACGGGAGATACCTGTAAACGAAAACGAGAGTCGGCCTGTGCTGGGCCAAACGTATGCGGTCGAATTTTGCGACACGGTGAATGCATCCGAGCCGGCGACTTCGCGCTGCGATCATCTGGAGAACGTCGCCCTCACGCCTGAGTACTACAAGGGTGACCGCAGCATGCGGGAATCAGGATTCGATATTTCGTTCCGCTTTGGACCATTCGGCGCCGATACTCACCACTATGCGGCAGTGTGTCTGAACAGCCTGCTCTACAAATATGAAAAAGACATGGAGCAGATAGGCTCAGTACTAGGCCGCGACTCCGAAGCACGAGA
Organism: Terriglobales bacterium; assembly: GCA_035651655.1. Taxonomy (NCBI): domain Bacteria; kingdom Pseudomonadati; phylum Acidobacteriota; class Terriglobia; order Terriglobales; species Terriglobales bacterium. Next base: position 685,918 of record DASRFG010000023.1, read on the forward strand.
GTGGCACGATCGCGCCGAAAAACGCCGCCGCGCGATGCAGAGTCTATTGTGGGATGCGCAACGAGGAATGTATTTCGATTACGATGCACAAAAGCAAGTCCGTTCGACTTACGAATACATAGCGACGTTTTATCCGTTGTGGGCTGGTCTGGCCACTCCGGAGCAGGCCAGCGCCCTGGTCCGCAATTTGAAGGTATTTGAGCATCCGGGTGGCTTGGCCATGAGCCGGACCGATAGCGGAATGCAGTGGGACTATCCATACGGATGGGCGCCGACTCAGCTGGTGGCAATTGAGGGGTTGCGGCGATATGGGTTCAACGATGACGCGAACCGGGTTTCGTACGCCTTCCTTTCCACGATTCTGGAAAATTTCCGGCGGGATGGGACGATCCGCGAAAAATATAATGTGGTGACGCGTTCCTCGGAAACGCCCGTCCGGGCGGGATACACAACGAATGAAGTAGGGTTCGGGTGGACTAACGCAGCCTTCCTCGCGCTACTGCATCAGCTACCGAGGGATTGGGCAAGCCGCCTGGAAAAGTAATCGCTGCAAACCCACCTTTGTGTGATGCTAGGGGTGTGATGTCTCGAGGGACTGTAGCTGCTCGCCTAACTTGAGCTCCCGGTCACTTTCTGCTGAGTTGCCCAGCGCGCGGTAGGACTCGCCCAATAGATGATGAGTAATGTAGTTGTTGGGGTCCATCTCCAGGGCGTGCTTCAGGGTACGGACTGCTAACTCGGGCTCGCCTTTTTTCAGCAAGACCTTGCCCATTAAGACGTACGGCCCCGTCGCGGTGGAATCCAGCCAGATTGACCGTTGAAGCGCCCGCTCGGCCTCGTCGAATTTCAGCAGGCGCGAGTACGCATCGCCTAACTTGTAATACGTCGGGGAGTGGGCAGGGTTGATCGCCAATTCCTTCTGGAACTGCTCGAGCGCTTCGGGGATTCGTGACTTAAACAGATAGAGCTCGCCTATAAAGAAATGCGCGAGCGGCAACTTGGGATCGAGGCTAATGGCCTTTTGGGCGTACTCCTCCGCGATGGGATCGAATTCCTGGCGCAGAAGCATGCGTGCAGTGAACAGATACGCCGGTGCGGAATCCGGCGTGACCCCATACATCGTGGAGAACGAGCGCCTAGCCTGATCGTATTTTCTTTGATGAATGTAGCAGATGCCTAGAACATAAGAGGCATCCACGTTGGCGATGGGGTACCAAGATTGGACCCGCTCCAGCAAAGGGATGGCCTCCGACGGATTACCAGCGAAGTAGTAGGAGAGGCCCAGCAGCTGCACGGCTTCGTTATCCTGAGGATCTTCAGATGAAGCCTTCTTCAGCGACTCGATGGCTTTGATGTAATCGCCCTTTTTGTAGTACGCGATTCCGAACTCGTGGGCCAGGCCCTTGGCGCTGGGATTTTGGCGTTTCAGGTCTTGCAACTCCGATATTCCCTCTTCAAAGTGGCCTTCCTGAATGAGAACACGGGCATGGGCAAGAGATTGAGACTTCTGTTCCTGAGCGCCCGCAGCATTGTTACGTGCAGAGGCCGGGTTTCCAGCGAACGGTGCTGAAGCAGCCAGAAAAAGAGCCAATGTCACGAGTGGAGACATAAGCGATGGTTACTTAGATATTAATCTCAACACGATAGAAAAATAAAAGGGAGCCACTAAGGGCTCCCTGTGAGAACATTCGAACCAAGACTAGAAGCTAAGTCTTAAGCCGAACTGTAGCTGCCGCATGGAGGTGTCATTCTCCAGATGAGTGATCTTGCCAGCATCCCCACCGCAATCAATACAATGATTGCCTTGATCGGTATTAAATCCTAATACCGGGTGATTGAAGACGTTGAAGGCGTCCACGCGGAACTGTGCTTTTACACGCTCCGATAGGTCAAAATTCTTCAGCAGAGACATATCTGAGGTGAAGAGACGCGGACCACGCATTGAGTTCCGGCCAGCCGTTCCAAAGTTTCCTGGTCCAGGCCGCTGCCATCCTCCAGCACTCTGGAGATTAGCCAGAGCATTTCCACCGTTTACAGGAGTGAAGAAGGTTACCTGGTGGTTTATCGGGTCAAATGAGCCGACACCCGTCGCAAACGAGCCCACCCGGTTCGGCCGGCAGGGACCAGTGTCCTTGTCAGAACCGCAGTTGGCATAACTGGGGGTCCATGGCAGTCCACCGCTCCAGTTCGTCACCGTACTGAGCTGCCAGCCTCCTAGAATCGCGTTGGCGGCTCGGCCCATGTTGGCGCCAAACATTTTGCCTTTGCCGAACGGAAGTTCCCAGAGGACATTGCTGATGAACACATGGTTGCGGTTGTAGTCGTCCGGTCCGTAAGCAATGCGCGGCGAGTCCACGAAATAATCGTCTGTGTAGTTCATCGCCTTCGACCAGGTGTAGTGCGCCATGAACTGCAGGCCTTGCGAGAAGCGCTTGGTCACCTTCAGTTGCAAAGCGTTGTAATTGTTGCTGGCATCATTCCCTAGGTAGGTAATGTCGCTTGAACAGCACATCAGGGTATTCCCGGAGGAATCGGTGAAGCCAGGATATGTAAACCGGTTGAACAATGGACGCCGCTGTGCCTGAGGTATGACCCCAAAACCAACCAAGCTGGCCTGATTGACGTTATACGAAGGCCCATTGCCAGCGAAGATATGGGTGCCCTTGTTGGCCACGTAAGCGATCTCACCAGCAACTGAATTGGTGATTTGACGCTGGACCGTTACGTTCCAGGCATCCAACGTCGGCAACCGCATAAATGTGGGACGAACCTTTGGATTCACGTTGCCCAAAGGTCCTTGCAACGGCAGCGTGCCGTTCGCAGGAATGGGAGGAAAGACGAAAGCTGGCGGTCCACTCGCGAGCGTAAATGCCGGGATCCGATCGTTGGTGGCGTTCTGATCGACATTGTTCTGCGCGGTCACGTTCTGGTTAACCAATACCGGGAGGTTTTGTGTGACTGTGTGGCCGAACAGTGAGCCGAAGACACCAATGTCAAAACTCCGTCCATAGCCCATGCGCACCACAGTTTTAGGTGTGAGTTGGTACGCAACTCCAAGCCGCGGGGCAAAGGCCTTGTATGTCATATCAATGTTGCCATTTGTTCCGTAGGGACCAAAGCCAGCGACGCGGATCAAACCCTGCTCTATGTTTGCGAAGCCGCCTTTGCCCTTTCCATTTACCGACTCGGGGTAGTACAGCTCCCACCGCAGACCGTAATTAAATGTCAGTTTCGGGGTGATCCGCCAGGTGTCCTGGCCATAGAAGAAGAAACGTTTCTGGCGTTCCGCGGCACCGAGGGTGCCTGCACTGTTGACGTATCGCTCCAGGAAGGTGGCGTCCCCAAGTAAAAACGTTGCAAAATCGAGCCCGCCATCTCCTCCACTGGACCCGCCTGAAGTGCCGAGGTGGTGAAAGGTGAGTTGTCCTGCCCGGTTCGCATCGCTGGGTGTGCGGAGGTTCATCGCATAGCGGACATCACCCCCGAACTTGAACTGATGGTTCCCGGATATTTTTGTCCAGTTATTAACAAACTGGAACTGCTGCTCACTTTCAACCAAGGGACAGTTGCAGCGACCAATGTTCAGAGCTTCGCCGAAGTGAGACAGCGTCTGAAAGTCTCCGCTGGGATCCATGAAGAAACCTGGTAGTCCAGACGTGACCGGGTCGCCCAGATTCAATCCTGGAATGCCAAATCCCGTTGCTGGCGAGGTCCCTACATCGAACTTGTTGCTCTCGGGGTGGTATTTGAAATAGCCGAAACGGAAATCGGTGAGCAAGGTTGGACTGACGACGTAGTCGAAACCGCTAGCCAAGCTATGGTTATGGGTGGTTGCGCTGCCAGCCAATCCTCCTTCGCCAAACCCCTCCCCGCCGAGCGCCTTCCCAAATATGGGTTGACCAGACAAGCTAAATTCGGCGTAGCTATAGCGCCCGAACACGTGCGTTTTCTGGCTTGCTTGGTAGTCAACACGGGTGTTGTAACTGTTGTCATTGTAAGGACCGAACCCCGAGCCTACGAAGTTATTCACCACGCCAGGAGCATTAGGCGACGGAAACAACGCTAGGATACTCCGGGCTTGTGGCGAAATTAGCGAGTTGGGAATCAGGTTGCCGGCAAACAGAGTACGACCAGCGCCGGTAAGAGGATCACCGGTCGCAGGATTGTAAACTTTTCCCGTCCCCTTCACCCCCAGATAGTCGGAGAGATTGCACATGCCAGTTAATTGCAGGCAGCTAGTACGAGCGAGGTCGGTCGGGACCGTGCCTTTGATGGTGCGTCCGCTTTTACGCCGAGTACCCTGGTAGTCGCCGAAGAAGAAGAGCTTGTCCTTGATCGCCGCGCCACCAATGGAACCGCCAAACTGATTCCACATCGTGCTGGGAATGAAGCGGTTCGTCACTGGATCCTTCTGGAATTGGGTAAAAGGGTCGCGGGCCTGAGTAGCGTCACTCCTCCTGAACCAAAAAGCGCTACCGTGCAGCGCATTACTGCCGGATCGCGTCTGGGCCGTCATAACGCCCGCAATGGCCTTGCCGAACTCGGCATCGTAGTTCTGCAGCGTCATTTTGGTCTCGGTAACTGAATCCAGGTTGGGATTGATTACGATGATCCCCAGGATCGGATCCTGGTTGTCAGTGCCGTCTAATTCGTAAGCGGTCCCGCTGAAGTGCTGTCCATTTACGAAAATCTGCTGACTTCCTTGTGGATTTTCGGTGGCCGCATGCGACCATCCCACTAATTTCTGTGTACCCGGCGAGGATAGCTCCAGGGACGTAAAATTCCGATTCAGCAGCGGGAGCTCCTGAACCGCTTTCTGATCAAAAATCACAGCCACATCAGCGCGATCGGTTTTTAGCTGTGGCGCTTCGCCAGTGACCTCTACTGCCTCAGAAACCGCTCCGAGTTGCAGCTGCATGTCAAGGCGCGCTGCTGTATCAGCCAGTACCTTGATGCCTTTTTGCTCCGACGCCTTAAAGCCCGGCGCTTCGATACGCACGCCATAAACATCAGGGATTAAGTGGGTCACGCTGTAATTGCCAGTCGCGTTCGTCGTGGTTTGTTCAGTGGATCCCTTTGCCACGTCGGTTACGATAACCTTGGCGTTGGGCACCGCCGCGCCGCTAGGATCGGTGACGGTCCCGAAGATGCTCCCGTAAACTGCCTGGCCAACGGCGGATGTTGATCCCCAACAAAATAGCGCTATACAAGCGACTATCGCCCAAACGTGTTGCTTTCTCATCACATGCCTCCGCAATGTTTTCCCGCACGCCTGGCCTTGAGCTCTTCCCTGAACTGGTCGGCGTATGCCTCTGACTGTTGAATGGGTGAACTAGCGATGGACAGCTGCAAACTTAGAATCAATGCGGTCGAGTGCCAACGGCTTGGATTTAGTTTAGGGGATCCGGTCATTTATGCTTCGCGCACAACCTGCCAAAAAAAAATCTGTAGGGGGTTCGTACAGCAACTATTCTTCCAAGGCGAGCGCAAGGCTAAGCCGCTTTGTTTTGAATGTCAAGGACGTTATACGAGGCTGGCCTACTATGAAAAGCCATAGTCGCGCGTTATGAAACTACAGGATTTAACAGCTAGATTAGGGAGGCTAGTGTTTTAGGATTGAATCCAGCTTTTCGGCACGCCGGAATTCTTCCTGAGCTTCTTGAACTTTGCCCTGCATCTGAAGTGCCCGCCCAAGATAAAAATGTGCAGGAGCATAACTGGGGGCAAGCGTGATGGCGCTCTGAAGTTGCCCAATTGCGCCCGCCAGGTCGCCAGCATTGAGTAGCGTTATTCCAGAATTGGTATTAAACGTGGCGGCCTGCAAACTATTTTTGGTCTTAGTGATTTCAGAGGCCGCCCGCGCTTCGGCAGTTGCGCCAGCGACATCTCCCTGCTGGCGAAGGATCGCTGCCAGAGTGGTGTGCGCCCCAGCGAAATCGGGCTGCAAGCGAATCGCCTCCCGCAAGGCTGCGGTTGCGCCTGTCAGTTCGCCCTGCTGTTTAAGTACGGTGCCTAAAGTGTAATAGGCCTCAGCGTAGTCTGGCTTGATCTTCACGGCAGCCTGCAAGTGTTCTGCTGATTTGGAGAATTCACCTTGCTGCCAAAGAGTTACACCCAAGCTGTAGTGGGCGTCTGCAAGCGCGGGGTCGAGGTCTAGTGCCCGCGAAAATTCTGCAATGGCTTCCGGCAGCTGGTCCTTCAATTTCAAAGCTAAGGCCAGGTTGTAGTGTAGCGTCGCATCACCCGGCGTTGTCTTGAGTGCTTCCTGGAACTCGCCGATCGCGGCATCGAAATCTGATTTCTGAAGAAAAGCAGTGCCCAAATTTTCTTTATATCCACCGTCGTCAGGGCGGAGTCGCAAAGCCGCACGAAACTCCGGGATGGAAAGGTCGGCATGCCCTGCTTGCACAAGCGCAAGTCCCAAATTATTGTGGGCGTCTGGATTACCGGGCTGAAGCTGAATGACGCGACGGAACGCCTCGATGGCGCCCGAAGTTTCACCCGTCCGCTGCAGCATCAGTCCTAGTTCCGTTTGGGCCTCGGGATAATCCGGCTGCACCTGCACAGCCTTCTTGAGGGCAGCAATGGCTTCCGCGCGCTTCCCCTGCGCTTCCAACACTGACCCCAGGTAGTAATAGCTATGAGCGTCGCTTGCGTTTAGCTCGACGGCCCGCTTCAGTTCTGTAATCGCCCGCTCAAGCTCCTTCTTCTTCCACAATGCAATGCCAAGGTGCAGGTGGGAAGACGGTATGTTTGGTTCGAGGCGCACCGCCTTTGAAAACTCACCGATTGCGTCCTCAAAGTTGTTTGCCTGCGCCAGAAGCGAACCGAGCTCATCGTGCAGTTCGGCACGATGCGGCGCAAGCTGCGAGGCGCGACGCATCTGGAGAGTGGCCTCGGCAAGTGCCCCCTTTGAACTCAGCGCCTTTGCAAGCTGCCGATGGGCTTCCGCATCTGAAGGAGCCAGCTTGACGGCTTGGCGTAGTTCGGCAATGGCCTCCTCCTTTTTTCCTTGCATGGCCAGAGCGCTTCCCAAGTTCGTGTGTGCCGAAGCAGTCGCGGGTTTGAGCCTGATAGCATTGCGAAAATGCGAGATTGCAGCATCGGTCTCACCTTGAGCCAGAAGCACCCAGCCTAAAGAGTTGTGGCCGTCATAATCCGCGGGCGCGAGCTTCACCACGTTTTCAAACGCAGAGCGCGCTGCTGGGAGGTCACCCCTCTTCAGGGCAGAGACTCCGCGCCTATACGCCGCTGCCGCACGGGTTGGTGGCTTTTGACCAGAGCATGGCAGCGTCATCAAGACGCACATCAACGAGAAGACAAGCGCCCTTGTACACGAGAGACGGCGATCACAGATGAATGGAAGGGACATCACGAATCCGAAAGTGGCTTGCGAAAATATTACTATGCTGGCCTCAGCGCAGGAGCCAACCTTGACCGCCCCAAAGGCAGCCACGATAGTATCTCAAGAGATGTTGAGGGGCCCGCACTTCCGGTTCGTCTGCTTGATTCTCGCCCTCGTGCTTATGGTAGGCGGACTGGCTTTCAGCCTCCAAAGCGCGGAGCTTCAGACTTCCAAAACGCAAACCACAGCTCGTACACCAGCGGTGGCTTACTTCACCGACGTCGCGCAGAAGGCCGGCCTAACAATGTTGAACGTGTTCGGTGGGTTAGAGACCAAGAAGTACATCACCGAAACTACCGGGACGGGCGTCGCGATATTCGACTACGACAATGATGGCTGGCCAGACATCTTTCTTGTGAACGGCACCACTCTTGAGGGCTTTCCTCCGGGCAAAGGACCAACCAGTCACCTGTACCGCAACAATCATGACGGCACGTTCACCGACGTCACGGCGAAGGCGGGACTTGCGGGAGCGGGATGGGGACAGGGCGTATGCGTCGGGGATTATGACAACGATGGCTGGGAAGACATTTTTGTCACCTACTACGGCAAAAATCGGCTCTATCACAATCAGCACGGTACATTTGCAGAAGTGGGGGAGCAGGCAGGAGTCGCTGGTTCCGGAAAAGCCTGGGGATCGGGATGCGCTTTCGTGGATTACGACCGGGATGGGCTACTCGACCTGGTGGTGGCCAATTACGTTGATTTCGACCTGCAGACTGCGCCGCGCCCCGGGGAGCGACCGAGTTGTCTCTGGAAAGGTGTGCCGGTGATGTGTGGTCCCCGCGGGCTGAAGCCTGCCAAAAATATTCTCTATCGCAATCTTGGCAACGGAAAATTTGCGGACGTCACCAGCAAAAGCAAGATTGACCGAAGCGACGGCTATTACGCTTTGAGCATTTCAACTCTGGATTACGATAATGACGGCTGGCCCGATATTTACGTCGCTTGTGACAGCACGCCCAGCATCCTCTATCACAACAATCGTGACGGCACCTTTAGTGACGTAGCCGTAAGCGCGGGAGCCGCCTTCAACGAGGACGGCCGCAGCCAGGCGGGTATGGGTTCTACGGTGGCGGATTTCGATGGGGACGGAAATCTAGACATCTTCAAGACCAATTTCTCTGACGACACCTCAACACTCTATCGCAATAACGGCAACGGAAGCTTTTCCGAAGTGACTTTCGCGGCCGGACTGGGATTGCACACCCAATATCTAGGATGGGGCACGATGTTTTTCGATTTTGATAACGATTCCTGGCCCGACATTCTACTGGTCAATGGACACGTTTACCCCGAAGTAGACAAGTACAAACTGGGCAGCAACTATCGTGAACCGCGAATTCTGTATCACAACAATGGCAACGGGACTTTCAGCGACATTTCAAGTTCCGCCGGCCCCGGCATCGCGACGGCCTGGTCGGGCCGCGGACTCGCGGTGGGTGATCTTTGGAATGATGGGCGACTTTCTGCGGTGATCAGCAATATGAATGATCGAGCGAGTCTGTTGGTGAACCAAGTCAAGAATGGCAACCACTGGATCGCGATTAAGACCGAAGGCACGCGCTCCAATCGGGATGGTATCGGCGCACGCATCACGCTCAAGGTGGGCAAGCGCACGTTGGTGGATGAAGTCCGCAGCGGCTCCAGCTACATCTCGAACAGTGACATGCGCGTCCACTTCGGACTCGGAGCCGCCACGAAGATTGACCATCTACAGATTCGCTGGCCGAGCGGACTAGTTGAGGGTTTCCGAGACCTTGCCGTGGATACCATTCATACCTTGAAGGAAGGTTCGGGAACACAGGTCAAAGCGGAAGTCCACTCGCGGGCTTTTAAGATTTTCTCCCTTCAAACCTCACCGCCTTAACAATTCCCGCCGATTCTTTTACATAGATCAATTGATTAGGCTCGAGATCTTTTAGCGAGTCCACCTGTCCACTCGGCCAGCGAATCTCGAGTAATTCTATTTTCTTGGCTTTGCCTAGGCCAAAATGGACGCGCAAATCATTCTGAGAGAGATACCCGCCACCGCTTCGCACTTCATCTATTTGCTGGTGAGGGACTGATTCATCAGGTGGTCGGGTCAGACACCGCAAACGCGCTCCGATTCCGCTGCGATTCGATTTGGTGCCGATGGTCCGAATCTTTATCCAATTTTGGCTGGCAGAAGAATCGCGCCGCAACAATTGCGGGAAATCGTTGACGGTGTTCACGAGTACGTCAATATCGCCATCATTATCGAAATCGCCGAATGCGCAGCCCCGGGAAGCCGAGGGTCCGGTGATGCCGGGGCCGCCCTGCAGCGAGACATCTTCGAAGCGTCCATTCCGCAGGTTCTGGTAAAGAAGCTTGCGCTGCGGGTAACCGGCCTCAGTCTTGAGCTGCTCGACCTCGGGATAGACGTGGCCATTACAGACCAGAATGTCGGGCCAGCCGTCGTTATCCATGTCAAAAAATCCGCAACCCCAGCCAAGGTATTTGGTGTTCAGGCCAAGACCAGCTTCGAAGGTTGTGTCTTCAAAGGCGCCGGTACCAATGTTGTGATAAAGGGAATGGGTGTCGCCGGCGAAATTAGTCTTTATTAGGTCGAGATTGCCGTCGAGGTCATAGTCTCCGGCTGAGATGCCCATGCCTGCTTGAGGCTTGCCGTCGGCGCTGAACGCACAGCCGGCGTCAATGCCGATATCCACGAACTTTCCGTTTTTGCGGTTCTGATACAGAACGCTGGCAGTGGAGTCGTCAGCTACATAGATATCCGGCCACCCGTCGTTGTCCAGATCGGCGGTCAGAACGCCAAGTCCGTAAGTGCCATTCGCCTGTGTGATTCCCGCAGCTTCGGATACGTCCGTAAAAGTTCCGTCCCGGTTGCTGTGATAAAGGATATTCTTTCCACCGGCAAGGCCGGGTGGGCCACAGGCAACCTTCACACCTTTATATAGGCACGGTCCCGATTCCGGCACCGGCGCCGTCGCCAGATCCAGGTCTATGTAGTTGGCCACAAACAAATCCAGATGGCCGTCGCGATCATAGTCAACAAATGCGCAGCCGGTGTTCCAGCGCTTGCCATTGCCTCCTACGCCAGCTCTTTCAGTGACGTCAGTAAACGTGCCGTCCCCGTTATTGTGATACAGAACATTCTTTCCAAAATAGGTTATGAACAAATCGTCGAAGCCGTCATTGTCATAGTCGCCGACGCAGACTCCTTGTCCCCACCCCGTGTGGGCCAGTCCGGCCTTCGCAGTCACGTCAGTGAAAGTGCCGTCGCGATTGTTCTTGAAGAGGTGGCAATGTGGTTCTTCGCCTTTCGGAAAACCTTCCAGTCGCCATCCGTTTACCAGGAAAATATCCAGCCAGTCATCATTGTCGTAGTCGTAGAAGGCAACTCCGCAACCTGTGGTTTCGAGCAGATATTTATTTTTATGCTCGCCGCCAAAAAGGGTCTTCGCGTTCAAGCCGGCTTCACGCGCCACGTTCACGAAGTTAATTCCCAAGTCAGCGAACTTGGGCGGCGGCGGATAAGCTGGATGCGTCGGCGGCTTGGCTGCTGCAGTTTGGGCTCGTGCAAGCGGATTCCACCGATTGGGCATTGCCATCGCCACAACACTTTCGAAGGAGAGGACCAGCGCCGATCGGCTTAAAGATTGAAGGAACGAGCGTCGCGAAAAAGACAAGAGGGGATACCTGGCCGAAATAGCTCCGTGCTAGAATCGCGCCTATTTTCTAACAGTTACTGAGGGGAGATTGCAAACGCCCGCGCTGATGCAGCCAGAAACCATCACGCCCCAAAAAGCCTCTGGTAAAGCGCTCACCCTTATTCTCCTGGTGCTGGTCGTTCTGCTTTTTGCGGCAGGCGCACCAGCAGCAGCGCCCGCTCAGGATGTTCCGGCCAACGATCTTGAACTTTCCAGACCAGTCCGCGCCTGGGAGTTTCTTCCGGCTGTAGGCACGCGTGCCGGACTGTTTGGCCAGGAATCGGGCGCGTTTGAAGCGTGGGTGTATCCGCTCAAGCTTTTTCGCGAGTTTCGGCTGCAATTTCGTATTGCCGACCGGGTGTTACCCGCAGAAGCTCTGGCCCGCACGCTCACCGTTCACGCTGAATCGGCCACTATTACTTATGTCTACGACACATTTCAGGTAAAAGAGACCGCATTCGTCCCGGTTAACGAACCTGGAGCGGTTGTACTAGTGGAGGTCGAAACTGCGGAGCCGCTGCAGATAGAAGCAGAATTTGTTCGCGATTTCACCCTGGAATGGCCAGCTGCGCTAGGCGCAACCTACATGAGCTGGGACGCAGCTTTGCGCGCCTTCGTGATGGCTGAAGAGCAGCGAAAATATGTCGCACTCGTCGGCTCGCCTTCAGCAGTCGTCCTGGAACAGGAATACGCTACCAACTACTCGAGCTCCGCCATAACTTCATTCTCTCTGGGGCAAATCAACAAGGGCCGGGACAAAAAGGTCATTATTATTGCCGGGTCCATAACGGGTCGAGCGGCTGCTGAGAAAACGTTTCAGCACCTGGCCGCCGACTACAACGCTTTATTGCGCGACTCCGCCGACTATTACCGGCGCTACCTCGACCACACCATCACCCTTACGCTGCCCGACTCACGAATGCAGCAAGCGTACGATTGGGCGCGAGTCAGCATGCTGCAAGGCGTAGTTGCTAATCCATATCTCGGCACGGGATTAGTGGCCGGCTACCGAGGTTCGGATGGCGGACAGCGGCCTGGGTTCGCGTGGTTCTTCGGGCGCGACACGGAGTGGACGGCTTTGGCACTCGATGCCGCCGGCGATTTTGTGCACGTTCGCCAGGGTCTCGAATTTTTGGCGCAATACCAGCGCGCCGACGGAAAAATCCCCCACGAGATCGCGCAGACTGCCAGCCTGGTTGACTGGTTTAAAAGCTTCCCCTATCCGTGGGCGTCTGCGGATGCGACCCCGCTTTTCATTATCGCTGTCCGTGATTATGTCCTTCACAGCGGCGATGTCGCCTTCGCCACTCAAAAATGGGAGAACATCCAAAGGGCCTATCAATTCCTGCGCTCCACGTGGGATCCGCAAGGGCTCGCGCAGAATTTTGGGATCGGGCATGGCTGGATCGAAGGTGGCCCGCTACGCCCTCCCGAGGAGCCAACCACCAACCTGGGCGGCCTGGACATGAGTTCCGGCCAGCCCAAGCCGCGGGTGATCAAAACTGAACTTTATCAAAGTGGATTGGGGATTGAAGCATTAACTGCACTTGCGGATCTGGCGAGGCTTTCTGGTCACAATGATCTCCGCGGCGAAGCCGAGCAGGCGGTCGAGCATCAGCGGCAATTACTGAATAAGCTTTTCTGGAATCAAAACGCAAAGAGCTTTGCTTTCGCTCTGGATCCGAAGGACCAGCGCATAGACGTTCCCAGCGTGCTGGCTACTGTTCCCATGTGGTTTGGCCTGCTCGATATGGACAAAGCGCAGCCCATGATCAACCAGCTCGCGGATGCCGACTTTGAAACCGACTGGGGCTCACGAATCATTTCTTCGCGTGATCCTCGATACAATCCCGCCGGCTACCACTACGGCACCGTCTGGCCGCTGTTTACCGGTTGGGCCGCGGTGGGCGAGTATCGCTATCACCGCCCACTGGCTGCCTACGCCAATCTGCGTGCGAATGCCGAACTCGTCCTCGGCGGCTCGCTGGGCCACGTCACCGAGGTTCTCTCCGGTGATTACCACCAGTCGCTTTCTACGAGTTCGCCGCACCAGATCTGGTCGGCGGCAATGGTTGTGAGTCCCTTATTGCGGGGGTTGATGGGAATGGAGGTCAACGTCCCCGCGCATCAGTTCACCTTCGCGCCCCACGTTCCGGCAGAATGGAATTCCTTCCGTGTAGGAAATGTGCGAGTGGGCAGCGTAACTATTGATCTCGCGTACAGCCGAGCCGACGATGAAATCAAGCTCGAGGCGCGAAGCGCCGGGAAGGGTGAATGCATACTCCAGTTCGCGCCTGCAGTGAGTCTCCACGCTCGCGTGCTGGACGTGGAGATGAACGGTCGCCCCGCAGCTTTTCATCTACAAGCAAATACTGAAGACCAGCATATCCAGATTCGGGTGCCAATTCTCCCCGGCCTCAACACCATCCGCATTCGCATGCAGGGTGATTTCAATCTGGGCGTAATTGCACCGCTTCCGCGTCTCGGTTTAACGAGCCGAAACTTGAAATTTGTTTCCCAATCGTGGAGCGCAGACCGCCAACGGCTTCAGTTGGAAGTTTCTGGCCTGTCAGGGCGGGAATATCAGATCCCGGTGTTTGGCTCAGCTCTGTTTGATGTACAAGGCGCACGGGTAAACAAAGATCGCGAGGGATTCAAGTCCATCCAACTTCGAATGCCAGAAGCCGTCAGCCCAGGGTATCTACACACAAGTATCACCATACGATTCTCGGCAGGAAAGCCGAACGCCCATTAATGGCGTCAGTCAGACCAACCACAAGGGTTGGAATCTCAGTCCTGTTTTACAAAACTTGGGTAACCGGCTTTACCTTCTTGGGCACGCACTTGTGGCTCAGGTAATCCACAGCGTCTCGACATAGCCTTTGACACCTGTGGCAACGAATTGGGCCCTTGACCTCGCAGCGCGCAGAACTTTTCTTTCTGGGGAACCTGAGGATTCGTACCATGACACCATTCCTAGCTGGGGGAGGTCTCCAGCCTACAAAATACACCTTGCCTGGGCAACAAAAATCCAGAGTAGCTGCTTATTCTTACAACATTAAGACTATGTCTTATAGCATTAAGAGAGGAGAAGTTCCCGCTTAGGCTTCCGCGCCAGGCCTGCCTAACGCCCGGGTCGCTCTTACGTCCAAATACTCGGCCTCGACTTTCGTGCTTCCATCCGTGGCCGTGTTGTACTCAGTCCACAGCGACTCCAGCCGAGAAGCCAACTCCAATTGGCCTGGTGGTTCCAGTCGTGTGAACGCGACCTGGGTCGGCCCGAAGTACTGCCGAAAGAATCCCACTACCTCTTTGGGACTGAACGGATAATGGAAGAGTACCTTCTGCCGCGTGAGGCTCAAGTCGGAAACTCGGCCAGAGAAGCGCTGCCGCACGACCTCCTCACTTCCCCAAAGTGCGGGCGCGGGCAGCCCGGGAGGAGGCGGCACCATTTCTGCCGTCACGCGAAACGACTTGCCCACGAATCCTTCTGGAGTCCAGTTCGCCATCGCCACTTGGCCACCCGGCTTGCAAACGCGAATCAGTTCAGCGGCGACGCGCTCCGGTCGGGGCGCGAACATTGCGCCAAACATGCTGAGTACGAAGTCGAAAGACTTATCATCAAAGCGGAGTTCTTCCGCATCACCCTCCTCGAACCAGACGTTGACTCCTTCTGACGCCGCCCGCTTGCGCCCCTGGTCGAGCAAATTGGTTGCGATGTCAACCCCGGTCACGACGCCGCCTTTCCGTGCCGATGGGATGGCTGAGTTTCCGGTTCCGCAAGCCACATCCAGCACGCGAGCTCCGGGCGTAATTTTCGTTCGCCCTACGAAGTCTTCGCCGGCTTTGGCGACGTAGTTGGCAATCTGGCCAAAGTCGCCCGCCGTCCAGCTGGCCTTCATGCTGGACTTGAGCCGAGCGAAATCGATATTGCCAGCTTGCATTCAGTACCTCACTAGAAGTGAAATTATCCCACGGCAGCAACTGATGTTGCCTTCAGGGGCTTGACTTGCTTTTTGACCCATCCTTATTGCCGTCGTTAGCCTTAAACAAGGCAGCTATATTCCCAAGATTGGAACAGGGCTATAATACTCCTCCGAGATTCTCCCTAAAGAGAGTGGCTGCTGACGTGCTTAACTATTATGTGGCGGATAACCTTGAGGCTATGCGCCTTTTCTATGGGCCCAAGACAACTTCTCTGTAAGCTTCTTACCCTCACGATTTGCTCCCTTGCATTCGGCTCTCAGGCATTTGGCGGAACCGTGACCATCACCACGCCCACTAATGGGTCGACCGTCACTTCGCCTGTCCATGTGCATGCCACCTACGATGGTTCCGTTCCCGCCGCATACATGAAGATCTGGGTTGATCACGTTGCAGGCACGGTTCAACACAGCACAAATGTGTTTGATACCACCGTTACTTTGGCCAATGGTCCACACCTGATCGAGGTCCAAGCCAAGGACGGCACCAGCCTGATCGTGTACACCACCGGCTCCCACATAACTGTTACGTCCGCAGCCACGGTCACCGTGAGCCCAGCGTCCGTTAATCTCCAAACCGGTGGAACGCAGCAATTTACCGCCACGGACAGCGCCGGCCTGCCGGTTAGCTGGACGGCCACCGGGGGAACCATAACCAGCGCAGGGTTATATCAAGCAGGTTCAGTTTCAGGGACATTCAGCGTTACGGCCACCGATTCAAACAGCAACCAGGGAACGGCCACGGTTACTATTTCCCCGCCAAACACTGTCACTATTCAGACCCCAACCAATGGTTCGACCGTGACCTCGCCCGTCCATGTGCACGCGACCTACAACGGGTCGGTTGCCGCCACCTACATGAAGATTTGGGTGGACCATGTTGCGGGCACGGTTCAACACACAACAAATGTATTTGACACCAGCGTCAGCCTGACGAACGGGGCGCACCTGATCGAAGTGCAGGCCAAGGATGCGACTACCGCGAAAGTTTTTACCGGACGCACCAACATAACCGTCACTACTGCCCTGAATTACACCAGCTGGAAAAACGACAACCAGCGCACCGGACAACAGGCCAGCGAGACCGTGCTCACGCCTGGCAATGTGAATTCAACCACCTTTGGATTGAAATTCAGCGATCCCGTGGACGGTTCGGTATACAGCCAGCCGCTTTATTTGGCTAACCTGATGATCGGCAGTAGCACCCACAACGTAGTGTTCGTCGCTACCGAACATGACAGCGTGTATGCCTTTGATGCCGACATCGCGGGTGCGCCGCTGTGGCAGCAGAGTCTAATCCCGCCAGGAGCGACTACGGCCCCACAAACCCTGGTGCTCGGCTCTATCCGGCCAGAAGTCGGGATTACCGGCACACCGGTGATTGATGTCGCCGCCGGGACCCTGTACGTAGTCGCTGAAACTCTAGAGAACAGCAGCATTGTTTTCCGGTTGCATGCTTTAAGCGTTACCACCGGCGCTGAGAGGCCAGGCAGCCCAGTCATTCTTAATGCTCCGGGTTGGCAGCCGTTCCGCCAGTTGCAACGGCCCGGCCTGCTGCTCGCCAATGGCAATGTGTACATAGCCTTCGGATCGCAAAATGACACCGATCCTTATCATGGCTGGCTGTTTGCGTATAGCGCAGTATCGTTGGCGCAAATGGCGGTTTGGACTAGCACGCCGACCGGCACGGAAGGATCTATCTGGATGGCTGGCGCCGCTCCTGCCGCTGATTCCAGCGGGAACATTTATGTTTCCACTTCTAATGGAGACTGGGACGGCACGCAGAACTACTCCACCAGCTTCGTCAAGCTGAGTCCAAATTTAACCGTGCTCGATTACTTCACTCCATTTGATCAAGCCACACTCTCCAGGAAAGACTGGGACCTGGGCTCTGGTGGACTGCTGTTGGTGCCAGATCAAACCGGGGCTCATCCCCACGAAATCATCGGTTGCGGCAAGGGGCCGGATGTGTACGTAGTAGATCGCGACAAGATGGGGCACTACCAATCAACGTCCAACAGCCAGATTGTTCAAACTCTCACCAACATTGTTGGTGGCCCGGTGGGCACGCAAGCCGACAATCATTGCTTCACCAGCGCGGCTTACTGGCAAGGCAGCCTTTACTTTGTGGGCAACAATGACGTAATCAAGCAGTTCGCCCTGGATCCTGTGACCGGCAAGATGTCCGCTGCCCCAGTGTCACAAGGTACGTTCGTATTCAACTTCCCGGGGGGGCAACCGGTGGTTTCGTCCAACGGTTCGAGCAATGGAATTGCGTGGGTGGTTGACCGCCCAACTTCTAACCCGAGCCTGCATGCCTATGACGCGACCAACCTGGCCAATGAGCTGTATCGGAGTCCGGCGCTCACAGGGACACCGACCAAATGGGCGGTGCCCACTGTGATTAACGGCAAGGTGTACGTCGGCACCTCGCGCCATTTATGGGTCTTCGGGCTGAAGTAGGCTTGGTTTATTTCTGGCTGACCAGCGAACCCGCTTCCTCGATGCTGCCCTTCACCAGATCGGTTTGTATCTTCATTTTCTGACCGGGCAGTAGGTCCACGGTCGTCTCAAACGGCTGGTATCCGGGCAAAGCGATGCGTACATTGTGCTGTCCTGGTGTAAGCAGCATTGCCTTTCCGATTCCGTCGAATTCATTGACGTGGCCGGCAAACTGCTCGTCAACGAACACGGCAGCTCGATTCGGATTGGCGGCAATCTTCAACTCGGCCGTCGCCGCGCCCGTAGGCTTCCGTTCCTGCTTCATCAGCGCAACCTTCACTACGTGCAGCTCACCGGGCTCGAGCACGGCCTCTTGGACGTAGTCTTTGTACCAGGCCTGCCGCACAACAATCTCATGCGTGCCCGGGAGCAGCAGAATCTTTTTGTCTCCTTTGAGTTCTTTCACGTAACCGACGTATTGGCCATCCACCCAGACTCCGGCGTTTTTGTCTGCACCTTTGTCTGCCACAAACCGCAATTCGGACATAACCTGGTTATCGGCGTGCACCGTGCCTGCGATGCCGACCGCGCAAAATCCAGCCAACAACAAACTTAAATACTTGGACACTTCAACCTCCACTCAAATTTATTGATTGGGAAGAAATTCCCCTTTTGGGATTACCCCGATGCTAGCTAGCGAGGACTCAGGTCGCAAGCGGATTATGGCCTTAATCAGCCATATCCCCGATGTTTGAAGACCCGGTAAACCCCTGAGTTTTTCGATTAATTTCACTGCTGTTGCAAACCTCGGCAGGTTTGCAGGTTATTGCTTCACTTCCGCCACTGCGACCTTGTTCACTCCGCTACAGGCCAGGTACAACTTGCCTTCCGGCGTCGCCACCATATTTCGGACCACGCCTCCGCCGGAAGGAATTGGCGTGCTGGAGAAATGTTTCGTCGCAGGGTCGAAGCTCACTAAGGTGTTCGGCTGCACTCCAGATTCGCTGTACCAGACGGTCCCGTCCGGCGCGACCGCTATTCCATAAGGCTCTGACTCCGCGCCCGAGGGCGAGGCCCATTCTTCTACTTTCTTGGTTTTTGGGTCGAAGTGTCCTAAATACCCGCGGGCATAATCGCTGTAATAAATAGTTCCATCTTTTCCCGCTGCCAACCGGCGCGGACGCGCGCCTTGCGGCAAGCTGTACTCAGAAATTTCCATGGTTTTTGGATTGATTGAGGCCAGCTTGTTGGTCCCAAATTCGCAGAAGTAGGGCGTTCCATCCGACGTGACCACGATCCCATAAGGCACCGCATTGGGAGTTGGCACTTCTTTAAGCCTGATGTCGCCGCTGCGAGGATCAAGTTGCCCCACAAAATTGGAGCTCTGCACTGTAAACCAGAGTGTTCCCCTGTTGTCGAATACCGGCGTGTGTGGATCGCGGGCGCGCGGATCCGGCATTCGATATTCGCGAACCTCACCGGTCTTCGGATTCAGTTTTCCAATGTACCCCTTGCGGTTTCCGGTGAACCAGATGTTTCCGTCGTGATCGGCAACCAGTCCGTGCGGCCCGGAATCAGCGATCTTGAGAGCGAATTCCTTGAACTGCCCGGTGCTGGGATCGAGACGTCCCAATTTGTTTGCCAGTTGCTCCGTGAACCAGAGCGAACCATCGGGCGCGAGGGCGGGATCGTGCGGCCTGGAGTCGGGAGTAGGCACCGACCATTCGTGAATGGAAACCTGGCCGGTGGCCGCAGAAGCTGCGGCGGTAATTAGGATCAGTAACCAAAACCGAAGTGACTGCATGCGCCACCTCCAAAAAATTCAGCGCAAAGCCCACAAATTGGGCCCCTAAATTGTATAGCTAAGGGGCGGTCCCATGCGGATGCCTTGCATGCTCGGAAACAAATACTCGTCCTGCTGCCTTTGATTTAGACTCTTACGCTATGCAAATGCCAGGGCAGCCGAATATAAAACTCATCAACAGCCCAGAATACCGGGAGAGCTATGCCAACAGCGTGCAAGTGCGGGTGAATGTGTGGGACTTCTTTCTCGTCTTCGGCACGCTTCAGCAACAGACCGAGACCCAGGTCGAGGTGCGAAATTTCCAGGGTATCTATCTGAGTCCGCAGCAAGCTAAGGCGTTGCTTGCGATCCTGCAACAAAACGTCGTCAGCTACGAGAACACATTTGGCGAGATCAAGCTCGACCCGCGTATGGTCGCGAGCGGACCAGTCCACTGACGGTAACGACGGCGCTCGGAAGCCCGTGGCTAGTGGTGAAATTCACCCGGTGCTGATTTTCGCGCTGCTCTTTACCGGGCTATTCATCGCTCACGCACCCCTTTTACGGCTTCCTTATTTTTGGGACGAGGCGGGATATTTTATTCCCGCAGCGCGCGACCTGCTCCTGAGCGGCAGTCTCATCCCGCACTCTACGGTTTCTAATGCGCATCCTCCGCTGCTGATGGCTTATCTTGCAGCGTGGTGGAAGGTTTCCGGCTTCGCGCCGGCGGTCACGCGCACGGCCATGTTAATGGTCGCCGCTTTTTGTCTGCTCGGCATCTACCGCCTGGCGAAGCTTGTTTCCAACCGCGAAGTAGCCGTTGCCACGGTGCTCTGCACAGCGTCTTATCCCGTGTTCTTTGCCCAAAGCTCGCTGGCGCATTTGGATTTGGCGGCAGCAGCGCTCACCATTTGGGGGCTGGTCTCGTATCTGCAGGATCGCCGCTTTCCGACCACCGCCTGGTTTTCGCTGGCGGCCCTAACCAAGGAAACCGCGGTCCTGGCGCCCTTGGCGCTGCTCACCTACGAGTGGCTTTGTCCCTTGCGGCGCCGGGAAAGCACCCTCCAGCAGGTCTGCCTTTTTGAGCAGCGCAGCCGCCGTCGTGCCCTGGCACTAGGCGTCCCCGTTTTTGCGCTGGCGTGTTGGTTCGGCTATCACCGATGGCGTACCGGCTACGCCTTCGGCAATCCTGAATACGTTCGCTACAACCTGCAAGCCACGCTGCACCCGGCGCGCCTTCTGTTGGCTGCGATCTTCAGAGTCTGGCAGACGTTCGGCTACATGAATATGCTTTTTCTGAGCGGCGCAGCCGCGCTTGCAATGTCCTTCCCTCCTGTAATTGATTCTTCTGACGAAAGACAGCGCATTCGGCTCCCAGTGCAGCGAGCATTTGCTGCGGTGATCATCACCTATCTGCTGGCAATGTCTCTAATCGGCGGAGCAGTACTGGCGCGCTATATGCTGCCTGTCATTCCTTTGGTCATTATTGTTTGCGTCTCCACCTTGCGCCGGCGAATTCGACGCTGGCGCGCCGTTGTCGCCATAGTTGCCTTCGGATTTGTAATCGCACTGTTCGTAAATCCACCGTATGGATTTGCTCCTGAAGATAACCTCGCCTACCGCGACTACGTGCTGTTGCACAAAGAAGCCGACGGTTTCGTAGCTCAGCACTACACAAATTCCAGGGTACTGACCGCCTGGCCTGCATCCGACGAGCTCACCAAACCATATCTCGGATACGTCAAACATCCAGCGCGCGTGGTCAGTATTGATAATTTTTCGTTGCCGGAGATCTTGCGCGTGCGGGAGGCAGAATCAGGCTTCGATGTGGCACTCCTATTTTCCACCAAGTACGAACCCGCCAAACCTCTGCTCGGCGACTGGCAGGCATGGGAGAGAATCAAGACTCGTTTCTTTGGTTATCACCGCGATCTCCCACCCCAGGCCGCTGCCGAACTGCTGGGTGGAATCGTCGTCCTGGAAAAAAGACGCGGCGGCCAGTGGATAGTCTTAATTGACCTGCAGCCTGCCGTCAATGCGATAGCCAGCCCCCTTTATTAACTCTTAATGTCATTCCGGGCAACGGGAGGAATCCCTATATTCATACACACAACGCGTGGCGGGTTTGGCGTTCGTCAAACGATCTGGTAATCTCCGTTGCTCAACCCTGGAGCCATTCTGATGCAAAAGTGGAGTTCGACGGCATTCCTCGCGATTTTGTTGCTGTTTTGCGCAATCACATCAGGCGCGCAGGTTGATGACGCAACCAAGAAACTTTCCCACGACATTTTCAAAGAGCTGATCGAAATCAATACCACCGACTCGGTTGGTAGCACTACCGTGGCCGCCGAGGCCATGGCGAAGCGCCTGCGGGATGCGGGATTTCCCGCAGAGGACGTTGTAGTACTCGGCCCCAGCGATCGCAAAGGCAATATGGTCGCGCGCCTCCACGGGACCGGGGCGCATAAGCCGGTGCTGCTCATCGGGCATCTCGATGTGGTGGAAGCTCGCCGCCAGGATTGGACCACCGATCCCTTTCAATTCGTGGAGCGGGACGGCTTTTTTTACGGTCGCGGCACTGAGGACATGAAGGACGGCGATGCAATCATGGTCACCACCCTCATTCGCATGAAACAGGAGGGATACAAACCAGACCGCGACATCATCCTTGCCCTTACCGCCGACGAGGAAGGCGGAAAATCAAACGGCGTTGACTGGCTCCTTAAGAATCACCGAAATCTGATTGAGGCTGATTTCGTTCTCAACCACGACGGCTCCGGCGTCTTGACTGAAAATGGAAAGCCGCTGCTGTTCTCCGTGAATGGCAGCGAAAAACTATATGGCGATTACCAGCTCACGGTCACCAACCCCGGCGGGCACAGTTCACGCCCGGTGCCGGACAACGCCATTTACCACTTGGCGAATGCACTGGTCCGATTGGAGCATTATCAATTCCCTTTCGAACTCAATACTGTGACTCGCGCCTACTTCCAGGCCATGGCGAAGGTACAGACCGGACAGAAAGCTGCGGACATGCGCGCCATCCTGAAAACTCCTCCCGACCAGGCTGCCATTAAACGCCTCTCTGCCGATTCGCTGGAGAATGCCACCATGCGTACCACCTGTGTGGCCACTCGACTTGACGCCGGTCATGCCAACAATGCCCTGCCTCAAATGGCGCGCGCGAATGTGAACTGCCGTATCCTGCCTGGACACTCGCGCGAACAAGTACGTCAAACCCTGATTCGCGTTTTTGCCGATCCCAAGATTTCGGTTGGTTCGGTTGCCAACGACGGCACCGTCTCGGACACAGCGCCCGAAAGCACCGCACTCCCGCCTGCGCCCCTGCGTCCGGAAGTAATAAAGACGCTGGAACGGACCACAGCGGCTAAATGGCCCGGCGTTCAGGTAGTGCCCTCCATGTCCAGAGGAGCCTCCGACGGCATCTACACCAACGCGGTCGGCTTGCCCACTTATGAAGTTTCCGGCATAGCCATTGAAGCTAGCGACAGTCGTGCCCACGGAAAAGACGAACGGGTGGGGATCGAATCGTTTTACAACGGAGTGGACTTCTACTATCGCTTCTTGAAGGCGCTGACCTCGTCAGAGTGACTGGATATTAGGGTCGCACAAGATGGCAGGAGTGAGTCTTTATCACCAGCCACACTGCCTTGCCGCTCTCGAGTTGCAGTGAATCTCGCGCGCCGGGAGTGAGATGAACCTCAAAAAGCGCTCCGCAGTCCACCTGGGCGATCACCATAAAGTCTCGTTGGACCAGCGAGGTTATTTTTCCCGCGATTATGTTTCGCGCACTCAGAGACTGGGGCTGCGCTGCTGCCACAAGAATGTCGCCCGCGCGCACAGCTAACCGAAGTCGTGCGTTCACCTCCACCCGGGTAAGCGGTGCTTCCAAGTGCACCCCGGCTCCGTCGAGGGCGCAGGTCATGGTGCCCTGTCGTTCGTGTATCTCGCTCACTCTGGCGTCGAAGATGTTCTCAAAGCCGGCCAACTGAGCAACCATCTCCTGACGGGGCGTTTCCAGCACTTCATGAGGCGTCCCTTGAGAAAGCAGTTTTCCCTTTTCCATAAACAACACACGCTCGCCGAGCGCAAACACTTCTTCCCGACTGTGGGTGACGTACAAAATCGGGATACGGTGCAGATCGTTCCAGATGCGCAGGTCTTTCACGATGGACGACTTGGTGGGGGCATCGAGAGCTGCCAGGGGTTCATCAAGCAACAGCAAACAAGGCTCTATCACCAGCGCACGGGCCAAAGCCACACGCTGACGCTCGCCACCGGAAATGTCACCTGGCCGGCGGTCCAGCAGATGAGCAATGTTTAGTGTCTGCACAATCTTGTCGGCGCGCAGGCTTCTCTCGTCGGGATCAAACTTGCCCAGGCCGTACTCCACGTTTCCTCTCACCGTGAGGTGAGGAAATAACGCCAGGTCTTGAAACACATAACCAATTCGGCGTTGTGCCGGCGGAGAATTTACCTTGGGAGCGCGCCCCGGGGGTCGCTCAAAGAGTACATGCCCGGCAACCGCAATTCGACCAGTATCAGGCGTAAGCAATCCGGCTAGACAGTTCAGCAGCGTGGTCTTCCCCGAGCCAGACGCACCGAAAACAATGGTGATACCTGGGGGAACGGAAAACTGCACATCTAGATTGAAGCCCAGGTGGGAAGGATCATCGTCTTCGCTGGCGCTCAGATGCTTAAGGATGTGGGCATCCAAGCCCGTTGCCCCGACCGCGACGGTTGGCAAAATAGGACTCAGAGCTGCCCGCTGTTCTCCAGCTATTTCCACGGCCAAATCGCCCATACCCTTCGATTCAAAGCGTACACCAATGCCAGGACCACAAATGAAATAGCCAGAAGCACAAGCGCTGTCTGGTTAGCAGCGGCGTAGTTCGTGGCCTGCACCTGGTCATATATATCAATGGAGACGGTGCGGGTGACGCCCGGAATATTGCCGCCCACCATCAGCACCACGCCAAACTCTCCCATGGTGTGCGCGAATGTAAGCGCGACGCCCGTCAGCAGTCCCGAAGTGGAGAGGGGCACGATCACATTGAAGAAGGTGCGCAGTTGCGACGCTCCCAAAGTAGATGACGCTGCAATCAGTTTTCGATCCACGGTTGCGAACGAAGCCGCAAAGGGCTGCACCGCAAAAGGCAAGCTGTAAAGGATCGAGCCGACCACTAGGCCCTCAAAAGTGAAAGCCAGGGTATGACCGGTGAGCGAAGTCCACATCCTTCCAACTGGACTCCTCGAGCCTAGTGCCAGCAGGACGTAAAAACCCAGCACGGTCGGGGGCAGGACCAGGGGCAGCCCAACCACAGCCTCTACCAGAAATTTTCCACGCCAGCTTGAGTAAGTGATCCAGTACGCAATAGGCAGGCCGACCACCAACAGCACGGCTGTGACTACCAATGCCAGCCTCAGGGTCAAGGCGAACGCCTGCCAATCCATACGGAGCATTCCTCTTAGTAGAAATCAGAGTGAAAACCTGATTGTATCCGCGACCCCATGCGGACGTCACATCCGGCGCTCATGCCAGTGGCTTGGTAAATTATCAGCAGCACGGAACCCTCTTCGTTCCTGAAATAGGACGCCTTGTGATGGCGATCACACGCGAACTCACTCAATTTGCTTTGACACGCTCTCCATGCAGCCATAGTTTGTTTTTTATCTCTTCTCATCCCAGGATTGGATCATGAGGCGCAATAGCGCGCGTCATATTGCTCGCGCAGTCATGGTATTCACTTTTTTGGGATGGGCGCCGGACGCGTGGGCGCAGAGGTCCCTCCCTCCATCCGAAAAGGGCGCCCGAGACCATTTCTTACAGCGCGAGCGCTGGTTCCGCAACGGACGCACAATTCGAGGACAATCAGCGGCCGCTCTGTTGCGTCGCGCTCATCAACAGAAGATGGCGCTGCGCTCGGCGCGCGCGGTATCTGAAACATCATCCCCTGCGTGGAGACCGCTGGGACCCACAAACTTCGCTTCCCGCACCTTCGGTCCCGACCAGGACTATGGCTTCGTCAGTGGACGTGTAACCTCCATCACCATTGACCCATCCGACACAACCGGCAACACCGTTTATGCGGGCGGTGCATACGGTGGTGTTTGGAAAAGTACGAACGCCGCCAACCCAGATCCAACCACTGTCACTTGGACCGCGCTCACTGACGGTCAAGCTACCCTCGCGACAGGCGCCATCGCGCTACAGCCGAACAATAGTCAGCTGATTCTGGTTGGAACCGGTGAACCGAACGGTTCAGGCGATTCTTACTACGGGCTCGGCATTCTTCGCTCCACTAATCACGGAGGCACCTGGAGCTTGATCAGCTCGGCGGATTCCGGAGCCCACCCATTCGCCGGATTGGGTTTCAGCAAGCTCGCTTTCAGCCAGGTCAATCCGAACCTGGTAGTGGCAGCGGCCAGCAACTTCGATTTTTATCCATCACCGTTGGCGTCGGGCGCGCCCGGCCTGTACTGGTCGAATAATTCCGCTAATCCAGGGCTCACTTGGCAGATGGCCAGCGTCACCGATGCTGGTGTTCCGGTTGCCCAGCAATCAGTCTCGGATGTTACGTACAACTCCTCGAATGGCACGTTTTACGCCGCAATGACAGGACATGGCTTCTACAGTTCGACCGATGGCGCCAACTGGACTCGGCTGCCCAATCAGCCGGGGTTGGGACTGATCGCGGCGAACTGCCCGCCGGCGGCAATCGATGCTGCAACCTGTCCCATTCTGCGCGGCCAGATTGCCATCCGGCCGGGGGCCAATGAGATTTACGTGTGGTACATCTCACAAAACCCGGTAGATTTCACGTTTACCGATCAAGGCATTTACAAGAGCACGGATAGCGGGTCAACCTGGCTGCAGATTAACACCAGCTCAATTGATTTCTGTGGAGACGCGGAAGGGTGTGGCACCGCCGACCAGGGAATTTACGACTTGGAATTGGCTGCTGTTCCCTCAGGAAGCGGCACTGACCTGTACGCCGGGGCCATCAATCTCTACAAATGTTCCGTCAATCTCTCAAATCCAACCTGCTCTTCCGGATTTCTCAACCTGACTCGCGTGTACGGCTGTAGCCCCGTCGCCTGGGTTTCGCACCTTCATCCCGACCAGCACGATCTCGACTTCATGATTGTGAACGGCCACGCTTTGATGTACTTCGGCAACGATGGTGGTGTGAACCGCGCGCTTGACGGCTACAACCTGCGCTCCGGAACTTGCGCGACATCGAACCCGTTCGACAACCTGAATGCAAACTTGGGCTCGCTGAGTGACTTCGTCTCTTTTTCGCAGCATCCCACTGATCGGACCGTTCTGCTCGGCGGAACGCAGGACAACGGCTCGCCCGCAACCGCCTCCACTGTTGCTCCCGGTTGGCTCACAGTCAACGGCGGGGACGGCGGGTACAACGCCATCAATCCCGGCAATCCTACCCAATGGTTCACGTCGAATATTTTTGTGAGCATTCAAAGCTGTTTATCCGGAGTGAATTGCAGCGGCCTCGATTTTCAGACCATCGTGGACTCCAACACGCTCGAGGGAGACCAGGGAGCTTTCTATACGCCGTACATCCTCGATTCCCAGGCGAGCAATAGGATGATTGTCGGAACTTGCCGGGTGTGGAACGGCAATACCGATGGCACAGGCTTTTCTCCCAGCAGCTTCAATTTTGATACCAGCACGGCCGCTGCCTGCACCGGGTTCGAGGCCAATCTTGTCTCCGCCTTGGCCGCCGGAGGTCCAGCATCGGGCGGCAACTCTTCCGTAAACTACGCGGGCACGAGCGCCGGCCAAATTTTTGCTACCAGCGACGCAGCGGGCGGTCCGTTCACATGGGCTGACGTTACTCCGCCCGGCACTGCGGGTTTCCGCATTTCTGACGTCGCCCTCGACCCGTCCGACCTAACCGGGCAGACCGCCTACGCCACCGTGATGGGATTCGGCGTTCCCCATGTATGGAGGACCACAAACGGCGGCGCCGCCTGGACCGATTTCACCGGCGACCTGCCCGACGCGCCGGCTGATTCAGTAATTGTTGATCCGGACAATAGCAGCACCATCTACGTCGGTACTGACGTCGGCGTCTTTCAAACTACGAATGGAGGCGTCAACTGGACCGAGGTCGGGCCAACCTCGGGCACGGGGCTACTGCCCAGCGCGCCGGCGATGACTCTCAGATTCTTTGAGAGCGGCGGATTCAAGATCCTCAGAGTTGCCACCTACGGCCGGGGAATTTGGGAACTTGTTTTGGCGAGCCCGCCGCCTGATTTTCAGATTGCGGTTTCCTCACCCGTTGCGGTCTATCCAGGTCAGGCAGGATCATTCTCCGGAACCCTGACCTCTCTGATCGGCTACAACAGCCCGGTAGCGCTTAGTTGTGATGGCAGTACACAGCCGCCCAGCTGCGTTGGCCCAAGCGTAACCCCGACTTCCAGCGGAGCGCCCTTTACAGCTACGTTTGGCGGCAGCAGCATCAAGGATTTCAGCTTCAACCTCAAAGGCGTCGGTTCTGACCCTAAGCACGTCACCCACTCTGCTCCGGTGCTTCTGCATGTTGTGGATTTTGCTCTGGGGGCTCCTTCCCCTTCCGCGCTGATCGTGAACAGCGGCTCAATTTCTAATAGTGCGACAATGCAGGTCACAGCCCAGGGAGCGTTCAATGCGGCTGTCACCCTTTCTTGTGCAGGCCTGGTGCCTCCCGGCGCGAGCTGTCATTTCTTGCCCTCGGACACGGTGCAGCCCACTTCGGCTTCCCCGGTCACGGTCACGATGTGGGTCAGCACTGCCGAGGACACGCCAGCCAGTACTTCCAATTTCAATGTCGTCGCCAACTCCATCGGCGCACCGGCACCTAAGACTCAGAGTCTCTCTCTCACCGTCAAAGTGGTCCCCGATTACAAATGGCAAGTACAGTCCGCCTCGGTTTTGCCGGGGAACTCAGCAACCATGCCGCTCACTTTTCAGCCGGTAAATGGATATAAGGGGACCGTAAACATAACTTGCGATGCCAGCGCCGCGGGCGGTGCTTCCTGCAGCGTTAGTCCGACGAGTGTATCTCTCGCGCACGGCGCGGACAGCGCAACTTTAACTGTAAGCGTTCCACGCTCAGCTTTGGTGGGCAATTATCCCGTGAACGTGAGCACTCACGACGCATCCGGCATCCCCGTCCACAATTTCGCCGCTATGCTCACCGTGGATGCAGACTTTTCAGCAAGTGTTTCGAACAGTTCCGTTACTGTGTCCGCTGGACAGACAGCGGAATATCACTTGCAGCTTGTTGGCGTGGGAGGAGCCTTCAACGATCAAGTGGCATTCCTCTGTTCAGATCACGTATCCGGCAGCAACTGCTCATTTTCACCAGTGGTAATCACTCCTGGGGCCGGAGTAGCAAACGTGCTCGTGAGCGTTTCAACCATGGCACCCGTGCCAACGTTGGCCGTGTTCCACCCGCCGCAGCACCGGAACAGCATTCCGATCACCGCGCTCTGGACTCTGCCGCTTTGTGGCCTGCTAACAACCGGTTTTCTGCCTTTCTCCCGGAAAAGACGCTTGCGCTTGTATTGTGGACTGCTGATTCTATTCACCCTGTCGTTGGCTGAGATGAGTTGCGGCGGCGGCGGAAACAGCAACAGTCCACCGCCGCGCAGTGGGGGCACTCCTCCGGGCACTTACACGGTAAAGATAAGCGCTGCCTCCCCCTCCATTACGCACACCACCTCACTAACGTTGGTGGTGCAATAACGCTTGTGCCGCCTGCGAACTACAGTTGAGCGCTGCCTTCTGAACTCTCAGATGACAAGTGAACGGCAGGATCGAGGTCACGGCACGCCGGCAGGAGTTGTCCCATCGGGAGTCACATTTCCAGAATATGTGGAGGAGCTCATGCCGGAGAGCACGTAAATGTCGTGCAATTTGGGCAATCCGCTGAACTGGTTATTCTGGACGGTCACACCAGATGCTGAAACTAGCAATCCATTTCGCGCGAGTTGTTGGTCGTCCGTAATCACCGCACCCGTTAACGTGGTGTAATCGGAATAAATTGCCACCACGGCCCGGTGAACGGCACGCACGCAGCAGAACGTGCCGCCGTTAACAGTGTTGTAAAAATCGGTGTACGTGCCATCCCAAGCCGCCATCTGGCCGATTTGAGACTGGGTGTTGTACTTGGCGATGCAATTGTTGAAAGTGTTGTTCGTGTTGTGGTCTCCGAAGGTGATGATTCCATTTCCAGTGTTGTTCAGCGCAACGCAGTTGTTGAAAGTGTTGTAAGTGGACTTGTCAGTAATGCTGATGCCGTTATGACCTCCGCCACCGTTATTCGCGGTCACATACGAAAGTGTGTTGTTGCTGGAACGTAGCAACTTGAAGGGCCGTCCATTGGCTCCTCCCGCATCAACAGCAACATTCTGTACAGTGCTGAAATGCACTTGATGCAGGGCAAACCCGAAGACCGATTGACTTGAGCTATTCGTTACAGTGAGATTCTTAGCGACTGTGAAAGTCTGTCGTCTGATCATCACAGATTGCGCCCCTACCGTCCCGTTACCACACTTTATACAGACAACGTCGTGCACATGGTTCTTGTACCCCCAGTCCACCACGATGCCCCCTCCCTGAGGGCCCGTGACCGAGACATGCTCAATCACCGAGGAGACAGCGAGAGGCAAGCTGATTCCGAATGTCCCTGTCCCCACATTGGACGTGGCGTCAAATGCCAGATACGAAATAAGACTTCCAACTACCGGTTTCATGATCTTCTGGACGTAACTACCTCCAAGAACAGTGAATGGAGTTGAGAACGCGTTCTCGATGGTGGCCGTGTCGCCGCTCACACTCGTGACTTTCACTGTTTGCTGATCTGAGATTAAGGGAGATCCAGGACCGTGACTGGGAGTACCCGCATCAGAAACTAAAACGTAGCTCCCCACCCGTATGCCAAGCTTCGCCAACCCGCCACCCCCAACCGTAAATGTGTTTGCAGTAGTATCACTGGCCAAGAACTCCGGCTGGCTCAAACCGGGAGATCCACCACCCAGCTCCAACATAGTAATGTTGGCTGCCCCCGAAGCCTTTAGAGTTGCACACGAGGTGCTCGGCCCGGTTATTGTGACGTGGCTGATCCTAATGGGTAAGGGACTGGAGGTGACCAAATACGTGCCACAGGGAAAATAAAGAGTGCCGCCTGTCGGCGGAATCGCAGTTATGGCCCTATTAATCGCTGCCGTGTCATCGCCGATGCCATCGCCGATCGCACCGTAGTCTTTCACATTGATAATTACTGGAGTGGCTGGGGTCATCTGTGCAATCGCGGCCGCAAATGTTACAGCGACACACACTAATAGCAATGCACCTGCTCGATAAATCCTCACGGGAAATCCTCAACATCTCAGGGGTATAGACTCAGATGCGCAGAGTCTACGAGCGTTGTTCGCAGAGAAATGAAATTTCAGTAAAGTTATCTCTAGGGTTAAGCACGTTATCGCTAGTGTTAAGCACATTTTTTAACTCTGTGAGGGCATCCATTAATTTTTCCTCTAGGAGCTGCAATAGCGAGGGTATGCAAGTGAGCAAAACACAAACACCAACATTCCGCACCAGGCAGAACACATCAGCCATTAAGCTTCCTGCAAAACTGAGCAAAACCGAAGCAGACCTGCTGCGGCATCTGCAGAATGGCTACCAGATTGAGACCAATTCTCTGGAAACGGGGCCGCTCCTGCGCAGACTAAAAGACAACGAAGTCATCCGCACTGCATCCGCCAATCGGAACACTATAAAAGCATTGGAGGATCGTGGACTGATCGGGCCTGTGACCTCCCCCGATCTACTCACCTCAGTTTGGCGTCTGAAACAAGAAAAGAAGCAGCGTTAGTAGAACGTAGGCTGACGAGGTCGAAGTCGGATAAAGGTCACTCATTGTCATCCTCCTCCACATACTCTTCAGTCATGCCGTAGGCTTTAAGAAAGTTTTGCCATGCAGGTTCCGGGTATGACTGGGGGCGAGCACGAACCAAACAGTTGGACCACTCTTTCGCCAGCCCATATCGCTCATCTCTTGAACTAGCCGAGTCTATCTTTTCAAGGACTGACGCGCACAGCGCGGTCGGCTTCAAATCCTGGTAGTCGCTCCGTAACACGTCAGTGTTCCAGCTCTTGTAAAAATCCAATCTCGCCTGCTCCCGCCAGAGCGAAAAGTTGAGCGAGCTATTGAAGTAATCGAAAACCGGCTTAAGCTCCGGCGGATATTGCTGGTCCGCCAAGTACCGCAACGCTTCACGGCCCTTCTTCAGATTGATTTGTGCGTTGCGATAGAAGTTTTTGTCGTGCAAGTCGCGACTGCCGCATTCAAGGTATTCCGGTCTGCCAGCAATGCACAACTCTAATGCCGGAGACAAGTCAAGGTCGGTGTATTCGGAGACATGGGGAGATAGCTTTGCGAAACGGCGAACCTGGTCCTCTGAAAGTAGATTTGGATTGAACGTTAATTTCTGTTCTGCATCGCCGTATTTAATCGCCAAACTGCGCTTGGGGGATTGAGCCCAGGCGTAGACCGCAACCATTCCGGCCAGAAGGATGATCGTGCTCCGTCCAAAATTGCAGGATTTTAACGGCATAAAATTGAACCGGCGCAAACGGGAAATTTGCGCCGGTGGTTTGAATAACACTGTTGCAAGTGGTGTCTAGCGTTTCCTGGCGCAGCCCGGCAACTGGAAGCTGCCAATCCGGGTCTGCCAAGGCGCGGTATTAACGCCGATGATCCCGCTTATCTGGTAGTACTCGTTTACATACCAGAACGTGCAATCATCAGTCGGGTCCACGTTCATTGAGGTGTAATCACCCCAGCGGGAGTTAGTTGTCACCTGCACACCGGTCCCATTAATAATGGTGCCCTCGCCCAAGGTCATTTGCCCCGGAGTGTCACCAGCTAGCCGGCCAGTGTAGCGAATCCCTGGGTAAACATCGGTTCCATTAACGACGCTGTAGCCCAAGGCGATATCGCCTTTCCGATCCATGGCGACGCTGCCCATCCAGCGGTGCACGCCATCGCTGGGGGCGTAAGTACCTTGCTGGAACACGGAGAATTTGCCGTTGCGCCGCCGTATCTCGTACCAGCGCACGCCGGCGACTCCCGGACGCGCCTCCACCGACTGATTCGTGACCATCGCTTCGTAATTGCCGAAGTTCCGGTAAGCAAGTCGCCAGGTTGGACGCTGCCGGTAGGACAGGATGTCGAGGTAACGGCTTCCATCAGTGATCCCGGGTTCAGGCAAGCAGTCTCTGGCGCTCGGCGGTTGCGATCCATGCACCACACCGCAGGGGAAAATCGAGTCAAACGGCGCTACCGGAAGCTGAGCCGACAATTTCAGGGATGCGGTCGGCTGGCTGCGCCAGCGGACTGATAACTCGTAGATGTTGAGCGCGTCGAAGGTCGCCCCGTAATCGGAGTTATCGTCCTGGGTGCCGACGATGGGAGCAGAGACGCTATCATCAACGTTCTCACCGTCCATATCGGCCGGGAGCAGGCCGTCACCAATTTGTTCAAGCGGAACCACTGTGTAATCAAGGAAGAAGTGCACCGAACGGGCATTGGGGTCGCCCTTTAGCATCTTTTCTTTTTCAAGAGCATAAACGCTGATGCCATATTCGACCGTGGGGCCGAAATCACGCGAGGTCAGCAGATACGAGTTGCTCCAAACTCCGTACTTAGGATAGTCGGGGAAGAATGTCACCGATCCGGGCGCGGAGGTGATAAATGCATACCGGAAATACGCGCCGGTGGGATCTCCGGTCTGCGAAATCGCGACGCAGTTGTAGAACGGTTTGCCGTTGTAACTGCCGTCGGGATTCAATCCGCTGGTGGTGAACTGTGAGAGGAGCCAGCGGTCGGCGAAGCGATCGTAGAGAACCACTGGATCGCCCGAAGGATCAGTGCAATCGGGAACCGCAAAACCTTGCCACAGGGTGCCGGTATCGACCGGCCCTAACAAGCGATTGCCCAGTTTGTCATAGACCGCGAAGGTCAAATTGACCATCTCGACGTAATGGTTGCGGCCGACTGCGCCCACAGGATCGGGTGGGTTGACACGGAATCCGAAGATGTTGAAGTTGTCCTGGTTCGATAAGCCTTCGAAAGTTCGTATTGGCGTAAGAGCAGCTGCGGCATTAACTAGGGCGCGCCCTGTGGATGACTGAACCGCTGCGTCACCCGAAAAACCTTTATCCTTAGCTACCGGCCCGCGCTCCCGTCTCACTTCGCGCAGGGATGTGAAGGATGGAGAGAAAAGACGGGGCACTGTTGCAAGGGTGCGCATAGACGGCGAAACATCAGCCGCCACAGCTTTGGAAAATTTTGCAGCCGGAGATTTAAACCCCTTTCCACTTGAAACCTGGCCCGCCCAGGCGGGAATTGTTATGGAAAAGGCTAGCAAGAAGAGACTGGTAATTGACCGAGAAATATTCCTTTTCATAGGGAAACTTCCTCCGGAAGACTTCGCTTTGGTGGAGCGCTACATAGTACCCCGAAATCCGCTCTTGTCAAGCCTTTCGCTGCATTTGCCCATCACATCCATCGTGTCCTCGAACCGCGGCGAGCGCTCCCATGGCATCGAAGAATTCCCTTCTGTAAACAATAACAACGTGTTTTATTCAGGGAAATCCCCAGCGGAGTGAAAGCTCGTGGTCAGTTAGCGCGCCGTCCAGCCGCCGTCAATGAGAATTGTGTGCCCGGTAATCAGGGAAGCTGCGGGCGATGCCAGGAACACGACCGCACCGCTGACCTCCATTGGCTCGCCGATGCGGTGCAGTCCAGCAATGCGCTCAATGACGTCGGCGCAGAACGCGGGATCAGCTAACGCCTCGTCAGTCCCCGGGGTGCGAATAAAAGTTGGAGCCACCGCGTTCACCGTGATGTTGTACTTGCCCCACTCTACGGCCAGGCATTTGGTGAGGTGCGAAACTCCAGCCTTGGTCATGCAGTAAACCGATTCGGTGGGCAGCGCGACGAATCCCGCCTGTGAGCTTAAATTGACGATGCGCCCATGCTTTTGGCGCGCCATTACCCGCCCCGCGGCCTGGCTGGCAAAGAATGTTGCCTTCAGATTGAGGGCGACAGTTTCATCAAATTCGCGCTCGCTCACGTCTTCAGCCAGGTTGCTGACGCCACCACCAGCGTTGTTGATCAGGATATCGAGACGTCCGAAGCGCTTCACGGTGTCATCCACCGCGCGCGAGATTTGGTCGAGATGTGCGACGTCCATCTGCAAAGGGAGTGCACGGCGACCGAGTTTTTCAATTTCACGAGCAAGCCCAATTCCGGTTTTCACATCGCGGAGGCCGAGCGCCACGTCGGCGCCGGCATTCGCCAATGCCAGAGAAATGGCGTGCCCGAGGCCACGAGCCGCGCCCGTGACCAGTGCCACCTGGCCATTGAGGTCAAAGTTGGGAAAGCCGTTCATGCGCGCGGGTTGAAAACTCAACATCCTACGCGGAATTGAAAGGTCTGGCCAATGCGGCAGGTGGAAAAACTAGAGTGGATTGTGACGACTAAGTCAGCGAACGGATGCGCGTGGCATATTCGCTGTTCAGCAAGCTGCGGCGCGGCTTGCTTTGCACTTGCGCAAGGGCGGCGGCCAAACCTCTAAACGAGCGGGCTACTTCGGGAGTCTTCTGCAGCGCAATTGGGCTGCCTTTATCAATGGAAGTGCCGACCGTCAGATACTGGCTGGGAATCTTCCACAGGATTTTAGCGTCGGTGGCCGCTTCGGCATCGGCATCGCTGAACTCCGGGGTCTTGCGAAAACGATTGAGCACCAGGCGCACCTTGTCGCGCACAGGCCCATCGCCCAGATAACTCTGCACCCGGGCTGCGTTCCAGAGCAGGGCGATCATGTCAGTTTCAGCCACCATCACAATGCTGTCGGAAATATTGCACACCATGCGTACCAGGGGATCCAACCGGGAGGAGGCGTCCACAACAACATAACGAAATTGTCCAAGCAGCATGTCGAAAAGGCGCTCCACATCTTCCTCGCTCACCTTTACGGGAGTAGGTATTTCAGGGCCGGCGAGCAGCTGGATGCCACAAGGACACCTGGTCATGAAACCATCGAGCAGCGAATTGTCGAGACGCTGCGCGTTACCGAGAGCGTCAACCACGCCGAAATTGGGTCTTACGTTCAAGTGCAGGGCGGTGTGCCCGATCTGAGCCAGATCCACTAATACCGCGCTGCCATGCGACTCATTCAGAGCGACCGCCACATTGACCGCAATGGTGGTGGCTCCGCATCCACCTTTAGCATTGATCACTGTGATGAGCTTTCCGCGGCTGCCATCGTCGGAGCTCTTGCGCCGGCTCGCAGTCAAGCGCGAGAAGGCGTCCAAAAGGCTGCTGGTGCTGGGCGGCCGATCCAGAAACTCGCACGCGCCCGCCCGCATGGCATCCACGATCACCTGGCGCTTGGTCATGTCGCCCACGGCGAAGATGGAGGTGTGCGGAAACTGGGCATGCAGAGTCTCAATCGCGCTGAGAGCAGGAGCCGCGCTTCGCGGCGGAATATCGACTAAGAGAATCTGCGGGTGCGCTTCCTTAATCTTTGGGATCAGAGAATCAGGGGTGGAGTGGAATTCCTTCATCACGGTGCGGCCCGCCGTAGTGGCATCGACCAGAGCCTGCAACAGGTCGAGTTGATCACCCTCTGCTGCCACGATGCCGACCGTGACCGTGCTCATGATGCCGCCCTCCCCACTGACAACTGTCCACCTAAATGCTAGAAGCCGGAGCGAGTTGCTCCAAGGTGACGGAAGTCGCAGACCTGCCGTTTTAAGACGCGTATTCGCCGAAAAGCCTGGAAAAAGTGGAGGCTGAGTCCCGGTTCAGTGCACCAGGGGAGGAATGTCCAACTCTTCAATCAGCCGGTGAATTGAGGAGCGCGCAATTTTCAGGAAGCGCGCCGCCTGTACCTTATTATTGCCACACTCAGCCAGAGTGCGCAGGATGAGTCGCCGCTTAAAATTACGTACCTCTTCGTCGAACGAATTGTCGGAATCCTCGAGGCTCCAGGCCGCAAACTGCGAGGGCAGGTGTTCGATTTCGATCTGCGGGCCGTCACAAATGACTATGGCGCGCTCGATCACATTCTGCAGTTCGCGCACGTTACCGGGCCAGTCATATTCTTCCAAAGCGCATAGGGCAGCGGCGGAAATCCGCTGCACCGGCCGCTGGTGGTGCTCACGGAAAGTTTGCAAGAAAGTGTGCGCCAGCAGGGCGACATCATCACGGCGGTCGCGCAGTGGCGGGAGTTCTATTTCGACAGTGTTCAGCCGGTAATAAAGATCGAGACGGAAGCCCCCCTGTTTAGCCAACTCCTGCAGGTTGCGGTGGGTGGCGCAGATGACGCGGGCTTCCATACTACGCGGCTCATTGCTGCCCAGCCGCTCCAAGGTACGTTCTTGCAGCACCCGCAACAGCTTGACCTGAAGCGCGGGAGCGAGATCGCCAACCTCATCCAGAAAAATTGTGCCACGCTGGGCCGCCTCAAAGCGTCCTACGCGCAGCCCGGTGGCGCCGGTGAATGCGCCCTTTTCGTGGCCGAAGAGCTCGGCCTCAATCAAGCTCTCCGGTAACGACGAGCAGGCGACCGCGACAAATGGCTGGTCGGCACGCGGGCTGGCACGATGGATCGCCTGCGCCAGGAGTTCCTTGCCAGTGCCGCTTTCCCCTGTGATCAGCACAGTAGCATCGGTGGAAGCCACTTTGCTTGCCAGGGCAAACACGGCGCGCATGGTTTCATCAGTACCCACTATGGCTGCAAAGCGGCTCATGTCCGGCGCGCTGGCACGCAGGCGCGCCAGTTCGCGTTGCGCTTCCTGATATTGCCACGCACGGCGAAGCACCAGGCGCAGTTCTTCCATGGAGCCGTTCTCCACAAAGTGGTCGTAGGCTCCACTAGTCATGGCGGTGCGCATTACTTCACGGTTGTCGGTGGAAAGAAAAGCCACTACCGGCACACCCGCAGGATTGCGGACCAACGTCTGCAGGGCCCTTACCTGCGACGGAAATTGCGGATCGTCGGCGGCAGGCAGACTGCTGATAATCACATCGCTGGATGCAAGGCGCGAATGGTCTTCCAGGGAGGCAGGAGAGAGCGAAAAGTCCGCTCCCAGCTTTTCCTCCAAAATTGCGAAGAACTCCCGCCGGTCGTCAACGAAGTGGCATTTCAAGCTGACAGCTCCTCGCCTCTAGAGAAGGCCTGCTAGTGGTACATATCAAGCCTATCCGGGCTGCCACCTGATCTGAAGGTTACGAAAGTGACCGTGGGCGCCCTTTGCCGGCCATGGTTCAGGTTGGCGAATGCACGATGTGCGCGATGCCAGGTTGGACCGTTGTTAAACATGGAGCCGACGATCGGACTTGAACCGATGACCTGTCGATTACGAATCGACTGCTCTACCAACTGAGCTACGTCGGCCTCTCTTTGGACTCCCTTGAGTTTACTGCACTTGCGGGACTTGCTGGACTTGCTGGACGCAGGCTGCAATAGCCTCTCCATTTTAACCTAGCCTCAGCGAGTGCTGGCCTGATGACGCGACGTGCAAGGTTGTCCAGGTGGGGCGGATTTCCTTCCTCGCCCCGAAGAATCCAACCGTCTTGAGGATTGCCCTCAGCTTGCCGAAGATCAGCCAATTGAGTACGAGCTAGACGAGGACGAGCCGAGAAATGATGTCGCCAAACAGTTCATGCTTCAGAGTATCCACATGCGAGTTCCAGTCCAGGTTGTGCCGGGATACGACGAGAAACACGCTGCTGGTGCGGTACATGCCGCTGCTGTGTTTAAATCGGCTGAGGTATTGGCGCGTGGGCTGGCACTGGTACTGGAACGGGCCGGGGCTGCTTGAATACTGTCCGATTAACTAGCTAGTCGTGTCGCTGCTTTCTCCAGGGCTGGTAGGGCAACCTGCTGGCCCTTTCCGTAATTTTAGATTTGCTCGTAGTGATTGGGTTTATCTACGGTATCATCCACGAGGGTTTTTGGTTCCTGCTCCGCGTGCTCTTTGCTCCCGGAGTTCTGAGAATTCAAATTGTCCTGTTGGCAAACTAAAGGCCCATGCCATCTCCCCGGAGTGTTCACATAATAACCCTCGTGTGGTTCTTTGGATGGGGATTCCTGCTGCTGAAATTCCCCGCCCAGTGTGGTCGCATTGGGTCATGGGGCAAGACTCCGAATGCTAAGCAAGTGAAGCGAGTCGTGTTCGTCGGATACGTGGCCTTGTCTTTCGGCTGCTTGTTTCTCCTTGAGCTTGCGTTTGGAGTGGTTCACTGGCCGAACTGATCTTTGGGGGGTTTCACTGAACAATCCTGCCCCGAGCAGCCCTCCAGGATGCCTTTGCCAGCGGTTACCACTTAAAGACCGCGAAGCTCGCTAACAATCAGCTTGGTCACGGCAATAGCCGTGCAAACCAGGACGCCAAACTTAATGAGATATTCGTGCCAGTGGGCCACGGAACCTAGCCCTCCTCTATTGAGGCCCATTAGAGCAGAGAACTTGCAAGTAACGTAGGTATCAGAAGGACATGCCCCTTTGGTAACAGTGTTCTTGAAAATTCCTTGGACAGCAACTAGGCTCTTGGCCTTGGACACGCGACGCCACTCCAACCAAGTGCGCTCTTCAAGTAAATCATCGAGACTTCCCAAGCATTAATACAACGCCGGAGAATGTCCGCCTAATTCGACCCAAGAACAAGCACTGAAGACTGGGGTGGAACGTACCGT